>NZ_CP108101.1:2145193-2451649 GCF_036195325.1 Streptomyces sp. NBC_00234 | reverse complement strand
CGGGCTGCGCGGTCATGTCCGCACCGTCCAGCGCCAGGGTGCCGGCCGTCGGGGTGGTCAACCCGCTGATCAGGTTGAACAGGGAGGTCTTGCCGGCCCCGTTGGGGCCGATGAAGGCGAGGAACTCGCCCTCGTGGACGCTCAGGCCGATGTCCTCGACGATGGTCGCCCCGCCGACGCTCCAGCCGAGCCCGTCGAGACTCAGCACCGGAACGGAGGCGTGCCCGTCGCGTCCGGGGGCCTTCGCGATGTCCGGAGCCCTCATCGCTCAGCCCGCCGAGGGCTTGACGGGCGGGGCCACCGCGTCCATCGGCTCGGTGCTCACCAGCTCCGGGGTGGCGCCCGCGCCCTTCCCCTTCAGACGGGCCACGAACATCGGCTGCACCAGGGCGTGGTCCTCGGCGCGGACCTGCGTCCTGCCCTTCACCCCGTCGAAGGTCCAGCCCTCCAGGGCCTTCGCCATGGCCGCGGTGTCGGTGGCGCTGCCCTTCTCCACGGCACGGACGATCATCTGGGCGGCCGTGAAGCCGTCCGGGGTGAACAGGTCGGGGGTGCCGCCCGCCTTCTCGACCGAATCCAGCATGGCCTGCTCCACCGCGTTGCCGCCGCCCGCGCCGGGGAAGTAGTGCGCCAGGAACGAGACCTTGGAGCCGGCCGCTCCGAACACCGGGTACGAAGCCGTCCCGGCCAGTCCCGTGACCACCTTCCCCGCGTCCAGCACGCCCTGCTGGTCCAGTGCCGTCCACAGGGCGGGGGCGGTGGAACCGGCCCAGGCGACGAAGACCAGATCGGTTCCGGCCGCCTTCACCTGCCGGGCGAACGGGGTCAGGTCCGTCGCCCCGGGAGGCGCGAGCACCGAGCCGACGTCGGCGCCCCGGGAGCCGAGGACCGCCTTCACGGCGGCGACGTTGGCCTGGCCGAAGGTGGAGTCCTGGGCCAGCACCGTGACCTTCTTGCCCCGGGCGTCGCCGAGCATCGTGCCCGCGGTGAGGATGTCCTGGTAGGACTGCCGCCCCGACCGGAAGGTGTACGCGTTGACCCCGGTCACCGCGTCGGTGGCCGCCGGGCCGCTGACGTACAGCACCTTGTTCTGGGCGGCGAGCGGGGCCATCTGGAGGGCGACGCCGGAGTCGGTGGTGCCGGCCAGCACCGTGTATCCCTTGCCGATCAGGTTCTTCGCCGCGGAGACCGCCTTGCCGGGGTCGCCCGCGTCGTCCTGCTCGGTCACCTCGATGCGGTGGCCCGCGACCTTGCCGGTGCCCTTGGTGGCGTGGTCGAGCCCCGCCATGAACCCGTCGCGGTACTGCTTGCCGTAGGCGGCGAGCAGCCCGGTCCTGGAGTAGACCAGGCCCACCTTGACGGTCTCGTCCTTGCCGCCGGCGGAGTCGGAGCCGCCCGCCTGCCCGGCGGCCGTGCAGCCGGCCAGGAGCAGTGCGGCGGTGCCGAGGGCGGCTGCGGTCAGGGATCTGTGCTGGACGGTGCCTACGGCTCTGCGACGGCGCATGGTGACCGGCTCCTCGGCGTGGTTCGGATGATGTCGGCCGAACCGTACGAACACCGTGGCGCCGTCGATATGGTGCAGGAACCCTCACCTGGACGGGTCCCCATGTGGGTACCCGCCATGGGCGGGGGCCCGGGTCTCAGGGTCCGTCGGGCGGACCGGCCTCCGGGCTCGTCAGGTCGATCAGCCTGCACACCGTCTCGATGTCGATCTTCACCTGTGCGATCGAGGCCCGCCCCGACAGCCAGGTGATCAGCGCGGAGTGCCAGGTGTGCTCGATGACGCGGACGGCCGAAAGCTGCTGGGGCGTCGGGTGCTCCAGCCCCATCGAGTCCAGGATGATCTTCGTCGTGAGCCGCGAGACGGTGTCCACCTCGGGGCTCACGCTGCGGTCGGCGAAGGTCAGCGCGCGCACCATGGCATCGGCCAGATGAGGCTCCCGCTGGAGCGCCCGGAAGGCCCGCATCAGCGTCTCGGCGACCCGCTCGGCGGCGCTCTCCCCGGTCGGGGGGCGCTTGCGCAGCGTGGTGTGCATGTGCTGGAGCTGGTCCTGCATGGTGGCGACCAGCAGATGGATCTTGGAGGGGAAATAGCGGTAGAGCGTGCCCAGGGCGACCCCGGCGGCCTCCGCGACCTCACGCATCTGCACGGCCTCGAAACCGCCCTTGCTGGCGAGCTGGGCGCTGGCGTGCAGGATGCGACGGCGGCGGGCCTCCTGGCGTTCCGTCAGAGGAGGCGGTGCGGGTCTGGCGTCCGCTGTCATGTATCCCCATCCATGGCTTCTGTCCGCAACCGGTACAAGGGGGGCGGGATTCCGGGCGCGCACAGCATGCCAGGGTGCCTGCCGTGGCGCGAATCACCTGATCCGGCGGATACTCCGACGCTACCTGCCGGTAGATTCGGTGCTCGTTGAACGATCCGGTCTGAAACTTGTTCTAGATTAGCGCGAGCGGTTACGCTCCGGCGAACACGCAGTGAGAAGGGGGCCGAGTGTGACCGCTGAGGCCATAGAGACGGGCCCCCGGGCGGGCACCGAAGCGCCCGCCGCCGCGGACGACCGGCCGTTGCGCATCGCCCTCCTCACGTACAAGGGCAATCCTTTCTGCGGAGGCCAGGGCGTCTACGTACGCCACCTCGGCCGCGAGCTCGCCCGCCTCGGCCACAGCGTCGAAGTGATCGGCGCCCAGCCCTACCCGGTGCTCGACGAGGGCGTCCCGCTCACCGAACTGCCGAGCCTGGACCTGTACCGCCAGCCCGACCCGTTCCGCACCCCCGGCCGCGGCGAGTTCCGCGACTGGATCGACCTCGCCGAGGTCGCCACCATGTGGACCGGCGGCTTCCCCGAGCCGCTCACCTTCAGCCTCCGCGCCCGGCGCCACCTGCTGGCCCGCCGAGGCGACTTCGACGTCGTCCACGACAACCAGACCCTCGGCTACGGCCTGCTCGGCGACCTCGGCGCCCCGCTCGTCACCACGATCCACCACCCCATCACCGTCGACCGGCAGCTCGACCTGGACGCGGCCGACAGCAGGCGCCGCCGCGCCTCCGTACGCCGCTGGTACGCCTTCACCCGCATGCAGAAGCGGGTCGCCCGCCGCCTGCCGTCCGTCCTCACCGTCTCCGGCTCCTCGCAGCAGGAGATCGTCGAGCACCTCGGCGTGCGGCAGGACCGCGTCAGGGTGGTGCACATCGGGGCCGACACCGACCTCTGGTCGCCCGACCCCTCCGTCGCGGAAGTGCCCGGCCGGATCGTCACCACCTCCAGCGCCGACGTCCCGCTCAAGGGCCTCGTCCACCTCGTGGAGGCGCTGGCCAAGCTCCGTACCGAGAACCCGGGGGCGCACCTCGTGGTCGTCGGCAAGCGGGCCGAGGACGGACCCGTCGCCCAGGCCATCGAACGGCACGGTCTCCAGGACGCCGTCCGGTTCGTCAAGGGCATCAGCGACGCCGAACTGGTCGACCTGGTGCGCAGCGCCCAGATCGCCTGCGTCCCCTCGCTCTACGAGGGCTTCTCCCTCCCCGCCGCCGAGGCGATGGCCACCGGCACCCCCCTCGTCGCGACCACCGGCGGCGCGATCCCCGAGGTCACCGGGCCCGACGGGGAGACCTGCCTCGCGGTGCCGCCCGGCGACGCGGGCGCGCTGGCCGTGGCGCTCACCCGGCTGTTCGACGACCCGGAACTGCGGGCCCGCCTCGGCGCGGCCGGCCGCGCCCGGGTGCTGGCCAACTTCACCTGGGCCAGAGCGGCCCTCGGTACGGCCGAGCTGTACCGTCAGGCGATCGTGTCCCGGGGAGCCCGCAGGTGACTGCCCCCGCCGCCCACGGACCCCGTACCTCCGACCTCGAAGGCAGGCCCTCGTGCTGACCGTCGACTTCACCCGCTTCCCGCTCGCCGCAGGCGACCGAGTGCTCGATCTGGGCTGCGGTGCCGGCCGGCACGCCTTCGAGTGCTACCGGCGCGGCGCCCAGGTCGTGGCACTGGATCAGAACGCCGAGGAGATCCGCGAAGTCGCCAAGTGGTTCGCCGCCATGAAGGAGGCCGGGGAGGCCCCCGAGGGTGCCACCGCCACCGCGATGGAGGGTGACGCCCTCAACCTGCCCTTCCCCGACGACTCCTTCGACGTCGTGATCATCTCCGAGGTCATGGAGCACATCCCCGACGACAAGGGCGTGCTCGCCGAGATGGTCCGGGTGCTCAGGCCCGGCGGCCGGATCGCGATCACCGTGCCGCGCTACGGCCCCGAGAAGGTCTGCTGGTCGCTCTCCGACGCGTACCACGAGGTCGAGGGCGGCCACATCAGGATCTACAAGGCCGACGAACTGCTCCGCAAGATCCGCGAGGCCGGCCTCAAGCCGTACGGCACCCACCACGCGCACGCCCTGCACAGCCCGTACTGGTGGCTCAAGTGCGCCTTCGGGGTGGACAACGACAAGGCGCTGCCGGTGCGCGCGTACCACAAGCTGCTCGTCTGGGACATCATGAAGAAGCCCGCCGTCACCCGCGTCGCCGAGCAGCTGCTCAACCCGGTCGTCGGCAAGAGTTTCGTGGCGTACGCGACGAAGCCCCACCTTCCCAAGGCCGAGGCGTGAGCACTCCCGAGCGGACCGAACACCTCGTACTGCCCGGGGTCCTGACCGCCGACCAGGCCGCCGAGACCGTCGCCGCGCTGCGCGCCGTCCAGCGCGAGGACGGGGCACTGCCCTGGTTCCGCGGCCACCACCTCGACCCCTGGGACCACACCGAGGCCGCCATGGCGCTCGACGCCTCCGGCGAGCACGAGGCCGCGGAACGCGCCTACGACTGGCTGGCCCGGAACCAGAACGAGGACGGCTCCTGGTACGCCGCCTACCACGACGGCGACGTGGAGCAGCCGACCGACCGCAGCCGCGAGACCAACTTCTGCGCCTACGTCGCGGTCGGCGTCTGGCACCACTACCTCGCCACGGGCGACGACGCGTTCGTCGACCGGATGTGGCCGACGGTCTACGCCGCCGTCGAGTTCGTCCTGCGCCTCCAGCAGCCCGGCGGCCAGATCGGCTGGAAGCGGGAGGCCGACGGAACCCCCGTCACCGACGCGCTGCTGACCGGCTCCTCCTCCATCCACCAGGCCCTGCGCTGCGCGCTCGCCATCGCAGAGGAACGCGAAGAGCCGCAGCCCGACTGGGAGTTGGCGGCCGGAGCGCTCGGCCACGCGATCCGCAACCACCCGGAGCGCTTCCTGGACAAGGACCGCTACTCGATGGACTGGTACTACCCGGTCCTCGGCGGCGCGGTCACGGGAACCGCCGCGAAGAAGCGGATCGAGGACGGCTGGGACCGGTTCGTCGTCCCCGGACTCGGTGTGCGCTGTGTACTCCCCAACCCGTGGGTGACCGGCGGGGAGAGCTGCGAACTCGCCCTGGCACTCTGGGTGATGGGCGAGTCCGACCGTGCTCTGGAGATCCTGCAGTCCGTCCAGCACCTGCGCGCCGAGGGCGGCCTGTACTGGACGGGGTACGTCTTCGAGGGCAACCGCGCCTTCTGGCCCGAGGAACTCACCACCTGGACCGCGGGCTCCCTGCTGCTCGCGGTGGCCGCGCTCGGGGGGGACGAGGCGACCACCGCGGTCTTCGGCGGGGAGCGGCTGCCCAGGGGGCTGGAACCGGACTGCTGCCGCTGACTTCTCAGAAGCGGCGGACGCGGCCGGCCACGGCGTGGCCGATGAAGAGGTAGACGACGGCGGCGAGGCCGTATCCGGCGACGACCCGCGCCCACTCGGCGTCGAAGGTGAACAGGTCGTGCGACCAGCCGGCCAGCCAGCGGGCGGATTCCCGGACGAACTCGACCAGTTCGTTGCCCCGGTTGGCGTCGAGCAGGTACATCAGAATCCACAAGCCGATGATGAAGGCCATGACGTCGGCCACGACGGCTATGACACGTGCTGCGGTACTGCTTCCTGTGCCTGTTCTGGGAGACATGGACTTCGGGTTGCCGTTTTACGCAGAGTGAAACCCGGACGGCCCGTCCGACTGGCGGCCCGTGCCCGGCCGGGCGAGCCTGGCCCGGAGTGCCGAGCTGCGTCACTCGCCGTGAAATGCCCGGTCAGGGAGGTCCGCCGTGCCCCGTCCCCAACCGCTCCGCCGCCTTCCGGTGGCGTTGCTGCTGTCCTGCGCCGTGCTGGTGAGCGCCACCGGCTGCGGGGACGGCGAAAGCGGCAGCGGCAGCACGACGAACGCCGTCTCCAGCGCGAGCCCGGGCGTCTCGCCCTCCGCCTCGAAGCAGAAGCTCGCCAAGACCCGGTTCGTGGCCAACGCGGGGCTGGCGGCCGGTGCGACGTACCAGTGGATCGTGAAGCCGTACCGCGCGGGCTCGTTCAAGAAGGGCGCGGACGGCCGCACCTTCGCCCTGATCAAGGCGGGGCTCGCGGGCGGGTTCGCGTACAACCGGCTGAAGGCGGCGGCGGAGAACGCCAAGGGCGACCCGCTGCTCTCGAAGGCCGTCGCCCCGCTGACGGCCGGAATCGAATCGCTCAAGGAGCTGGGAACCAAGCTCCGCAACGGCGAGGCCGGAGCCGGGGACATCGGTGTCTTCGAGAGCGTCGTGAACAGCATCAAGGAAGCGGGCGCGAGTGTGGGCGCCGAGGTGAAGGACAAGGTCCCGTCCACCTCTCAACTGGGCCAGTAGACGCGTGTGGTCCCGGCATGATCCAGACGAGCCCGGCATGATCCGGACGAGAGGCCCTAGGGTGCTCGAATGACCCTTCTTCCGTACGACCGCTACTGCGACGAGATCCTGACCCAGACCGACGGGCTCCGGGCGGCGCTCAAGGACGCGGACCTCACCGCGCGGGTCCCCACCTGCCCCGAGTGGAGTCTGCGCGAGCTGGCCGTCCACGTCGGCGGCGCCCACCGCTGGGTCGGCGAGATCGTACGGACCCGGGCCACCGAGGACATTCCCGAGGACCGGGTGCCGGGCAGCGCGGGGCCGGAGAGCGAGGAGCCGGGCGCCCTCGACGCCTGGCTCGCCGAAGGGGCCGAGGGCGCCGTGGCGGCCCTGCGCGAGGCGGGCCCCGACACCGAGGTCTGGAGCTGGTCCGCGGAGCAGCGGCCGTCGTTCTGGGCGCGGCGCATGGCGCACGAGACCGTCGTGCACCGCGCGGACGCCGCCCTCGCCGCACGGGCCGACTACGAGGTGACGCCCGAGGTGGCGGCCGACACCATCGAGGAGTGGCTGGAGATCGTCGCCGCCGCCCAGCGGGACGGCGACCCGGAGGCCGTCGAACTGTGCGGCGGCGGGCGTTCCCTGCACCTGCACGCCACGGACGTGCCCGGCGCGGAGTGGCTGATCGAGTTCGGCGAGGACGCCTTCGGCTGGCGCCACGCCCACGGGAAGGCCACCGTCGCCCTGCGCGGCACGCTCACCGACCTGATGCTCGTCTTCCACCGCCGGCTGAGCCCCGGCAGTACCCGGGTCGAGGTGCTGGGGGACGCGGAACTGCTGGACTTCTGGCTGGACCGCTCGTCCTTCGGCTGATCCGCCGGCCAGGTTCTCTAGGAGTTGAGCTCCGCGAGCACCCGCAGCGTGTTCGGGTCCGGTGCCGTGACCAGCAGATCGGTCACCGGTCCCTTGCGCCACAACTCCAGCCGCTCCGCGATCCGTTCACGCGGGCCGACGAGCGAGATCTCGTCGGCGAACGCGTCCGGCACCGCGAGCACCGCCTCCTCCTTGCGGCCCTCCAGGAACAGCCGCTGGATGCGCCGGGCCTCCTCCTCGTACCCCATCCGGCCCATCAGATCGGCGTGGAAGTTCCGGGCCGCGTGGCCCATGCCCCCGATGTAGAACCCCAGCATCGCCTTCACCGGCAGCAGCCCCTCGGCCACGTCCTCGCAGACGTGCGCCCGTGCCATCGGCGCGACCATGAATCCCTCGGGAAGGTCCGCGGCCGTCACGCCGTACACGTCGGGGCGCATGGGCGACCAGTACAGCGGCAGCCAGCCGTCGGCGATCCTGGTCGTCTGCGCGACGTTCTTCGGCCCCTCCGCGCCCAGCAGCACGGGGAGTCCGGCGCGCAGCGGATGGGTGATCGGCTTCAGCGGCTTGCCCAGACCGGTGCCGTCCGGCCCGCTGTACGGATGGGAGTGGAAGCGCCCCGCGAGCGCGACGGGCCCCTCCCGCGCGAGGACCTGGCGGATCACCTCGACGTACTCACGGGTCGCGGTCAGCGGACTCCTGGGGAACGGCCGCCCGTACCACCCCTCCACCACCTGGGGCCCGGAAAGACCGAGCCCCAGCATCATCCGGCCGCCCGAGAGATGGTCGAGGGTGAGTGCGTGCATCGCCGTCGCCGTGGGCGTACGCGCCGCCATCTGCGCGATGGCGGTGCCCAGTCGGATCCGGGAGGTATGGGCCGCGATCCAGGTCAGCGGTGTGAAGGCGTCCGAGCCCCACGCCTCCGCCGTCCACACGGAGTCGTAGCCGAGCTCCTCGGCGCTGCGGGCCAGCGGGAGATGGTCCGGATTCGGGCCGCGGCCCCAGTATCCGAGAGCGAGTCCGAGCCGCATTCCGCACCCTCCAGCCCTAGGGCCTGTCGTGACGCCACGTCAGATCGCCGACGTGGGAGGGACTGTACGACAGCGGCCCCCCGCCCGGAAGGGCGAGGGGCCGTGAGGCACGTCGGAGTGCGTCAGCCGCGCTGGATGCCCGTGGTGTCCTGGAGGACCCCACGACGGCCGTCCTGGGTCTGGGCGATGAGGCCCGGACCGCGCTGCTCGACCGCGAGGTACCAGGTGCCCGGCGCCAGTTCGGCGATCGGGTTCGGCGAACCGTCCTCGCCGTACAGCGGACGGGCCACCGGCACCGCGAACCAGAACGGCGTGAAGTCGCCGGCCGACGCTCCACCGTCCTGCGGAGCCTGCTGGGCCTGGGGTGCCTGCTGCGCGTG
This sequence comes from Streptomyces sp. NBC_00234, assembly GCF_036195325.1. Lineage (NCBI taxonomy): Bacteria > Bacillati > Actinomycetota > Actinomycetes > Kitasatosporales > Streptomycetaceae > Streptomyces > Streptomyces sp. NBC_00234. Next base: position 2,442,727 of record NZ_CP108101.1, on the reverse strand, counting down.
CATGGCGTGCGCCTGCGCCGGGTCGCCCTGACCGGGCTGCTGCGCACCGTACGGCTGGGGCTGACCCGGCTGGCCGCCGTAGGGCTGCTGCTGGGCGCCGGGGTAGCCGTAGCCCTGGCCGGGCTGCTGCTGTCCACCGTACGGCGCCTGCACACCCTGCTGCGCCGGACGCGGGGCGCCCATCAGCGGGGCCTTGAGCGCCGGAACCATCGGGGTGGCGATCGCACCGGCCGCCAGCGCCATGGTCGCGAGAAGGCCGAGGATCATGCCGGCGCCCGCGTCGTTGGCGTCGATGATCGTCCAGAACGCCGTCCACAGCGAGAAGACGGTGAACGCGACACCGAACTGGCCCAGGTCCAGCCCCACGACCTTGCGGCCCGGCATGGAACGGCCCACGATCACCAGTGCCGCGCCGATGACACCGGCCAGGAAGATGCTCATCAGGAGCGAGAGCGAGTCCCAGGCGTTCGGGCTGTCGAAGCTGGAGCAGTTGACGCCTGCGGGGCAGTCGAAACCGGAGAGGTCGAGGAAGGAGGCGATGAACAGCACCACCGCTGCTCCGATCACCACGCCGTCGCCTCGAGTGAGGGAGCGGATATTCACGTGAAGGTCCTTAGTCGGTCGTCTCGTCGGGGCGGTCGTCGCTGCCGCCTGAACGGCGGGTACGGCGCGAAGCTCGGGGGCGGCTCCCCATCGTACGGATGAATCTATCGTCTGCCCGGTCGGGTTGTGCCCCGGCCCGGAGCCTTGGGTTGCTATCCGCCCAATATCCCCGCAGAACTACCCCTTGAGATAGCTGCTGATGCCCTCGGCCATCCCAAGTGCCGCTTTCTGGCGCCAGTCCGGGTCCGTGAGCAGGGCCGCGTCCTTCGGGTCACGCATATTGCCGCATTCGACGAAGACCTTCGGAACGGTCGAAAGGTTGAGTCCGCCGAGATCGTCGCGGGTGTCGAGACCGGTTTTGTCGCCGATGTAATTGGAAGGCGCGCTTCCGGTGGCACGTACGAAGAGACCCGCGATACGGGTGCCGAGTTCGCGCGAGGGTTCGACGATGTCCGCCGTGTCCGCCGCGCCTCCCCGCACCCGGGCGGGGAGGATCACATGGAATCCCCGGTTGCCCGTCGCCGAACCGTCCGCGTGGACGGAGACCGCCGCGTCGGCGCCGGCCTTGTTGCCGATCCGGGCCCGCTCGTCGACGCACGGGCCGAAGGGGCGGTCGTTGTCGTGCGTCATCACGACCTTCGCGCCCCGTGCCTCCAGCAGGGTGCGCAGCCGGCGTGACACGTCGAGGGTGAACTGCGCTTCCGCGTAACCTGCGTTGGTCGCGGTGCCGGTGGTGTCGCACTCCTTGCGCCCGGTGCCGATGTCCACCAACCGGGCGATCTCCCGGGTGTGTTCGCGGTTGCGCGGGTTGTGGCCGGGGTCGATCACCACGGTCTTTCCCGTGAGCGGCCCCTTCGGCAGGGGCTTCGCGGACGCCGAAGGCGTGGCGGAGGCGGAGGAGGGCGCCGGTGTCGTGGACGCCGGCGCCGAAGGGGCGGCGCTTCCGGCGCTCCCGGCGCCGCCGGTGCGTGGCGGCGTCGCGACGCCGCTGCCGCCGCCTCCGCATCCGGCGACGGTCAGGGAGAGGCAGGCCAGCGCGGCGGCGGTGAGCAGGGGCCGGCCGCGGCGTGTGGGGGGAATTCTGTCGTCGTACGGCACGCGGCGAGCCTATCCGGGCGGCTCAGATACCCGTCCCCGTACGCCGCAGGACGCGCAGCGAGTCCGTCACCGAGATCTCGGTGAAGGCTCCGGAGGCCAGCGCCCGCTGATGGACGCGGTACGGGGCCTGGCCGCCGTCCGCCGGGTCGGGGAACACGTCGTGGATCACCAGGAGCCCGCCGTCGGCGACATGCGGGGCCCAGCCCTCGTAGTCGCCGTTCGCGTGCTCGTCGGTGTGGCCGCCGTCGATGAAGACGAAGCCGAGCTTTCCGCCCCAGACGGCGGCGACCTGCGGGGACCTGCCGACCAGGGCCACCACGTGCTCCTCCAGACCGGCCCGGTGCAGGGTCCGGCGGAAGGTGGGGAGCGTGTCCATCAGGCCGACCTCGGGGTCCACGACGGTCGGGTCGTGGTACTCCCAGCCGGGCTGCTGCTCCTCGCTGCCCCGGTGGTGGTCGACGGTGAGGGCCGTGACGCCCGCCGAGCGGGCGGCGTCGGCCAGCAGGAGGGTGGAGCGCCCGCAGTAGGTGCCCACCTCGAGGAGCGGGAGGCCGAGCGTGGCGGCGTCGGCCGCCGCCGCGTAGAGGGCGAGCCCTTCGCGTACCGGCATGAAGCCCTTGGCGGCCTCGAACGCGGCAAGGATCTCCGGCTTGGGCTCGGCGGCCACGGCGTTCCTCCTGGTGGGTCGGTCGATCGACGGCGCCCCATCGTGCCGCATGCCCCCGCCGTCAAGGACGGCGGGGGCCCGGTGTCTGTCGTTCGGATCATGCCGGGCTCGCGGGGTGCGGCCTGATCCGAACGACAGACCCTGCGGGGTGAGCCCGGGTCGGGCTGGTCCCCTGGCAGAGCTGCGATATGAGGGTCAGCAGCTCTGCCAGAGCCGGGTCATGACGCGGACGCCGAAGCGCAGGCCCTCCAGCGGGACGCGCTCGTCCACGCCGTGGAAGAGGCGGCCGTAGTCCAGGTCGTGGGGGAGCTTCAGGCCCTTGAAGCCGAAGCAGCGGATGCCGAGGTGGGTGAACGCCTTGGCGTCGGTGCCGCCGGGGTTGCAGTACGGCACCGGGTGGCCGTCCGGGTCCTCGGCGCGTACCGCCTCGCACATGGCGTCGACCAGCGGGCCGTCGAACGTCGTCTCCATCGCGATGTCGTGGTTGACCCACTCGCGGCTGACGGAGGGGAGGAGGAGCCGGTCGATGGTGTCGATCAGTTCCTGCTCGTGGCCGGGGAGGAAGCGGCCGTCGATGCGGGCCGTGGCCTTTCCCGGGATGACGTTGGTCTGGTAGCCGGCGTCGAACATGGTCGGGTTCGCCGAGTTGCGGAGCACCACCTGCATGAAGTCCGCGACCGGGCCGAGCCTGGCGAGGCTGCCCTCGATGTCGTTCTCGTCGAACTCGACACCGTAGAGGCGGGCCGCCTCCTCCAGCAGGGCGCGGACCGGCTCGATCAGACGGATCGGGAAGGTCTCGCGGCCGATGCGGGTGAGGGACTCCGCGAGGTCGGTGACGGCGTTCTCGGCGTTGGGGGAGGAGCCGTGGCCGGCCCGGCCGGTGGCGGTGAGCTCCATCCAGGCCATGCCGCGCTGGGCGTTCTCGATCGGGTAGAGGCGGCGGGTGTCGTCGAGGGCGAGGGAGAAGCCGCCGCCCTCGCCGATCGCCTCGGTGACCCCCGCGAAGAGTTCAGGACGGTGCTCGACCAGCCAGTGGGCGCCGAACCTGCCGCCCGCCTCCTCGTCGGCGAGGAAGGCGAGGACCACGTCCCGCGACGGCTTGGTGCCCGTGCGGGCGAAGTGGCGGGCGGTGGCCAGCATGACGGCCACGGTGTCCTTCATGTCGATCGCGCCGCGGCCCCACAGGTAGCCGTCGCGGATCTCGCCGGAGAACGGCGGCACCTGCCACTCGGAGGCGTCGGCGGGTACGACGTCCAGGTGGCCGTGGACCAGGAGCGCGCCCCGGCCGGGGTCGCTGCCCGTGATGCGGGCGACGACGTTGGCGCGGCCGGGGGCGGACTCGATCAGTTCGGACTCGATGCCCGCCTCGGCGAGGCGGCCCACGACCCAGTCGGCGGCGGCCCGCTCGTTGCTGGTCGGGTTGGAGGTGTCGAACCTGATCAGTTCGGCGCAGAGGGAGACGACTTCGTTCTGGGCCTCTTCGGAGGCGGGGGTGGTCATGCTGCACCTACGGAGGTCTTGGCGGGGGCGGCGGGGACGGCGCCGTCCTCGTCGTCCAGGGTCGAGGTGCCGTACGGCTTGATCCAGCCCAGCAGGCCGAGCGCGCAGTACAGCAGGAAGGCGGTGGCCAGCGAGTTGAGTGCGGGGATGCCGCCGTCGTAGAACTTGCCGACGCAGAACGCGGCGATCCAGATGACCAGGGACATCGGCACCCAGGTCGGTGAGGTCTTCGGCAGGGTCTCGGCCTCGCGGGTCTCGTCCAGCGGCTTGCGCATCCGCTTCACGATCCAGTATTCGGCGACGATGATGCCGCCGATCGGCGGGATGGCCACGCCCAGCAGGGAGAGGAACTCGGTGAAGTGGGTCATGATGCCGATCGCCGAGAGCACGGTGCCGGCGATGCCGAGGGCGACGGTGACCGCGCCGCGGTGCATCCGCTTGCCGAAGACGACCTGGAAGAAGTTGACGACGCCGAGTGAGGAGCCGTACAGGTTCCAGTCGTTGATCTTGGCGGTGGACATCAGGACCACGATCACACCGAAGGCGCCCGAGGTGGAGAGCACGATGTGCGACACCTCGTTGGACTTCACCAGATGGCCCAGGAGGACACCCACCATGCCGACGATGTACTCGGAGAGGATCATCGACGAGGCGCTCTGCACGAAGACGTGCGAGCCCTTCCTGTTGTAGCGGGTCATCTCGGGGGAGACGATGGCGCCGGTCATGTAGCCGCCCGCGATGGCGGTGGCGGCGATCGCCAGCGGGATCGTCTCACCGGGCGGCGGCGAGCTCATCAGTTCGCTGATCGAGTGGTCGTTGAGCGTGGTGACGATCGACCAGGCGACCATCGCGAAGAACAGCGGCGTGACGATCTTGGCGAAGAGGGCCATGTACTTGAAGCCGAAGATCACCAGGGCCGTGATGGCGAGGCCCGCGACGACGCACCACATCCACGACGGTCCGCCGACCAGCGCCGAGACGCTGTTGCCGAAGATCGTGTTCTGCACGCCGAACCAGCCGACCAGGCTGACCGCGATGACGAAGCTGACCAGCGCCGAGCCGTTGCGGCCGAAGCCGACCCAGCGGGTCAGCATCGGGGTCGCCAGGCCCTCGCGCATTCCGGCCAGGCCGATCGCGAAGATCACGATCTCCAGGATGACCGCGCCGAGCGTGAAGGCGAGGAAGGCGTCCCCGAAGGTCATGCCGACACCGATGGTGGCGCCGAGCGTGAACTGGGATATCGATCCGGACTGGGCCAGCCACTGCAGCAGCATCGACCAGAAGCCGAAGCGCTTGTCGCGCGGGACGCGGGAGAGCGCGTAGTCGTCGCTCCCGATGCTCTTGGTCTCGGCGCTGCGCACCTGAGCCTGCGAGGTGTCTGTCATCAGGACTCCTGGGGTGTGCGGCCGAAGGTCTGCAGGTGGGTCAGCGGGCCGTAGCGGGTGACGAGGTTGTCGAACTCCACCGCGTCGTGGAAGTCCAGCTGGCCGCCGCCGAACGCCTTGGCGACCTCGACGGCGTACCGGGCGGCGGAGGCGATGTCCGTCTCGTGGCTCGCGCCCGTCTGACAGCCCGGGACGGCGGCGGCCGAGGTGACCGCGAGTCCGACGACCGGAGCGGCGGTCGCGGTGGCAGGCTGGAGGATCGAATTGATGTGGTGTGCACCGTTACCGTACGGGGTGATGTCCTGTGTGGTCACGGGGTACGTGACCAACGGCTCACCCGTGACGACGGCCAGCAGCTCGCCGAGCTGCTCGCTGACCTTGAGCACCCAGCCCTCCTTGACGGTGGGCGACAGGGCCAGGCCCTTGTGGTTGATGATCCGGTTGCCCTTGGTGGTGTCGATGGAGAGCACGGCCTCCATCTCGCCGGTCACCTCGTGCCGGTTCATCGTGGCGATGTCCACGGGGGAGCCCATGAACGGCACCGGGTCGTGCGGCTCCGTCGGAGCGCTCGGGCAGATGTGGGTCGCGACGATCACGTCGCCGGGCAGGACGTCGCCCCGGCGGCGCATGTCGAGGAGCTTGGCCGCGGTGGCGATGGCCGAGACCGCGCCGTCCGCGTCGGAGACCAGTCCGGTCACCTCGGGCCGGGCGCCGATGCCGCCGAGCCGGCCGACCACGCCGAGCGTGCGGGCGCTGCCGCCCGCCGTGCGGCCCCGGCTGCCGGGAATCCGGACGAGCACGAAGTCGGTCGAGCCCTGCTCGCCGGTGACCGTCGTGACCTGCGCGGACGAACCCTCGGCCCCAGCCGCGGCGTCGAGGTAGCCGACGACCGCCTTGCCATTGACCTGGGGATCGTCCAGCAGCTCGACGATGTCCAGTACGTACTTCAACATGGGGGGCCTTTCTCGCTCATCCAGGCACATGTCCGGCGCCTGACGGGGGAGAGCGCGGTACGGGGTGCTGAGAGCAGATTCGGGATCGGATAGCGTTGAACGCAACTGTTTCCCGTTATTTGCAATTCAGGTCTGAATGGTGAGATGACGATGACGGACTACGAACTGGACCGGCGCACCCCCGCCGGTGCCCTGCAAACCGTCGACCGGGCGCTCCTCGTGCTGCTCGCCTTCGAGCGGACCCGGCCCGACTGGGGCGTCACGGAGGTGGCCGACGAGTTCGGCTGGGACACCTCCGTCGCCCAGCGCCTGCTCGCCACCCTCGCGGGCCGGGGCTTCCTGGTCTCCGACCCGGTCACCCGCCGCTACCGCATCGGCCCCGCCGTGCTGCGGCTCGGGCGGCTCTGGGAGCGCTCCGGATCACTGGAGCTGCTGGCCGGGCCCGTCCTGGACGAACTGCGCCGGGTCACCGGCGACACCGTGCTGTTCTGCCTTCCCGACAGCTTCCACATGCGGTGCGTCGCGGCGGAGGAGGGCGAGACCGGGCCGCTGCGCTACTACCCGCTGGTCGGCGAGCTCTACCCGGCGCACGCCGGGGCCACCAGCAAGTCGTACTACGCCTGCCTGCCCGACGAGCAGCGCCACCGGCTCTTCCGGGGCCGTCCCATGGCCCGCTTCACCGAGCGCACCGTCACCGACCCGGACGTCCTGGAACAGGAGTTCCTCAAGATCAGGGCCCAGGGATACGCCTCGACGGTCGGTGAGTACGACGCGGGGATCGCGACCGTCGCCGTACCGGTGTTCCTGGGGCGCGAGCCGTACGGGAGTCTGAGCCTCGGCGGTGGCGAGGAGCGGTTCCGGGAGGGGCTGGAGGACCGCCTCGACGCACTGCGGCACGCCGCCCGGCTGCTGGAGCAGCGGCTCACCCACCCGCCGCAACGGCCCAGGTCCAAGGCCGGCCGCCCCCGGACCACCTGACCCACGCACGCACTCTTCCGAGGAACCCAGTGAATCTGCTTCTGCTCTCCAACTCCACCCAGTACGGCCGCGGTTACCTGGAACACGCCATGGACACCGTCACCGGCTTCCTGCCCGCCGGCGCCCGACTGGCCTTCGTCCCCTACGCACTCGCCGACTACGCCACGTACACCGCACGCGTCCGCGAGGCGCTCGAACCCTCCGGGATCAGCGTCCGCGGGGTGCACGAGAACGCCGACCCGGCCGCCGAGATCGCCGCGTCCGACGCCGTGTTCATCGGCGGCGGCAACTCCTTCCGGCTGCTCAGCGCCCTCTACCGCACCGGACTCCTGGACGCCGTCCGCGACGCCGTGCGCGGTGGCCTGCCCTACATGGGCGCCAGTGCCGGTACGAACATGGCGGCCCCCACGCTGCGTACCTCCAACGACATGCCGATCGTGCAGCCGCCGTCCTTCGGGACGCTGGGTCTGGTGCCCTTCCAGATCAACCCGCACTACCTCGACCCGGACCCGGCCAGCACCCACAAGGGCGAGACCCGCGAGGAGCGGCTCACCGAGTTCCTGGAGGAGAACGACGTACCGGTGCTGGGGCTGCGCGAGGGCTCCTGGCTCCGCGTCAACGGCCGCCAGGCACGGATCCAGGGGGCGCGCCCCGCCCGGCTGTTCACCCGCGGCGCCCAGCCGCAGGAGCTGCCGGCCGGTTCGGACGTCTCCCGGCTGCTCACGACCACGCCGAGGTTCGACGCGCCGGTGCGCTGACCTTCGGGACGGGTTCGGGCCCCGCCACCGCCGCCGTGCCCCGGGCGTCCGGGCAGGTCAGCGGGAGCGGGCCCCGTCCGGCGAGCGCACCGGGGGCGAGGCGGCGAGCGCGTCGTCCGCGCTGCTCGCCAGCAGCACCGGGCGCGCCGCCCGCTGCGAGGGCAGGAACGCGGCCAGCACCAGGCCGACCAGCACCGCACCCGTGGCGATGACGAACGAGATCCGGAACCCCTCCATGCTGGGCACCTGGACCGGCCCCATCGCCACCGAGGTGTTCGCCAGCACCATGCCGATCACCGCGCTCGACACCGAGGTGCCGATCGACCGCATCAGGGTGTTGAGCCCATTGGCCGCGCCCGTCTCGGACGGGTCGACGGCGCCGATGATCAGGGCGGGCAGCGAGGAGTACGCGAGCCCGATCCCGGCCCCGAGCACCACGGCGATGATCACCGTCTGCCAGGCGGCACTCATCAGGCCCAGCCCGGCGCCGTACCCGATCGCGATGATCAGCATGCCGAGCATCAGGGACGCCTTCGGTCCGCGGCGGGCGGAGATACGGGCGTACACCGGGGCGACGAACATCATCGTCAGGCCCAGCGGTGCCACGCACAGCCCCGCCGTCACCATCGACTGACCCAGCCCGTAGCCGGTCGAGGTGGGCAGCTGGAGCAGCTGCGGCAGGACCAGCGAGACCGCGTAGAAGGCGACCCCCACCATGATCGAGGCGAGGTTGGTGAGCAGTACCTCGCGCCGGACCGTGGTGCGCAGGTCGACCAGCGGCGCGGAGGTGCGCAGCTCGAACAGGCCCCACAGCAGCAGGATCAGCAGGGACGCCGCGATCAGCCCGAGGGTCGTACCGGAGGTCCAGCCCCAGTCGCTGCCCTTCGTGATGGGCAGGAGCAGACAGACGAGGCCGAGCGAGAGCCCGAGTGCGCCGATGACGTCGAAGCGCCCGGGGGCGCGCAGCGGCGGCTCCGGGACGACCAGGACGGTGAGCACCATCGCGATCACGCCGAGCCCGGCCGCTCCGAGGAACAGGGTGTGCCAGTCGGCGTGCTGTGCGACCAGTGCGGCGGCGGGCAGGGCGAGTCCGCCGCCCACCCCGATCGACGAGCTCATCAGGCCCATCGCCGACCCCAGCCGCTCCCGCGGCAGCTCGTCGCGCATGATGCCGATGCCCAGCGGGATGGCGCCCATGGCGAAGCCCTGGAGGGCGCGGCCGACGATCATCACGACGAGGTCGTCGGTGAAGGCGCAGATCAGCGAGCCGATGACCATGACGGCGAGGCTGGCGAGCAGCATCCGCCGCTTGCCGTAGAGGTCGCCGAGCCGGCCCATGATGGGCGTGGACACCGCCCCCGCGAGCAGGGTCGCCGTCATCACCCACGTCGCGTTCGACGGGCTGGTGCCGAGGAGGGCGGGCAGGTCCTTGATGACGGGGACGAGCAGGGTCTGCATCACCGCGACGGTGATGCCGGCGAAGGCCAGGACGGGGACGACTCCGCGGCCCGCCCGGTCCTTCCCCGGATCGGGGAGTTCTCCCGCGGGCTGTTCCTTTGTCGTCCTACGCATACGTGCGGCCTCCGGGCAGCTCTCACCACCCGGGCTCCCCCCAAGTGTGTGCATCCTGAACGCTTCCGTACGCCCGCGGTATTCCGGTGAACGGGACACGAAGCCGGAGCGGACCAAAACCAGCGGTCCTCCGACCTTCCTTCGGAATGGAACGTGTTCTACTCTTGCGCCGTTCCAATGGCTGCGACCGGCGAGGAACCGCATGGGCATCGGAATCACCGAAGAGCATCGCGCCTTGGCGCAGGCCGTACGCGGCGGGCTGGCCCGCGCCGTCCCGCCGCAGGAGATACGCGCACTCCTGGACGCGAACCCTGCGCCCGAGCCCCGCGCCCGGCCGCCCCACTGGGACGCGCTCGCCCTGCAGGGCCTCCCCGGCATCCACCTGCCCGAGGAGTACGGGGGAGGGGGCGGCGGACTCCTCGACCTGGCCGTGGTCCTCGAAGAGGCGGCACACGCCTCGCTCCCCGGCCCCTTCGCTGCCACCGTCCTGACCTCGGCGGTCCTGCACCGGGCGGTCGCGTCCGCCCCGCACCAGGAAGGCGACGGCCTCCGCGACCTCGTCAAGGCCCTCGCGGCCGGCGACCTCACCGGAGCGGCAGCCCTCGACACGGGCACCCTCACCGCCGTGGAGAGCGAGGGCGGCCACGTACTCGACGGCGCCGCCCCGCCCGTACTCGGCGGCGCCCAGGCGGACCTGCTCCTGCTCGCCGCCACCTCGGCCACCGGCACCCTGTGGTTCGCCGTGGACGCCGGCACCGAGGGGCTGACCGTGCGCCCCCACGGCAGCGTCGACCCGACCCGTCCCACCGCCGAGGTGCACGCCGGAGGCGTCCGCGTCCCCGCCCACCGGACCGTCGCCACCGACACCGCGTCCGTCCGCGACCTCGCCGCCGTCCTGCTGGCCGCCGACGCCTGCGGAACCGCCGCGCGTTCCCTGCACACCGCGTCCGAATACGCGAAGGTCCGCGAACAGTTCGGCCGGCCCATCGGGCAGTTCCAGGCCGTCAAACACCTCTGCGCCGACATGCTCGTCCGGCTCGAACAGGCCCGCGCCCTTACCTGGGACGCCGCCCGCGCCTTCGACGAGACCCCCGACGTACGGGGCATGACCGCCGCCCTCGCCGCGGCCACCGCACTCGACGCCGCGTACACCTGCGCCAAGGACTGCATCCAGATCCTCGGCGGCATCGGCTTCACCTGGGAACACGACGCCCACCTCCAGCTGCGCCGGGCCGTGGTGGCACGGCAGCTGCTCGGCGGTGGTGACGCCCACCGGCTGCGCGCCGTCCGCCTCGCCGGGAGCGGTGCCCGCCGCGAACTCACCCTCGAACTCCCCGCCGAGGCCGCCGGCCACCGCGCCGAGGCCCGGCAGGCCGTCGCCGCCGCCCGCGGCCTCGACCCCCGCGCCGCCCGCCGCGCCCTGGCCCCGGCCGGATACGCGGCCCCGCACCTTCCCGCCCCGTACGGCCTCGGCGCAGGACCGGTCCGGCAACTGGCCGTCCAGCAGGAGCTGAAGGCACAGGGCATCAAGGTGAGTGACCTCGGGATCGGCACCTGGGTGGTGCCCTCCCTCCTCGCGTACGGGACCGACGAGCAGCAGAAGCGCTTCCTGATGCCCACCCTGCGGGGCGAACTCCTCTGGTGCCAGCTCTTCTCCGAGCCGGGCGCCGGCTCCGACCTCGCCTCCCTGCGCACCCGGGCCGTACGGACCGAGGAAGGCTGGCGCGTCACCGGGCAGAAGGTCTGGACGAGCGCCGCCCAGTGGGCCGACTACGGCATCCTGCTCGCCAGGACCGACCCGGACGCCCCCAAGCACCGCGGCCTGACCTACTTCCTGGTGGACATGAAGAGCGCCCGGGGCATCGACATCCGGCCGCTCAAGGAGATCACCGGGGACGCGCTCTTCAACGAGGTGTACTTCGACGACGTCCTGCTGCCCGCCGACGCGGTCGTCGGCGAGGTCGACGACGGCTGGCGGGTCGCCCGCAACACCCTGGGCAACGAACGCGTCCACATGGCCGACCAGATGACGTTCGACACCGGACTCGAAGCGCTGATCGACCGCTGCGCCGACCTCGACGGAGCGGCCAGGGCCCGCGTCGGCGCGCTCGCCGCCGAGGCCCACGCCCTGGCCTGCATCGGGCTGCGGACCACGCTCCAGCAGGTCTCGGGCCTGGAACCGGGCGCCGGAGCGTCCGTACGCAAGCTCGTGCAGACCGCCCACCAGCAGAAGGTCGCCGAACTCACCCTGGAACTCCTGGGACCCGAGGGCGCGACCACCGAGGGTGCCGCCGAGCGCGCGGTGCACGGATTCCTGATGTCGCGCTGCCTGACCATCGCGGGCGGCACCACACAGGTCCAGCTCAACGTCGTCGCCGAGCGCATCCTCGGCCTCCCGCGGGACTGAAGGGACGTACCCATGAAGGCATACATCGTCGGCGTCGGCATGACGAAGTTCGAGAAGCCCGAGACCCGCGACTGGCAGTACTGGGACATGGCGAAGGAGGCCGGCACCAAGGCCCTCGACGACGCGGGAGTCCGGTACGAACAGGTCGAGCAGGTCCCCGTCGGCTACTGCTTCCAGCCCTCCACCGCGGGACAGCGCGCCGTCTACGAACTCGGACTGACCGGGGTGCCCGTCTACAACGTCAACAACAACTGCGCCACCGGCTCCACGGCGCTCATGATGGCCCGCCAGTTCGTCGAGGGCGGCATCAGCGACTGCGTACTCGCCCTCGGCTTCGAGAAGATGACACGCGGCTCGCTCGGCGGCGGTGGTGCCGACGGCGGCGCGGCGGACTTCAAGACCTCACCCGTCGCCCGGCACTACGGCATCATGGCCGCCGCCCACGGCTTCGAGATGTCCCCGCCCACCGCCCAGATCTTCGGCAACGCGGCCCGCGAACACATGCAGCGGTACGGGACGACGGAGGCCCAGCTCGCGGCGGTCGGAGCCAAGAACCACCGTCACTCGGCGAACAATCCCTACGCCCAGTTCCAGGACCCGTACACCGTCGAGGAGGTCCTCGCCGCCAGGACCGTCCACCACCCCCTGACCAAACTCCAGTGCTCACCCACCTCGGACGGCTCGGCCGCCGCCGTCGTCGTGTCGGAACGCTTCGTCGAGCAGCACGGGCTCTGGCACAAGGCCGTGGAGATCGCCGGCCAGGCCATGACCACCGACACCGGCGACTCCTTCGCCTCCGGCACCTGCATCGACGCCGTCGGAGCACCCATGTCCCGGGCCGCGGCCCAGCAGGTCTACGCGGCCACCGGGCTCTCGGCCGAGGACCTCGACGTCATCGAACTGCACGACTGCTTCTCCATCAACGAACTCCTCACCTACGAGGCGCTCGGCCTCTGCGGAGAGGGCGAGTCGGGCAAGCTCGTCGAGTCCGGGGCCACCACCTACGGGGGCCGCTGGGTCGTCAACCCCTCCGGCGGCCTGATCTCCAAGGGCCACCCGCTGGGCGCCACCGGCATCGCCCAGGCCGCCGAACTGACCTGGCAGCTCCGGGGCGAGGCGGGCGCCCGCCAGGTACCCGGCGCCCGCACCGGCCTCGCCCACAACATCGGACTGGGCGGCGCCGCCGTCGTGACAGTCCTACGCCGCTAGACCGAGCCCGAGTCCGGCCCGAAACCGATGTACGGAGCACCGGCCGACTGGGACCATGACACCCATGGCTGACGTCTCGACACCCACGCGCATACCCGACCGAAGAGCGACCAGCACGTGGGCCGTGGTACTCGCCGCCTGTACCGGCCAGTTCCTCGTCGTCCTCGACATGTCCGTCGTCAACGTCGCCCTGCCGTCCATGGGTACCGACCTGGCGCTGAGCGGCGCCGCGCTCCAATGGGTCGTCAACGCCTACGCGATCGCGTTCGCCGGATTCATGCTCCTCGGCGGACGGGCGGCCGACATATACGGCCGCAAGCGGATGTTCCTCATCGGCCTCGGCGTGTTCACCGCGGCCTCCGTGGCCGGCGGACTCGCCCAGGAGGGCTGGCAGTTGCTGGCCGCGCGTGCGGCACAGGGCCTCGGCGCCGCCGTGCTCTCCCCGGCCACCCTCACCATCCTCACCTCCGCCGTCCCCGAGGGGCCCGCCAGGACCAGGGCCATCGGCACCTGGATGGCGGTCGGCGCCGGCGGCGGCGCGGCCGGCGGGCTGATCGGCGGGGCGCTCACCGAAGCCTTCTCCTGGCGCTGGGTGCTGCTGATCAACGTGCCCGTCGGCGCCCTCGTCCTGATCGGCGCCGCACTCCGGCTCGCGGAGAGCCGGGCGGGCGTCCGGCGCCGCGTCGACCTGCCCGGCGCCGTGCTCGTCACGGCGGGCCTCGCCACGGTGGCGTACGGCATCGCGCAGACCGAAGCGGAGGGCTGGACCGCCGTCGCCACCCTCGTACCCCTGTTGTCCGGGCTCGCGCTGCTCGCCGTGTTCGTGCTGGTCGAGGCCCGGACGGCGGCCCCGTTGATGCCTCTGCGGGTGCTCGGCGTACGCGCGGTGTCGTCGGCGAACGTGGCCATGTTCATGATGGGGTCCGCGACGCTCTGCATGTGGTACTTCGTGACGATCTACGCGCAGAACGTGCTCGGGTACAGCCCGCTCCAGGCCGGACTCGCCCTGATGCCCACGTCCGCCGCCGTCGTCATCGGCTCCAAACTCGCCCCCCGCCTCATGGTGCGCACGGGCGCGAAGAACCTGGCCGTGATCGGGGTGCTGATCACCGCCGCGGGCTTCGGCTGGCAGTCGACGATGAGCGTCGACGGCTCCTACCTCACCACGATCTGCCTCCCCGGCCTCCTGATGATGGGCGGCGCGGGCCTCGCCTCCACCCCACTGGCCACCCTCGCCACGTCGGGCGCGGAGCCCGAGGACGCCGGACTCGTCTCGGGACTGGTCAACACCTCGCGCACGATGGGCGGGGCGCTCGGCCTCGCCGTACTGTCCACCGTGGCCGCCGCCCGCACCGGCGGCTCCGTCGCGCAGGCCGAGATCACGGCCGGCTACGCCCTGGCGTTCCGGGCCGCCTGTGCGGTGCTGCTCGCCGGGGTGGTGCTCATGCTGCTCTGGCTGCCGGGGCACCGGTCCCGGAAGGCGTGACCGGAACCGCTACAACCACCCCTGCTGACGCGCCGCCCGCACCGCCTCCATGCGGTTGCGGGTGCCCGTCTTGCCGATCGCGGACGACAGGTAGTTGCGGACCGTCGACTCGGACAGACGCAGCTTCACCGCGATGTCGGCGACCGTCGCCCCGTCCACCGAGGCGTTCAGCGCATCGCGTTCCCGCGCCGTCAGAGGGCTGGGCCCCGCACCGAGGGCCGCCGCCGCGAGCGCAGGATCGATCACGGTCTCGCCCCGCAGCACCTTCCGGATCGTCTGGGCGAGCTCCTCGACCGGCCCGTCCTTGACCAGGAAACCGGTCGCCCCGGCCTCCATGGCCCGGCGCAGATATCCCGGCCGGCCGAAGGTCGTGAGGATCAGCACCCGGCAGTCCGGCGCCTCGTCGCGCAGCAGCGCAGCGGCGTCCAGCCCGCTCATGCCCGGGAGTTCGATGTCGAGCAGGGCCACATCGGGCCGCGAGAGCAGGGCCGCGTCCACGATCTCGTCACCGGCGCCCACCTGCGCGACGACCTCGATGTCCTCCTCCAGCCCCAGCAGCAGCGCGAGCGCGCCCCGCATCATGCCCTGGTCCTCGGCGAGGAGAACTCTGATCATCGCGCGTGCTCCGTCTCTGCTGACTCGACCACCGGCAACACGGCGGTCACCCGGAACCCGCCGCGTTCCACCGGACCCGCCTCCAGTGAACCGCCGGCCGCCGCGAGGCGTTCGGTGAGTCCCTTGAGTCCGGTGCCGGTACGGGCGGGCGCATCCTGCTCCGAGCGTACGCCGGGACCGTTGTCGGTGATCTTCAGGCGGACGCGTTCCGGGGAGCCCTCCACCTCTATCTCGCAGCGGGAAGCGGCGCTGTGCCGGACCGCGTTGGTGACCGATTCCCGGACCACCCAGCCCAGTAGCGCCTCGCTCTGGGCCGGGAGCGGCGGCCCGGACTGCCGTACGACGGGCTCGATCCCGGCGGCGGAGAGAGCCGAGCGGGCCCGGTCCATCTCGGTGGCCAGGCTGCCTTCGCGGTAACCGGTGACCGCTTCGCGGATCTCCGTGAGGGCCTGGCGGCCGACCGACTCGATGTCGGAGACCTGTTCCAGCGCCGCGCCCAGGTCGCGCGGTGCGAGCCGGCGTGCGGCCTCGGACTTCACGACGATCACCGACAGGGTGTGGCCCAGCAGATCGTGCAGATCCCGCGAGAAGCGCAGCCGTTCCTTCTCCACCGCCGTGCGGGCCAACTCCTCGCGGGTTTCCCGGAGTTCCTTGACGGTCTCGGAGAGCGCGAGGATCGCCGCCGTCACCATCGCGGAGATGAACGTCCCGTACGCGATGTTGATGGCGCCCCAGCCGTCCCGGAGCCCCGCGATCAGCCCGGCCAGCACGCTCAAGCCCAGGACGACCGGGCCCAGGTATCTGCCCCGCGTGATCGAGCCCGTGGCGAGGCCGAGAAGCATGAAGAAGAGCAGCCAGCTGCCGCCGTACGCGAGAGCGAGGGCGCAGGTGACCGCGCCCAGCGCGACCAGGGCCCAGCGGGTGCGGGGAGCCTCCCGGCTCTCCTTGTGGAAGGCCCGGAACACCACATAGATGTAGAGGGAGTTGAAGGTGATGATGCCGATCCCGCCGACCCAGGGATTGGACGTCTTGCCCTGGAGGAGGTTGGAGAAGGAGCCCATCCCCATCAGCAGCCAGGGCAACATCGCGAAGCCGTTGGGCGGCCCCATGTGCTCGGGCCTCCTCCCGGTGCGCTTCCCCGCCTTCCGGAGCGCCTTCGTGTGCTTCGCCCGGAAGTCGGCCTTCCAGGCGGCGTACTGCTCGCTCATCACCCGCATCGTCACTCCCGTCAGGCGGTCCGGCCGGCACTGCGGTACGAGACCACAGCGTACGAGCCGAAGATCAGGAGCCAGCCGGTCAGGACGGCGAGCGTGGCGGGGCCGGGCGCCGATCCGCCGGTCACCGCCCAGCCGAGCTCGGCGAAGCGGTTGGCAGGGGTGTACGCGGCCACCGAGGCCAGCCACTCGGGGAACAGTTCGAGGGGGAACCAGAGTCCGCCGACGACCGACAGCGCCATCAGGCCGACCGTGTTCGCCACGCCCATGGTCTGGGGGCTCAGCCGGTAGCCGTTGCCGAGCCCGAGCAGGGTGAAGGGGAGCGCCCCGGCCCACAGGACGAAGGTGAGCGCCACCCACTGCCAGGCGTCCAGCCGCACGCCGTTGACCAGCGCGCCCGCGGCGAGCACCGCGACGATCCCGGGCAGTACGGTCACCGAGCCGCTGACGGCCCGCCCCGTCACCACCCGCGAGGGGGCGAGCGGGGTGACGCGCAGCTGCCGCAGCCAGCCGTTCGCCCGGTCCGTGGAGACCCCGATGCCCGCGCTCATGGCCGCGCCGAGCGCGCCGTACGCCGCCATGCCGACCATGGCGGTGACCTTCCACGCTGCGGAATCCTCGTCGCCGGCACCGATGTTGGTGAAGAGCAGGTACATCGCCACCGGCATACCGATGCCGAAGATCATGAACATCGTGTCGCGCAGCGTGCGCCGCATTTCGAGCTTGATGTACTCCAGCATCAGACCGTCTCGCTTTCCTGGGCGTCCTCGTGGGCGTTCTCGTGTGCGGTGCCGTCGTGTGCGGTGAGCGAGAGGAAGGCGTCCTCCAGGCTCGCGGGGGAGACCTCCAGGCGCCGGAACGCGCCGCGCGCGACCAGGGCCCTGACCGTGGCGTCCGAGTCGTCGCTGCGGAGCCGCGCACGGTCCCCGCGGATCTCGACGGACGTGACACCGGGCAGCCGGGCGAGCCCCTCCGTGCCGCGCCCTTCGAGGTCGAAGGCGACGAGGCTGCCGCCGACCGACTGCTTGATGTGCTCGCCGCTGCCGTCCGCCACGATCCGGCCCGCGTCGAGGACGACGATGCGGTCGGCGTTCTCGTCGGCCTCCGCCAGATAGTGCGTGGAGAAGAGCACGGTGTTGCCCCGGGCTGCGTACGAGCGCATCGACACCCAGAACGCCCGCCGGGCCTCCACGTCGAGCGCGACGGTCGGCTCGTCGAGGACCAGCAGCTCGGGGTTGCCCGCCAGCGCCACCGCGAAGCGCACCCGTTGGGCCTGGCCGCCCGAGAGCTTGTCGACGCGCCTCCCGGCGAATCCGGTGAGTCCGGCCAGCGCCAGCGCCTCGGCGACCGGCATCGGCCGCGGGTACGTCGAGGCGACGAACGCGACCAGTTCGTGCACGGTGACCCGGGGCACCCCGGAGCCGTCCTGGAGCATCGCGCCGACCCGTCCCGCCCGCACCGCCCACCCCGGGGTGTTCCCGAAGAGCCGCACCCGTCCGGCGTCGGGCTCGTTCAGGCCGAGGAGGAGGGCGATGGCGGAGGATTTGCCCGCGCCGTTCCGGCCGAGCAGGGCGACGGTCTCGCCGCGCCGTACGTCGAGGTCGATGCCGTCCACGGCCCGTACGGCGCCGTAGTTCTTGACCGCCCCGTCGAAGTTCACCACGGATGCGGAGTCCGGTGTCTGCGTCATGCCGTCGACGGTACGGAGCGGGCGGCCACCTCCGGCAGATGCGGATGTACGGACTCGGCCGTGACAAATGTACTGGCCCGCCCCCGACCGAATCTGACGTGACGTCAGCGGTATTCACAACTGCTGGGGCTTGCGTTATACATAGGGCCATCGGCCCTAGAACACGTTCTAGAAGACGTCCGGGCCGGTCCGCACACGACCTCGGTGCGGCCGACGGTGCGGACGGCCGTGCCGGGGTCTCTCCGCCAGCAGGACCAACCATCAAGGAGCAGCATTCCCATGCCCATTGATGCCGAGAAGGCGGTCGCCGCCGAACCGAGGACCGCCGAGATCCGCTGGGACCACAAGGACATCCAGCTCTACCACCTCGGCCTCGGCGCGGGCACCCCCGCCACCGACCCCGGCGAGCTGCGCTACACCCTGGAGTCCAGGCTCCATGTGCTCCCGAGCTTCGCCACCGTCGCGGGCGCGGGCATGGGTGTCGTGGGCGGGCTCTCCTCACCGGGCGTCGACATCGACCTCGCCGCCGTCCTGCACGGCGCCCAGTCCGTTCGGGTGCACCGGCCGATCCCGGTACGGGGAAGCGCCGTACAGACCTCGAAGGTCGCCGCGGTGTACGACAAGGGCAAGGCGGCCGTCCTCGTGCTGCGTACCGAGGCGGCCGACGACGACGGCCCCTTGTGGACCAACGAGGCCCAGATCTTCGTCCGGGGAGAGGGCGGCTTCGGTGGCGAGCGCGGGCCCTCCACGAAGGTCTCCCTGCCGGCCGTCGTCCCGGACCACACGGTGGAGCGGCGCGTCCGCGAGGACCAGGCGCTGCTGTACCGGCTCTCCGGGGACTGGAACCCGCTCCACGCCGACCCGGAGTTCGCGGCCCTGGCCGGCTTCGACCGGCCGATCCTGCACGGACTGTGCACCTACGGCATGACGCTCAAGGCCGTCGCCGACACGGTGCTCGGCGGAGACGTCGGCAGGATCCGCTCCTTCAGTGCCCGCTTCGCCGGGGTCGCCTTCCCCGGCGAGACCCTCCGCATCGAGATGTGGACCGGGGAGGGGACGGTCTCGGTGGCGGTGAGCGCCGTCGAACGGGACGGCGCACCGGTTCTCGACAGCACGCTCGTCGAACACTCCTGAACAACTCCATGAGGGGAGCCGCACCATGCGCGCAGCCGTACTGCACGAGATAGGCCAGGACAAGCTGGAAGTCCTCGACGACGTCGAGGCGGTGGGCTTCGGTCCCGGCAAGGTCAAGCTCCGCATCAAGGCCGCCGGACTCTGTCACTCCGACGTCTCCGCGATGAGCGGGGTGCTCCCGCAGCCCGCCCCCTTCGTCCCCGGGCACGAGGGCGCGGGCGAGGTCATCGACGTCGGAGACGGAGTGACCGGACTCAGCCAGGGGGACCGCGTGGTGGTCTGCTGGCTGCCCGCCTGCGGCGCGTGCCCCTCCTGCAAGCGCGGCCAGACCCACCTCTGTCTGGCCAGCCTCATGAACGCGGGCACCCCCAACTTCAGGCGCCCCGGCGGGGACGTGTTCGGCATGGCCGGGAGCGGCACCTTCACCGAAGAGGTCGTCGTCGGCGCCGGCTGTGCGGTGCCGATCCCCGACGACGTGCCCTTCGACATCGCCGCGCTGATCGGCTGCGGCGTCACCACCGGGCTCGGAGCCGCCATCAACACCGCCCAGGTGGAGGCCGGTTCGTCGGTCGCCGTGATCGGCTGCGGAGGAGTCGGCATCTCCACGATCCAGGGCGCGCGGGTCCAGGGCGCGGCCCAGATCGTCGCCGTCGACCCGGTCGCCTCGCGTCGTGAGGCGGCGCTGCGGTTCGGTGCCACCGAGGCGGTGTCACCGGACGGGTTCGCCGACGCCAAACAGCGGATCACCGGAGGCGAGGGCTTCGACTACGTCTTCGAGGTCGTCGGGAAGTCGGTGACGGCCCGCACGGCGTACGAGAACACCCGGCGCGGAGGCACGCTCTGCGTCGTCGGCGCGGGCGCGATGGACGACAACTTCCAGGCCAACATGTTCGAGCTGTTCTTCGACGAGAAGCGGATCCTGCCCTCCATGTACGGCGGAGGGGACGTGCTCCGTTCCTACGAGCGGGCCATCGCCCTGTGGCGCGCGGGACGCATCGACCTCGAATCGATGATCACCCACCGGGTGCGGCTCGACGGTGTCAACGACGCCCTGGACCAGATGAGGACCGGCGAGTCGCTGCGTACCTGCATCCAGCTCTGACCTCCCCACCGATCTACCGAGAAGGACGCTGAGGACTGCGATGTCACATCCCCTTCCGCTGGAGGGCCTGGCCGCGATCGTCACCGGTGCGGGCCGCGGCCTCGGGCGCGCCGAAGCCCTGGAACTGGCGCGGCTCGGCGCGGCCGTCGTCGTCAACGACTACGGGCAGCCGGGCCGTGACGGCTCCGGCGAGGCATCGGCCGCCCCCGCCGAGGAGGTCGCCGCGGAGATCCGGGCCGCGGGCGGCCGGGCGGTCGCGCACCTCGGCGACGTCTCCGACCACGAGCAGGCCCGCGCGCTCGTCGAACTGGCCGTGGCCACCTACGGAAAGCTCGACGTCCTCGTCAACAACGCGGGCATCCTGCGCGACCGGATGGTCTTCTCGATGACGGAGGACGAGTGGGACTCCGTCATCCGGGTCCACCTGAAGGGCCACTTCAACACCACGCACTTCGCCGCGGCCCACTGGCGCGCCCGCTCCAAGGAGGCCGGCGGTCCCGTCTACGGGCGGATCGTCAACACCTCGTCCGAGGCGTTCCTCGCGGGGTCGGCGGGGCAGCCGAACTACGCGGCGGCCAAGGGCGGCATCGTCGGCCTCACGACCTCCACCGCGCAGGCCCTGGCCAGGTACGGAGCCACGGCCAACGCCATCTGCCCGCGCGCCCGCACACGGATGACCGAGGACGTCTTCGCCGGCTTCCAGGAACCCGCCGACGGCAGTCTCGACGCCCTCGCTCCCGAGCACGTGTCGCCGCTCGTCGGCTACTTGGCCTCCCCGGCGGCGGCCAAGGTCAACGGTCAGCTGCTCGTCGTCCACGGCGGCATGGTGGCGATCGTCGAACGGCCCAGGGTGGCGGCGAAGTTCGACTCGACGAAGGAGACGTTCACCTTCGACGAGCTGGACGGGCTGATCACTCCGTACTACGAGGACCGGCCGCCGAACGAGACCTTCGCGGCGGTGGAGGTCCTCGGGCTGAAGCGGGAGTAGAGCGGAACGAGGGAGGGCCGCCACAGCCCGACGGCTGTGGCGGCCCTCCCTCGTTCGGTCCGGATCTCCTGTCGTGCAGCGCGGGCTCAGACCGCTCTGCCACCCCCTTCGGAGGGGCGGCGGTGGCGGCCGTGCGGCTGCGCGGCCGTGTTCTCCATCGACGCACCCCCTCGGTGCTTTCCGGAGCCACCGGCTTCGGCCCGTTGCGCTTCCGCCCCCGGCGGACGCGTCTGGGTCGTGTCGGTTCGGGCTTCAGACATGTGGGAAGTCACCCCGTTGTGATCGCGTACGTGTGTGTCGCAAGCCCCGCCCCCGCCATCCGACGTGGTCACCGTCGGCGACCGCCCCGGTACGGCTGCGTGGCCCAGGCCAGGATTTTAGAGGGTCCGGCCAGGCGCCATGCGCCCCAGAAGAGGCGCCTGCCCCAGGGGAACCGGCTTACACACCACAGGAAGCACACGGGCCGCGGATGGTTGCGCTCCACTTCCGGCCGGGTGATCCGGGACCGTCAGGGGGCAGTTCTCCTCGTCCGCCGGTGCCTCCAGCAGCGCCACCGCGCACGGGGTGCCGGCCTGGGCGTACGGCAGGCGCAGTACGCCGTCCCGGCTCCAGAACCCGGAACCGGCAGGCCATCCCTCGGGTGCCGCGAACTGGTGCAGCCGCCGGCCCGCCGGACGCCACACCCCCACCCAGCTGCCCGCCGCCCCGTCGATCCGCAGGGCCACCGCACAGCTCTCCGGCATCAGCATCTGCCCCGGCTGTACGGCGAAGGGCGTCACCGCGACATCGGCCGGACGCAGGCACTCCGGGAAGCGCACCGGCAGAGTGCTGCCGAGCACGCCCCAGCCGAGCCGGTCGTGGCCCGGCGCGTCGGAGCGGATCAGCAGCAGCCCGCTGTCCGCGTCGGCCAGCAGCAGCCGGTCGTCGCTCCCCGGCGCGATCTGGAGCAGCGGCGTCACCTCGCCGCCGCGTTCCAGATCGACGGCGACGGCCTTCACCGGGCCACCGCCCGGCAGTTGCCGGTCCAGCGCCAGCAGCCGTCCCGCCCGGTCCAGCCACACCCCGCCGGAACAGTGCCCCGGCACATCGGCGACGTGTTCGGGGCCGAAGGCGCCGCCCGCCACCAGCCAGACGGCGGTGGAGCGCTCACCGGGGACCAGGGCGAACACGCTCGCGCCGTCCGGTGACGGCGGAAGCAGCGTCAGGCCGGTGCATTCGACGGCGCCCAGCGGCAGTTCGCCCGTTCCGGGCCCCGTGGGGTAGAGCAGCGAGAAGGCGTGGCGCCCGTCCACCAGCCTCCGGATGAGGACCCGGCCGTCGGCGAGCGGCACGACGTCGGAGTCCCGTTCCTCGGGCTGGTCCAGGGGGAGGGGCACTGCGTACGGCTCGGGTCCGTCCAGCGTCCAGCGCTCCGCGAACCACGCCCGCTCCGCACCGGGCGCTCCCGGGGCGGCCGTGAGCCGGGCCGCGTACGCACCGTTCGCGGTGATCGTGAACGGGGGCTGCGCATACGGAACGGCCGGCGCGGCTTCACCGGGCAGGCCCTCGCCGGCCGCGCCGTCACCCGCAGCAGCGGCTTCCGGCTCTCCGGGCTCGCCCGGTTCCTCGGGCGGGGGCTCCACCGTGTCGGTGGCCCCGGCGGTCTCACCCTCGATGGCACAGGCAGTCATGAAGTCATCACCTCCGGCCACCGAAGCTAGTTTTCGCACTTCCTGCCGAACAACACCAAGGATCCCGCTTCACACATAAGGGTGGCGGTGTCCGTAATCGCCTGAGCGCAGGGGGGCGGTTGTGCTGGGGGGTGAGGGGCGTGGATAAGGTAAGGCATTCCTAAGAAGTGCCTGTGTGACCCACAACTGGAGCAAGTGATGTCCCTTCGACGCCGCGGCACCGCCGCAGTCGGCCTGGCAGTGGCTGCCGCCCTTTCCCTCTCCGCCTGCGGAAGCGGCGACGCCAAGTCCACGGACTCGGCCGGCGCCGAGGCGGGGGCCGACAAGAAGGCCGCCGTGGCCACCGGCGGCGAGGACTTCGGGGACGCGGCGAAGAAGACGGCGGAGTACGGCACCGATGCGAAGGCCGGGACCTTCCCCCGCACCCTCACGCACGCGATGGGCAAGACCGAGCTCAAGGCCGCCCCCAAGCGGGTCGTCGTCCTGGACGTCGGCGAGTTCGACAACGTGGTGTCGCTGGGTGTGAAGCCCGTCGGCTTCGCTCCCTCCGAAGGCGACGCGGCCATCCCGTCGTACCTGGAGAAGGACGCGGGCAGCCCGAAGAACGTCGGCACGATCAACAACCTCAACCTCGAAGCGATCGCGGGCCTCAAGCCGGACCTGATCCTCGGCAGCCAGCTGCGCGCCGCGGACAAGTACGACGAGCTCTCCAAGATCGCGCCGACCGTGTTCTCCATCCGTCCGGGCTTCACCTGGAAGGAGAACTACCTCCTCAACGCGGCGGCGCTGGACAAGACTGCCAAGGCGAAGACGGAGCTGGCGGCCTACGAGGCGAAGGCGAAGAAGCTCGGCGAGGACATCGGCCCGAACAAGCCGACCATCTCCATGGTCCGCTACCTGCCGGACAAGATCCGTCTCTACGCCAAGGCGTCCTTCATCGGCACGATCCTCGAGGACGCCGGTCTGCCCCGGCCCAAGAACCAGCAGATCAACGACCTCGCCGCGGAGATCAGCCCGGAGAAGATCGACGAGGCCGACGCCGACTGGATCTTCACCGGCGTCTACGGCGACGTGAAGGCCACCAAGCGCGACACCGCGCAGGCCAACCCGCTGTGGAAGAACCTGAAGGCGGTCAAGGAAGGCCGGGCCAAGGACGTCTCCGACGAGACCTGGTACCTCGGCCTCGGCGTCACCTCGGCCGACCTGGTCCTCGACGACCTCCGTGCCGACCTCGTGAAGTAACGATTCGTGACCGGCTGCCGGTCGGCCCGTACGGGTCCAGGCAGCCAGGGCCGACGGGGCACGGACGGAAGGTAGCCTTTCCTCCGTGCCCCGTCTGTCTGAAGTCATCGCCGAGCTCGACGCCCTCTGGCCCCCCGAGCGGGCCGAAGGATGGGACGCGGTCGGCACCGTCTGCGGCGACCCCGACGCGCGCGTCGACCGGGTCCTGTTCGCGGTGGACCCCGTCCAGGACGTCGCCGACGAGGCCGTGACCCTCGGCGCCCAGCTGATCGTCACCCACCACCCGCTCTATCTGCGCGGTACGACGACGGTGGCGGCCACCACCTTCAAGGGCCGGGTCGTGCACGGCCTCATCAGCCACGGCATCGCACTGCACGTCGCGCACACCAACGCGGACACGGCTGACCCGGGCGTCTCCGACGCCCTCGCCGGCGCCCTCGACCTGCGCGTCACCGGACCCCTCGTACCGGACGCGACCGACCCCAAGGGGTACCGCGGTCTCGGCCGCATCTGCGAGCTGGACCACCCCGAGACCCTCCGCGAGTTCGCGGCACGCGCCGCGGCCCGCCTGCCCGCCACCGCGCAGGGCATCCGGACGGCCGGCGACCCGGACGCGCTCGTCCGTACCGTCGCCGTGAGCGGCGGGTCGGGCGACGGCCTCTTCGACGCCGTGCGCGCCGCGGGCGTCGACGCCTTCCTCACCGCGGACCTGCGCCACCACCCGGCCTCCGAGGCCGTCCAGCACTCGCCGCTCGGCCTGGTCGATGCCGCACACTGGGCCACCGAGTGGCCCTGGTGCGAGCAGGCCGCCGCACAGCTCGACGCGATTTCCGACCGCCACGGATGGGACCTGCGGGTCCATGTCTCGAAGCAGGTCACCGACCCCTGGACCACCCACCACTCTTCTGGAGCCCCCAACTGAACGCCGCGCCCGCCGACCAGATCCGACTCCTCGAAGTCCAGGCCCTCGACGTACGTCTGTCGCAGGCGTCCCACAAGGCCAGGTCGCTGCCCGAGCACGCCGAGATCGACGCACTCAACAACGACCTCGCCCAGCTGCGTGACCTGCTGGTCGCCTCCCAGACCGAGGAGAGCGACACCACCCGCGAGCAGACCAAGGCGGAGCAGGACGTCGACCAGGTGCGCCAGCGCGCCGTCCGCGACCAGCAGCGGCTCGACTCCGGCGCGGTCTCCTCGCCGAAGGACCTGGAGAGCCTCCAGCGCGAGATCGTCTCGCTCGCCAAGCGCCAGGGCGACCTGGAGGACGTCGTTCTCGAAATCATGGAGCGGCGCGAAGGCGCGCAGGAGCGGGTCACCGAGCTGACCGCACGGGTCTCCGCCGTGCAGGCCAAGCTCGACGACGCGACCGCCCGCCGCGACGCGGCGATCCGGGAGCTGGACGCCGAGGCGGCGACCCTCACGAAGGACCGCGAGGTCGTCGCGGGCGCCGTTCCCGCGGACCTCCTCAAGCTGTACGACAAGCTGCGCGCCCAGCAGGGCGGCGTCGGCGCGGCCCGCCTCTACCAGCGGCGCTGCGAGGGCTGCCGTCTGGAGCTGAACATCACCGAGGTCAACGACGTGAAGGCGGCGTCCCCGGACACCGTCCTGCGCTGCGAGAACTGCCACCGCATCCTGATCCGCACCTCGGAGTCGGGCCTGTAATGCCCGCTTCCCACCAGCTGGTCGTCGAGGCCGACGGCGGCTCCCGGGGCAACCCGGGGCCCGCCGGATACGGCGCCGTCGTCATCGATCCTGAGACGGGCGAACCGCTCGCCGAGACGGCCGAGTACATCGGCGTCGCGACGAACAACGTGGCCGAGTACAAGGGCCTCATCGCCGGACTCAAGGCCGCGAAGGCGCTGTTCCCGTCGGACGACGCACTGCGGGTGCACGTCCGGATGGACTCCAAGCTGGTGGTCGAGCAGATGTCGGGCCGCTGGAAGATCAAGCACCCCGACATGAAGCCGCTGGCGGCGGAGGCCGCCCGGATTCTTCCGTCCGCCGCCGTCACGTACGAGTGGATCCCGCGCGCCGAGAACAAGCACGCGGACCGGCTCGCCAACGAGGCGATGGACGCAGGCAAGCGGGGCAGGCAGTGGGAGCCCTCGTCCTCGACGGCGGCCCTCGACACACCCAGGGCGGTTCCGTCGGCCCTGCCGCCCGTCGGCGGCCCGCCCGGCGACGCCGCGGCCGGTGCCGCGCGGGCCCGCGCGGCCATGGTCCCGCGTACGACGGCCGCTCCGGCAGCCGCCGCCACGCCCCGGGACGGCTGGGGGGCCGCGCCCGACCTGGGAGCGCCCGCCACGTTCGTCCTGCTGCGGCACGGGGAAACGGCCCTCACCCCCGAGAAGCGGTTCTCCGGCAGCGGGGGCAGCGACCCGGAGCTCTCGGCCGTCGGCCGGGGCCAGGCCGAGCACGCCGCGCGGGCGTTCGCGGACCGGGGCACCGTCCAGGAGATCGTCAGCTCGCCGCTGCGCCGCTGCCGCGAGACGGCAGCCGCGGTGGCCGCCCGCCTCGGTCTCGACGTCCGCGTCGACGACGGTCTGCGCGAGACGGACTTCGGTGCCTGGGAGGGCCTGACGTTCGCCGAGGTGCGGGAGCGGTACGCCTCCGACCTGGACGCCTGGCTGGCGTCACCGGACGTGGCCCCCACGGGCGGCGGCGAGAGCTTCACCGTGGTGGCCGAGCGCGTATCGGCCGCCCGTGACCGGCTCGTCGCCCGCTACCAGGGCCGCACCGTGCTCCTGGTCACCCACGTCACCCCGATCAAGACCCTGGTCAGGCTGGCCCTCGGAGCCCCGCCGGAGTCCCTGTTCCGCATGGAGCTCTCGGCGGCGTCCGTCTCGGCCGTGGCCTACTACGCCGACGGCAACGCCTCCGTGCGGCTCCTGAACGACACCTCGCACCTGCGGTAGCGGTGACCTGGCCGACGGAAGCGCTCGGCTTCGCCGCGGGCCTGCTGATCTCGGTGGCGACCGCCCCGGTGGGGGTGTCGGGTGCGGTGTTCCTGCTGCCGGTCCAGGTCAGCGTGTTCGCGGTGCCGAGCCCGGCGGTGACCCCGACCAACCTGCTGTACAACGTGGTGGCCGGCCCCGGAGCGCTGCTGCGCCACCACCGCGCCGGTCGGCTGCGCGGACCGCTGACCCGGCTGCTGGTCCTCGGTACGGTGCCCGGCGTGGTCGCCGGAGCGGTGATCCGGGTCTTCGCCGTCCCGGGCCCGGACGTCTTCCGCCTCTTCATCGCCGTACTCCTGCTGCCCCTGGGCGCCTGGCTGTGCGTCCGCACCCTGCGCCCCGCACACCACGCCGCCGCGGCCGGACCCTCGCCCCGCGCCACGACCGGGCTCGCGCTGGCCGTCGGTGTCGCCGGGGGCATCTACGGGATCGGCGGGGGCTCCCTGCTCGGCCCGATCCTGGTCGGACGTGGAGTCCCGGTCGCGAAGGTGGCTCCCGCGGCCCTCGCCGCCACGTTCGTGACCTCCGTCGTGGGCGCGGCCACCTACGCGCTGCTGTCCCTGACGACGACGGCGGACGTCGCCCCCGACTGGTCCCTCGGCCTGGCCTGCGGGCTCGGCGGACTCTGCGGCGGCTACCTCGGCGCCCGCCTCCAGCCCCGGCTGCCCGAGACCGCGCTCCGGCTGCTGCTGGGCACCCTGGCCCTCATCGTCGGCACGCTGTACGCGGTCCAGGCCGTGCGCTGAACGTTCTCAGCCGCGCAGTGCGGACGCCTCACGCGCCAGCTGCTCCACCCGGGCCCAGTCCTTCGCCGCCACCGCGTCGCCGGGCACCATCCAACTGCCGCCGACGCAGCCGACGTTCGGCAGCGCCAGATACGTCGGTGCGGAGGCGAGCGAGATGCCGCCCGTGGGGCAGAACCTGGCCTGCGGGAGCGGTGCGGAGAGCGCCTTGAGATAGGCGGTGCCGCCCGCGGCCTCGGCCGGGAAGAACTTCATCTCCGTGACCCCGAGCTCCAGCAGCGCGACCACCTCGGAGGTGGTGGAGACGCCCGGCAGGAACGGCAGCCCCGACGCCTTCATCGCGTCGAGCAGCGTGTCCGTCCAGCCGGGGCTCACCAGGAAGCGGGCTCCCGCGGCCACGGTGTCGGTGACGTTCCGTACGGAGATCACGGTGCCCGCGCCCACGACCGCGTCCGGCACCTCCGCCGCGATCGCCCGGATCGCGTCGAGCGCCGCCGCCGTCCGCAGCGTCACCTCGATCGCCGGAAGCCCGCCCGCGACCAGGGCCCTGGCCAGCGGCACCGCGTCGGCGGCGTCCTCCAGGACGACGACGGGGACGACGGGGGCGAGATCCAGGACGGAGGGCGCGGCGGCGGGCGCAGGTGAGGTCATGGCCTCATCCTGCCCCGCCGCCACACTCCACGCAACGAGCGTTGCGCATGCTGCAACGCGTCAGTGGATCTCCGTCACCACCACGTCCAGCGCCCACGCCCGCCCGGCCCGCTCGGGGGCCTGCGCCTCCACCGTGAAGCCGAGCCGGCGCAGTACGTCCACCAGCTCGGCGGGGCTCTTCGGCCGGGCACCGGCCAGAAGCAGTTCGCGCACCATCCGGCCCTTGGTCGCCTTGTTGAAGTGGCTGACCACGGACCGCTTCTCGACGCCGTCCACCATCTGCGACTGCAGGACCCGCACGCTCGCCGTGCGCTCGGCGACCGCACCCTTCGGCTTCCACGCGGCGGTGTACGCCGAGGACCGCAGATCCAGGACGAGCCCGTCCCCGGCCGCCTCCGGCATGACCTCGGCCATCGCGGCACGCCAGTACGCGCCGAGCGCACCGAGGCCCGGAAGCTTCACGCCCATCGAGCAGCGGTACGACGGAATCCGGTCGCCCACCCGCACGGCACCCCAGAGCCCGGAGAAGACCAGGAGCGACGAGTTGGCCAGCCGGCGGGCGGCGGTGTCCAGCGAGGCGAGGTCCAGCGCGTCGTACAGCACGCCGGTGTAGATCTCCCCGGCCGGCCGGGTCCCCGCCGTGCGGAGCTCGGTGTTCTTCGCGATCTCCCCGCGCAGCCCTTCACTGAGCCCGAGCACGTCACGGGCCTTCTCCTCGTCCGCCATGCACAGCTCGGTGAGCTCGTCGAGGACGGCCTCCCGCGCGGCGGCCAGACCCGGCAGGGAAAGGGACTCCGGCTTCAGGGGAGCGCCACGCCCCGAGGCGGCCTTTCCTTCGGAGGGCGGCAACAGCACGAGCACGTGTTCTCCTTCGTACGCAAGCGACGGGCCTTGCAAGGGTACGTACCCGGGCCGCCACCTGAGCGGTGGGTGGTCGGGCGGGGCGGGTGCCCGGGTCGTCCGCCTGAGCGGTGGTGGGTTGGGTGGGGCCCCTCCGGAGTGTCTCCTCGGGACGGGCGTGGCACCCGGGTACGGAGCGAACGAACCCGGGTCGTACGCCCGCCCCTGCGGGGACCCTCCTGCACGGCCCCACCCGCGTCTCGCGGTCATCTGCCTCCCGGTGGCACGGCCCGCGGGGACCCTCCGGCACCGGTCCCGTCTCGGCTCGCCCGGTGGCACGGCCCGCAGCTGCGTTCCGGCCGGTCCGGGGCCGTGCAGGAGGGTCCCCGCAGGGTGACGAACGGATACCCGGGTTCGTTCGCTCCGTACCCGCCGAACGTTCGTTGCCCGAGGAGACACTCCGGAGGGGCCCCGGACCAACCCCGAACGGGCAACCCGGGACCGGGGCACCACCACCCAGCCCGTCCGGCGCTTGAGGACAAAGGCCCGAGCCGGACGACCGGGATGCCGGTTACCCGCCCCCGCCCTACGCTCGGGACATGCCCCGCCGCCATGTTCACGTGACCGGTCCAGCGGACACCCCGCTACGGGCTGCCCTGCGCGGCCTGCGTGCCGAACTGGAGCTGCCCGACGCGTTCCCGCCCGACGTGATGGCGGAGGCGGAAGAGGCCGCGAGCTCCCCGGACCTCTCCGGCCACCAGGACATGACGGAGCTGCCGTTCTTCACCATCGACCCGCCCACCTCCACCGACCTGGACCAGGCGATGCACCTGGAACGGCTCCCGCGCGGCTACCGGGTGCGGTACGCGATCGCCGACGTCGCCGCCTTCGTCCGGCCCGGCGGAGCACTGGACGCCGAGGCCCACCGCCGGGTGACGACGCTGTACCTCCCCGACGGCAAGGTGCCGCTGCACCCGACGCTCCTCTCGGAGGGCGCGGCCAGCCTGCTCCCCGGAGAGACCAGACCGGCCGTCCTCTGGCAGATCGACCTCGACCAGGAGGGCCGCGCGGTCGGCACGGACGTACGCCGGGCCCTCGTACGCAGCCGGGCCAAGCTGACCTACGAAGAGGTCCAGCAGCGGATCTACGCGGGCACGGCCGAGGAGCCCCTGGCCCTGCTCAGGGACATCGGGCGGCTCCGCGAGGGGCAGGAGCTCGCCCGCGGCGGCATCTCGCTCAACGTGCCCGAACAGGAGATCGTCGAGCGGGACTCCGCGTACGGCCTCGAATACCGCGCCCCGCTGCCGGCCGACGGCTGGAACGCCCAGATCTCCCTGCTCACCGGCATGGCCGCCGCCCGGCTGATGGCGGAGACGGGCACCGGCATCCTCCGTACCCTCCCCGTCGCGCCGGACGGAGCCGTCGCCCTGCTGAGGCGGTCGGCCCAGGCGCTCCACATCGACTGGCCGCACCACGTCCCGTACGCGCGCCTCGTCCGCTCGCTCGACCCGAAGAGGAGCAGCCACGCCGCGTTCCTCCAGGAGTGCACCACCCTGCTGCGCGGAGCCGGGTACACGGTCTTCGAGCACGGCGAACTGCCCACCCCCGCTGTGCACGCCGCGGTCGCCGACCTCTACACGCACTGCACCGCCCCGCTGCGCCGGCTCGTCGACCGGTACGCGGCCGAGCTCTGCGTCGCCGCGGTCGCGGGCCGGGAGGCGCCGCAGTGGGTGCTGGAGGCGCTCCCCGCACTGCCCAAGGAGATGGCCGAGGGCACCCGCCGCGCCAACACCGTGGAGCGCGAATCGGTGGACCTGGTGGAGGCCGCGCTGCTCAAGGACCGGGTGGGGCAGGTCTTCGACGGGTACGTGGTCGACGTCAAGGACCGCGAACCGGTCGTCGGCACCGTCCATATCGAGGACCCGGCGATCGTCGCCCGGATCGAGGGGACCGCCGCCGGGCTCCCGCTGGGGGAGTGGCTGCGGGTGCGGCTCATGCAGGCGGAACCGGGTTCGGCGAAGGTGCTGTTCGCGCCCGCGTGAGGGCGGCGACCGTGGCCCGAGGGTCGTCTAACCGGCACCGTGCCGTCTTCCGGCGCGTCCGTGCGGTCCTGTGCCACGATCGGGGGAAGAACTCCCATCTCACGGACGGCGGCTCCACCGATGTCCCAATCTGGCGAGCGACCGAGGAAGGGGCGTGACATGAGTGCCATGCCGCACGAGCCGCTCACGCAGGCGGACGTCCTGCTGGAGGGCTTCCTGGCGCTGGATACGCCGGAGGGCTTCCGGGCCGAGCTGATCGAGGGGGAGATTGTCGTGACGCCGCCGCCGGACGGGGACCACGAGGACTACATCAGTCTGATTCTGAAGCAGATCATCAGGCTGGGCCGTACCGACATGGATTTTTCGGGGAACAAGGGACTGAAGCTCAGGAGCGGCGGAGGCTGTCCGAGGAATCACGTCATCCCCGACGGCACCTTCGCCCCCGCCGACCTGCGGCTGTACCGGGGAGCGGAGCCCTGGATGCCGTGCGAGGGGGTGGCGCTCGTCGTCGAGGTCACCTCGTCCAAGCCCCGGGCCGACCGCACGGACAAGCGTCACTGTTATGCGCGCGGGCCGATTCCCCTCTACCTCCTCGTCGACCGCGAGGAGTCCTCGCTGACCCTGTTCAGCGACCCCGAGGGGGACGACTACCGCCAGCACTGCACCGTTCCGTTCGGCAAGACGCTCGCCCTTCCGGCTCCCTTCTCCTTCGACCTGGAGTCCGGGGCGTTCGTCTGAACGCCCCGTCCGGTGGCCCCGGGTCCGGCGGGTAGCATGGGCGGCACGGCAGACGAGCCGGGCGGACGGCCGCGTGGGGATCTTCGGATCCTCCCGAGGAACGTCCGGGCTCCACAGGGCAGGGTGGTGGCTAACGGCCACCCGAGGTGACTCGCGGGACAGTGCCACAGAAAACAGACCGCCCGGGACCTCGGTCCCGGGTAAGGGTGAAACGGTGGTGTAAGAGACCACCAGCGCCTGAGGTGACTCAGGCGGCTAGGTAAACCCCACCCGGAGCAAGGTCAAGAGGGGTCGTCGTAAGACGGCCCTGCGTGAACGTTCGAGGGCTGCCCGCCCGAGTTCACGGGTAGACCGCACGAGACCGGTAGCAATGCCGGTCCTAGATGGATGGCCGTCTCCCCGGCCGCCGCGAGGCGACCGGGCGACAGAACCCGGCGTACAGCCCGACTCGTCTGCCGCTGTACGTTTCCGCAGGTCAGGTCCTGTTTTCATCCATAGGCGTGCGACCGAACTGTTCCGTCCCCCAACAGACATGACGCACATCATGCCCGAGGGCACCTGTTTGGTCCTCCGGTTGGCCAAGTGTCTCTCGTACTTGCCCTCCAGCGCCGGCCAGGATGCGCTACATCCACTCTGCCGTCTTCGCTGCGGTGACAGCTGCCGCTTCGGCGGCATGCGGAATTCGACGGCTACCGCGCCTTGCTGTTCACCTCCGCCCGAGCAGGCGGACCCACGCTCCTGCAGTCCCGACGCGGCGCCCTGATCCAACGGCAGAACTCGTGGTGTGGTCGGGAGACCGGTTCTCCTTCGAGGCAGTCCAACGCCGTGCAGCCTCCGGAGAGCGCACCGTCGCCCAGCTCGCCTCCGTCATGCCCGCGCACTTCATCGCCTTCGACGTCCTGCAGATCGATGGTCGAGAACTGCTCAACGAGCCGTACGAGTATCACCGCACCGTGCTGGAAGAGCCCTTCGCCGACTACGGTCTGACGCCGCCGTGGACGCTGTGCCCGATGACGACCGACCCGGCCTGCCGAACCCTGATCCGGAGATGCATAAAGGATTCATATAAAACTGCTATGCTTCAGGCATGAGTCGACGAGACGCCGCGCACGGCGCTTCCGATGCCATCGGGTCAGCCCTCTACGGTCTGGCCACCAGGGCCGTGAGACGCCTTCCCCGCGACATGAGCCTGACGTCCGCCGCCACCTTGGCCACCCTGGACAAGACCGGCCCGCGCCGGATCACCGATCTGGCGGTGGCCGAGGGCGTCACCCAGCCCGCGATGACCGTCCTGGTCCGGGTGATGGAGGAATCCGGGCTGGTCGAGCGGAAGGGTGATCCGTCCGACAAGCGGGTCACGCTGGTGTGCCTGACCGAGGCCGGCGCGTCGTACGTCCGGACGCGACGCCAGGCGGGTGTCGACGCGTACGCGCGGTTGATCGACGAACTCACCGGTGACGAGGTCGAGGCATTGGCAGCAGCCCTTCCGGCGCTGCTGCATCTGGCGGAGCTCGAAAGCCACGCCCGAGAGGAGTCGGACCGGTGACCGCGGCCCAGGCGCATGACCAGCCCATGAGCAGTGACCTGATACGTTCCGAGGCACGTCTGCTGGTCCCCGCCCTGATGTTCATCGCCCTGGTCGTGGCGGCGGTCGCCAGCCTCGGGACGCCGCTCATCACCAGCGTGGCGACCACGTTCCACGTCTCCCTCGACAGCGCGCAGTGGACGCTGACCATCGCCCTGCTCAGCGGCGCCGTCGCCACACCCGTCCTCGGCCGGCTCGGAGCCGGTCCGCACCGGCGGGCCACGATTCTCGCCACGCTGGCGATCGTCGTCGTCGGCAGCGCGCTCACCGTGCTGCCGCTGCCGTTCGCCTGGCTGCTCGTGGGCAGAGCGGCCCAAGGCGTCGGACTCGGTCTCACGGCGCTGATGATGGGCGTGGCCCGCGACCATCTTCCCGAGGAGCGCAGCGCGGCCACGATCGCCCTGATCTCAGTGGTCTCCATCATCGGAGCCGGCGTCGGCTACCCGCTGGCCGCGCTGCTCGCCGAGTTCGGCGGACTGCGGGCCGCCTACGGCTTCGGCCTGCTCGTCACCGCCATCGCCTTCGTGACCGCGTGGCGCTCCATGCCCGCAGCTCCCGAAGGCCGCTCCGCTCACGTGAACGTGGCCGGTGCGCTCGTCCTGGCGGGTGGACTGCTCCTCGTCCTGTTCCTGGCCGGCGAGAGGAGCCTGTGGAGCCGACACCTCGCCGTGGCGGTGACCCTTGCCGTCGTTGCCGTACTCCTGCTCTGCGTCTGGACCGTTTCCGAACTGCGAACCAAGACGCCCCTGGTCGACGTCCGGGCGGTACGGCACCCGGCGGTCGCCGGGGCGAACATCGCCATGTTCGTCGGCGGGAGCGGCATGTACCTCCTGCTCACGCTCATCACCCGCTACGCGCAGACGCCGCACAGCGCCGGCTACGGCTTCGGACTGACCACCTTCGTGGCGGGGCTGGTCCTCATCCCGTTCTCCGTGCTGGGGTTCGTCGCCGGCAAGCTCACGCCGCGGGTCCGGATGCGGATCCCCGGCCCCCTGGTCCTGGCCGGCAGTGCCGCCATCGTCGGCGGCGGGTTCGTCCTGTTCGCCACCGCCCGGTCCAACCTGGCCGAACTGCTCGCGGCCATGGGCGTGCTGGGCTTCGGCGTCGGCAGCTTCTCGGCCGCCATGCCCGGCGTCATCCTGGCCGTCACCCCCAAGAGCGAGACGTCGAGCGCCATGAGCTTCAACTACGTCGTCCGCAGCGTCGGGTACTCCCTGGGCAGCGCCATCGGCGGTCTGATCCTGGCCGCGGGCACCGCCACGGGCCGCCTCTTCCCGAACGACGACGCCTACACGACCGCGGCGCTGGTCGGCGTCGCCGCGATGGCGATCACGACGATGGCCGCCCTCGCCCTCGCCCGCCGACGCTCACCCGAGACCAATCCGATCACAGCCCCAGTCGGTGTGCCGGGCCGGGGCCGGTCGAGTCGAACCGGAAGCTGAGGATCGAAGCCGTCCGACCTCGACGCCGTCTCCGTCGGCTCGCTGACCCACAGCGCGCCGGCCATGGATCTGAGCATGCTTCTGAGCATCAATTCCGAACACAGGAGGTGCCGTGGTCAAGGGCTATTGGGTCAGCGCCTACCGCACCATTGCGGACCCCGAGAAGCTGGCTGCCTATAACAAGCTGGCTGGTCCAGCCGTCGAGGCCGCGGGCGGGCGGCTGCTCGCCCGCGGCAGCCGGGTCGTCGCACACGACGCCGGAATCACCGAGCGCACCGTCCTGATCGAGTTCGACAGCTTCGAACAGGCGGTCGCCGCACATGCGAGTGCGGCCTACCAGGAGGCGCTGGCCGCACTTGCTGACGGCGTCGAGCGCGACTTCCGCATCATCGAAGGCATCGACTGACGATCGAGGCTGCGTCGGCGACGAACACGAAGCCGACTGCGGGGATCACCCCGGCTCGTCAGCGCGCCGCACCGTCGCGAACAGCGTCAGGCCAGTGGCATCGGCGGTGATGTCCGGTCCGGCGACGGTTCCCGGCGGCGCGGCGGCACGGGCGTCGGCCTCGATGTCGGCGGGGGTGCGTTCGACGAGGTTCGAGCGGCCGATGTGGGTCATCAGGGCGACCCAGGGCCTGCGCCACCGCGCGTACCGGCCCGCCGCCTGCGCCTGGGCGACGACCTCCGCCCGGTCCCACCGCCGGTAGTCATCCACATCTCGCAGCACCGCGGCCGGCACGTAGGTCCAGCGCGACGAGCTGCCTTTCGCCACCGCCTGCGGAAGCCAGAACCTCACATAGGCGCCCGACTCCGGTGTCCACCACGGCAACTCGAACACCGTCAGCGCGCATTCCTCGGCCAGCCTGAGCCCGGTGCGGACCATCAGGTCGCAGAACGTCGCGTTGCGCGCCGCCCACCGTGCCCGGAACCCAGGCCGTGGCAGGCCCGCCGCGTCGAAGCCCCGCACCCCCACATCCCGCCACACGGTGGTGAGCAGTCGAGCCGGCTGCGGAGGCTCGCTCACGAAGCTCGTCGGGATATTTCCGGGGCGCAGGCATCAGACCTGCGCTTCTCCTCTGCCGAGGCAATCGTGCCCGGCTTCAGGGCCGCTACGGAATCCGGTGCAGCTCATCCCGGCGTGCGCCGGGTGTGGGGTTTCCGCCATGTCGGAATCTCGCCACACATGAGTCGATCGCAGGCGACGTCAGTTGGGCGAGAGTACGGCAGGACCCTCCCTCACTGTTCACCCAGGAGTTACGCATGTCCGATCACCGCGGCGGCCTCCGCCCGGTCAGCGCCCTTGCCGCTCTGGTCTTGTTCGCCGGCCTGCCGACGCTCGGGACCGAGGCCGCCAGAGCCGACGACCCACCCCCCGCCGTCGCCTCGGCACCCGAAGGCCAGGCGCGGACCATCACGCTCGTCACCGGCGACGCGGTCACGGCGCACGTCACTGCCAACGGCCGCCTGGCCGACGCACGCCTGCGGGACGCCTCAGGACAGGACGCCCTGTTCACGACGTTCACCGACGCCGGAGGCACCTACGTCTTCCCGGCCGGGATCGAGGCCCAGATCGACGCCGGCACGGTGGACCGCGACCTGTTCAACATCACCAAGCTGCTCGCCGAGGGGTACGACGACGACAGCAGCGAAACCCTGCCCGTGATCGTCACCTACCCGACCTCGCAAAAGGCTGAGGAGCTTGCGAAGGACGCACCGGCCGGAGCCGATGTCACCTCGCAGCTTTCCGTCATCCAGGGCGCGGCCGTTCGGGTCCGCAAGGGCCAGGCCGCCGGTGTCTGGCGCTCCATAGCCCCGGCGGGCACGCCGCTGGCCGCGCCGAACGGCACCACCTCGACGCCGTCGATCCAGCGCCTCCCGGCTGCCCGGATCTGGCTGGACGACGTCGTGCACTCCTCCGACAAGGGCGGCGACACTCTCAGCCCGACGGTGCCGCTCACCGGCGCCGACGTCGCCCACCAGCTCGGCTACGACGGCTCCGGCGTGAGAGTTGCTGTCCTCGACACGGGCTACGACACCGGTCACCCGGACTTCGCCGGCCGCGTGGTCGCCGAGCGCAGCTTCATCGCCGGGCAGGGCGTCATGGACCGCCACGGCCACGGGACTCACACGGCCTCGACACTCGCCGGGACGGGTGCCGCATCGCAGGGCACGTACGCAGGGGTGGCGCCAGGCGCCGACCTGCTCGTCGGCAAGGTGCTCGACAACGCCGGCGCGGGGTACACCTCCGGGATCATCCAGGGGATGCAGTGGGCCGTCGACAACGGCGCGAAGGTGGTGTCGATGTCACTCGGCGCCGTCGGCGCCGCGTGCGAGGGCCCCAGCGTCGATGCCGTCCAAGCGCTCAGCGACCAGGCACTCTTCGTGATCGCGGCCGGCAACTCCGGCCTGCCCGGCTCGGTGTCGACGCCGGGGTGTGCACCCGCCGCGCTCGCCGTCGGCGCCGTGGACCGGCACAACGACACGGCGTCCTTCACCTCGCGCGGCCCGGTTTTCGGCGGCACCGCCGCCAAGCCGGACATCGCGTCGCAGGGCGTCGACGTGGTCGCCGCCCACTCCGGCGGCCGGGGCGACCTGGCATACGTCTCCTACTCGGGCACCTCGATGGCGACCCCGCACGTCGCGGGGGGCGCGGCGCTCGTGCTCGACGCCCGGCCCGACCTCACCCCGGTGGAGGTCAAGGAGGTACTCACCTCTTCGGCCGACGACACCGGCGCGGACGTGCTGGAGCAGGGAGCCGGCCCGATGGACGTGGGTCGCGCCGTCACCCAGCAGGTGGTCGCGCAGCCCAACCTGCAGCTTGGCGAGTTCTCCTACCCGCAGAAGTCGCTCCCCGTCACGGAGGCATCGGCCACCTTCACCAACCTCGGCAGCAAGTCCGTCAAGCTGAAGCTTCGGGTCGAGGAGCTCGTCGGTGGGGACGGCGCGACCCCCGTGCCCGACGCGATGGTCCTGCCGGTCGAGAGCCAGTTGATGGTGGGCGGCGGCCAGGACGCTGCCGTCAAGCTGCGGATCGACCCCCGGCTGCCGGTCAAGGATGTCGCCTACGGCACGGTCACCGGCCGATTGGTCGGCACCGCAGAGGGCGTCCAGGTCGAGGTGCCGTTCTCCCTTCACCTCGAGGAGCCGTCCGCGGACGTGACCGTCGTCGGCATCGACAGGTTCGGCAACCCAGCGGCCTCACCGTCCACGTGGGACCTCATCGACCCGGTCCGCGGCCAGGCGAGGCACCTCGGGTTCGGCGCCGAGGGCACCGTGACCACGCGGTTGCCGCTCGGCACCTACACGATCGCATCGGATGTCATGACACGTGACGAGCCCACCAATGCCAGCGGTGTGACGTCGCTGGCGTTCCTCGCCCGGCACAACCTCAAGATCGACGGCGACACGACGATCACCCTCGACGCGCGCGACGCGCGCCGGCCGAGCTGGCGGACGGACCGGCCCAGCCAGTCGTTCGGGTACACAGTCGGCTACGCCTACGACCTGACCGGCAACGGCATCATGCAGTCGAGCTTCGCCACCGCTCCGTCGTACGTCGACGCCGTCTACACCGACTCGGAGGGGCCGCGTGACGACCGGTTCACGTCCGGTCTGACGACCCGCGCGTACGCACCCCGGGCGACGATCTCCACCCAGGCCGGACCGTTCGACTACTGGTCGGTGGCGCAGACTCCGCCGCTGCACGGTCAGGGCGAGGCGCCACTCGTCGAGGTCGACTGGGCCACGGTCCTCGACCAGGACCTGACCGGGAAGGTCGCACTCGTCGCGGCCAAGGGGTCCTGGCCGGTCAACAGGATTGCCCAGGACGCCGCCAAGGTGGGCGCGGTCGCGGTGATCGTCCACTACCCGGGCATCGTCGGCAAGGTGACTCCGACGGGAGGCACTGGGGCACCGATCCCCGTCATCAGCGTCCGCTCCGACGAGGGCGCACGGTTGGCAGCCGCGGTGGCCGCCGGCCCGGAGGTACTGCGCTGGTCCGGAGAGCAGCCGGAGACGAGCCCGTACGTCTACAACCTCGCGTGGCTCACGAGCGGCACGGTGGCTGCGGGAGTCAAGCAGGTGAACGACAGTGACCTGTCCGCCCAGCGGGCCGGCTACTACAGCCAGGGCGACAGTCGCACCCTCTGGACCGACATGCGGTTCAGAATCCCCGGAATGTCGAGCTCGCTGTACGCAGCCGGCAGCACCGTCGGGGTCCTCGCACCCACCGAGCGAACCGACTTCTTCACCGCGGATCCCGACGTCGCCTGGACCAGCATCGTGGCGCCCGGAGCCTTCAACGCCGGTGGGGCTTTCGACGGCCCGCGGACCCGGACCGCCGGCAAGGAGACGACGAGCTGGTACAAGGTGCCCAGTGGGATGTCTCTGTCGACTGCCGGTACCTCACTGTTCCGACGCGACACCAACCGACTGCTGGTGAGCGTCCCGTGGTTCGCCGACGCCGGCGGGCATGACGCCCTCGGCGCCTCCCCGGACAGCCGCCTCCTGAACGTCGACGTCGACGGGCAGCCGGCCACGTACGAGAACGGGGCGATCTCCCTGCCCGATGACGAGGCCACGATCACGGCCCGGGCGACCTGGCAGCGGCCGGTCGGCCAGGGCGCCATCCGTTGGTCGATCGGGATCGCCCAGGAGACGGCATGGACGTTCCGCACCAGCGCTGAGCGCCAGGGGGCGCAGGACGCCCCGGTGCCCGTTGTCGATCTGCCGCTCAAGCTGACCAACACCGTCCCCGGCGGCACCGCCGTACCGATGCGGCTCTCGGCCGTCACCGACGCATCCGGCGGAAAGCCCGTCCCGATCACCCGGACGAAGGTCATGTTCGCAGCCGGATCACAGAGCTCGGTCGCGGGAATCCCCGCC
This sequence comes from Streptomyces sp. NBC_00234, assembly GCF_036195325.1. NCBI lineage: Bacteria > Bacillati > Actinomycetota > Actinomycetes > Kitasatosporales > Streptomycetaceae > Streptomyces > Streptomyces sp. NBC_00234. Next base: position 2,402,577 of record NZ_CP108101.1, on the reverse strand, counting down.
GGCGACTGGACCGAGCTGCCGGTCACCGGTACCGGCACGCAGAAGATCGCCACCGTGCCCGGGGTGCCGGCAAGCAGCAGCGGCTATGTCCATCTGAAGGTGGAGCTCACGACCGCTGACGGCGCCACCGTCACCCAGACGATGGTCCGCGCCTACGGTCTGGACTGAGCGATACGAGTAGCGGCCCCGGACTCGTATCCCGCGGTGCTCGAGTAACACCCGCCACGAGTGGCGGAAAAAAAGGGGGGCGGCGCATCCGCGCCGCCCCCCTTTCGCGCATGCCCGCTCCGGGACGATCAGGGGGCGATCGCCATGTCGAAGACGTGGACGTTGGCGTTCGCGGGCAGAACCACGAACTCCACCGTCCTGGACGGGTCCAGCGGGACCGAGTTGGCGAAGACGCTGTACTTCACCGTGGCGTTGCCGTAGCCGTCCGGGCGGTTGCGGCCGTCGGTCGACTTGACCAGGGTGGCGCCGTGCGCGGTGACCGGGTCGAAGGACCAGTTGGGGAAGCCGAAGGTTCCCGTGGTGGAGGTGCCGTCGGTGTAGTAGACGGTGGTGCTGCCCGTGGCGGCGCTCGTGACGCCCGAGCCGAGGAACACCAGCTTGCTGCCCTTGCCGCTCAGCGTGATGGCCTGTCCGGCGCTGCCGACGTTGTCCTTCGTGCCGGCCGGGACGTCCGGCCAGGTCAGTTCGGCACCCAGGGCCTCGACGGTCGCCCCGGGTGTCAGGCCGACTGCGGCGAGCTTCTGCGCCGAGAAGCTGTTGCCCTCACCGTCGTAGTTCCCCGCCGTCGTCGCCGACTCGTCGGTGATCGCCACGTTGTTGTAGGCCGCCGCCAGGTTCGCCTGCGGCGATCCGCTGCGCTCCGACCGGGTGCCGGTGGCCGTGCCCAGGCCGTCCCCGCCCGTGTAGGTCGCGGTCGCCGTGAAGGTGCGGATCACGAATCCCGCCCGCTTCTCCGGGACCTGGATCCGGAAGGTCGCCGTGGCCGAGGCGCCCGTGGACAGGGAACCGTCCACGCTGCGCACCGACGGCTGGACCGCCCATCCCACGGGCCCGGCGAACGCGACCTTCAGTGAACGCATGCGCTGCGGGCCCGTGTTCTTCACGGTGACGTCCACCGTCGCGATGACCGGACCGTCGAGGTCGACGGGGGAGATGGTCACCTCGGTGCGGGCCTCGGCCGCGGCGGGTGCGGCGGGTGCGGCCGTGGCGGCCTGGGCGGGGACCAGCAGGGCCGCGGCCACCGCCAGGGTTCTGAGCGGGTTCATCAGTCGGGTGGATCTCAAGGTGTTCTCCTTCGGCGAGGGCTCTGAAAGGGGCTAGGCGACGGGAGGCATGTCGGTGTCGCGCGAGTCCAGGCCGGTGCGCAGGTTGACCCAGGAGCCCCGGGTGAAGTCGGGGATGGCGACCGGGCGGCCGTTGGCCGCGAGGGACATGACGCTCAGCGGGACGGGTGCGCACCAGGCGGCCGAGTCGTACACGTCGATGTCGGGGACCAGCCCGGCCCGCATCAGCTGGATGGTGCGCCACTGCAGGACGTAGTCCATGCCGCCGTGACCGCCGTTGTTCGCGGCGTCGTCACCGATCTTCTTCCACAGCCAGTGGTCGAACTCCTTGAGGTACGTGTCGAAGTCGCGCCAGGCGTGCCCGCCGTGGTCCGGCTCCACGTAGATGCGTCCGCCCGTCGACGAGGTGCCCGCGTAGTCCTCGAAGATGCCCCGGGTGCCGGCGATGGAGTTGATCCGGCTGTACGGACGGGGCGAGCTGACGTCGTGCTCGGCGCGGATCGTCCTGCCGTTCGCCGTCTCGATCGCACAGGTGACGAGGTCGCCGTTGACGTACGTCTCGTTCCAGGACGGGTGCGACTTGGGGACGAAGCGCTCCCGGTAGTCGGCGAGGCCCTTCGGCGCCGTGGCGGTGGCCTTCAGCGTGGTCATCCGGTCGCCACGGTTGATGTCCATGGCCGCCGCGACCGGTGCCAGGCCGTGCATGGCGTAGAAGGACGCGGTGGAGCGGGTGTGCCAGAGCCTGCGCCAGGAGTCCGTGTAGTACGTGTTGGAGAAGAGCAGCGCGCGCAGGTCGTGCAGATAGCCGCCGTGGCCGTTGGTGATGTCGCCGAACAGGCCCTCGTGGCCCATCTTCAGCATGGCCAGCTCGTTGCGGCCGTAGCTGCAGTTCTCGGAGAGCATCAGGTTCTTGCGGGTGCGCTCCGAGGTGTCCACGAGGTCCCACAGCTCGTCCAGCTCGGTGGCGATGGGGAGTTCGACGATCACGTGCTTGCCGGACAGGAGCGCGGCCTTGCCCTGCGGGTAGTGGAACTCCCAGGGCGTCGCTATGTAGACGAGGTCGATGTCGTCGCGCTTGAGCATCTCCGCGTACGAGTCGGCGGAGCCGCCGAACTCCTTCGGGCGCGGCTTGCCCTGGGCCACCAGCTGGTCGGCGGTGCGCTTCACGCGGTCGGCGCGGATGTCGCACACCGCCGTGACGGTACAGCCGGGGATGACGGACCAGCCCGTCGTCATGCCGGAGCCCCGGTTGCCGAGTCCGATCACGCCGACGCGCACGGTCGCGTAGGGCTCGAACGGCACATTGATCATGGACTTCTGGCCGGCCGCGCGGCGGGGCGCGGCGGCTTCCGCGAGGGAGGAGACGGTGGCCCGAGCGGGTGCGGCGGAGGCGCTGCCTGCCGAGCCGATCCCGGCGGCGAGCGCCCCGGTGGCCAGCGTTCCTCCCAGGACCAAGCGGCGTGAGACTGCGGGGATTTCAGACATGGCGACAACGCTCCTTGTCATGTGACCGGCATCACTGGCGGCAACGACTCTCGCGGGAATGTCAGTCACATGTCAATAGGTGCTCGCAGTGGCCCTGTTATGAACAAATCCAAGCATGGCGTGGTGACGGGGTGACGGAGGGGGCGGGCGGGCCCCGCACCTCGGAAGACGGGTGCGAGAGCGTGCCGAGAGGGACCGCTCCCACGCTTGGCCGGTGTTGCCACCCAGTGGGCCCCGGAGCCGGAACTCCCCGGTGCCGGGCGACTCCGGGCCATGGGTGAAATGTCCCCATCAGGTAGTGCGCTTCCCGTTCTTCCGGCTCTTCCGGCGCGCCCAGCACTCCGGGCACTTCCCGTACCTCCGCACGGCAGACACCTGCGCGTACCTCATGCCGCGCCGGGGCGGCACGCGCAGCCGGGACCACCGCACGGCCCATCTCCGTCCACGACAGGAGTCTCCCCATGGCATCGACCGAGCGACCAGGACGGCGCAGACCCGCCGCCCTGGTCACTGGCACGGCGCTAGCTCTCTGCGCATCCCTTCTCGGGCTGGCCCAGCCCGCCTCCGCCCAGGACCCCGACGGCCGCAAGCCGATCGCCGCGCCCCTGCCCGGTCCGGCGGACACGCCGGCCGACGACCCTTCGGCGGTCCCGCAGCGGGACCGGGCCAAGGTCATCGGCAAGAACTGGAAGACCTCGGGAGACCGGGCGTGGACCACGACCAGTGACGCGGAGGGCTTCCACCTCCTCGTCGCCGACGCCAAGTCGGGCTACGCCTGGCGCACCGCGGCCTCGCTCAGCGAGCCCGGGTTCGACACCGACATGTGGATCGGCAACGCCTGCGTGACCGGTTCCGGTGAGCGGGCCGTCGTCGTGTACGGTCCGCGGACCTTCACCAACAAGGGCGAGCTGTTCACCCGCGGCGGCTTCTCCGCCGTCGTCGACCTCGGCACCGGCGCGGTGCGCAAGCTCCCGGTCCAGACCTCCCTCGCGTACTACAACCCCGGCTGCGGCAGCGGCGAGAGCGCCGCGCTCACCCAGGGCGGCGTCGAGGACAAGAAGCAGACCCGGCTGATCCGGCTGGACACCGCGACCGGCAAGCTGGGCAAGCCCGTCGCGCTCGCCGGACAGGTCACCTCCGCGATCCCGCTCAAGGAGGGCGGTTTCGCCGCCGCCGACGCCGCGCGCGTCGTACGGATCACGGACAAGGGCGCACGGTCCACACTGGCGCCGACCGGCCGGATTCCGCTCCGGCTCAGCCAGGACGCCGACGGCGCCGTCGTCTACATGGACCGCGGCAAGGACGGCAAGGCGAAGGTCTCCCGGGTCGCCGCGGGTGAGAAGAAGGCGCGCACCCTGGCCTCCGGCACCTGGGGCCGTCTCGGCCTCGTGCGGGGCGCGCAGGGCCACAGCTTCATCACCGGCACCGCTGACTCCGTCTCCGCCGACCTCCCCGCGACGGTGGAGCGGCTGACGGGCACGCCCAAGGACGCGAAGGTCTCCACCCGTGGTGCGGCCGTGGTCGCGGGCACCGTCTGGGCGGACGGCAAGGACGCCCGTGCCGTCGAGCCCGATCAGTCGGGCAACCGGGCGGTCGCGGTGGGTCTCACCGTACGCACGACGGGCAAGAAGGCCGCGTTCACCGTCGAACCGGGCGCCAGGACCACGAAGTCCGAGGCGCAGGGCCGGGCCCTGTCACCCGCCATCGGCACCCCGGCCCCCAGCAAGCTGTCGGCCGCCGCGTCCGGTTCCCCCACCGACCCGGTGGAGGCCGAGCGCTACTGTTCGGTGCCGCGCAACGACCCCCACAACCAGGCCATGCAGCCCAAGCCCCGGCAGGTGGAATGGGCGGTCGACCAGGCGATCATGGGCACCCTGAACAACCACATCAGCCGCCCCGCGGGCTGGAAGAACCTCGGCATGCCCGCCTACCAGCCGCAGACGCTCTTCCCCAAGCGCACGCTGACCGGCGGCGGGCACGTTCCCGCGCAGGTGATGCTCGGCATCACCGCGCAGGAGTCCAACATGTGGCAGACCTCCCGTGTCGCGGTGCCCGGAGTCACCGGCAACCCGCTGATCGGGAACTTCTACGGCCGTGACATCTACAACAGCAACGAGGCCGACGACTGGGACATCAACTGGGCCGACGCGGACTGCGGTTACGGCGTCACGCAGATCACCGACGGCATGCGGCTCGCCGGCCGCACCAAGCCCGGTGAGACGGCCTACGCCTACGACACCCAGCGCGCGATCGCCCTGGACTACACCGTGAACGTGGCGGTCGGCGTGCAGAAGCTCAGCGACAAGTGGAACGAGGTCGCCGCCGCCGGAATGCAGGTCAACAACGGCGACTGGTCCAAGCTGGAGAACTGGTACTTCGCCATCTGGGCGTACAACTCCGGATTCCACCCCAACGTCGGCTGCTGCGAGCCCTGGGGTGTGGGCTGGCTGAACAACCCGGCCAACCCGGACTACGTGGCCGACCGGCCGTCCTTCATGGACTGGAGCTACGCCGACGCCGCCCACCCGCAGGACTGGCCGTACACCGAGAAGGTCCTCGGCTTCGCCGGGCACCCGCCGGAGCTCATGGAGTCCCCGGGCACGATGGTCGCCGGCTTCCGGGCGGCGTGGTGGAACGGTGACGCGACCACCGGACCGATGAACCGCACCCGGGTCAAGGCACCCGAGGACACCTTCTGCACCGCGGCCAACTGGTGCGACCCCAGCAAGATCAACAACAGTAACGGCAACGACGCCAGCGGTCCGTGCACCCACAAGGACGCCGCGGGCACGCTGGACTTCAAGTGCTGGTGGACCTCCGACGTCACCTGGAAGTCGGACTGCAGCTACAGCTGCGGCAACGAGCTCGTACGGTTCGACTCGACGTACGCGGAGCAGGCCGACGGCAATCCGTACAAGCCCAACTGCAGCCGCTCCGCCACTGCTTCGGGCAACGCCCTGCCCTCCAACGCGCTCGTCGTGGACAACACCACCCATGCCTCGGCGAGACCCGCCGACTGTGCTGCCCGCGTGGCCACGACCGGCAGCTTCACCTTCAACTTCTCCTCCGACAGCAGCGGGAACCACACCTCCAAGGTGGACCTCCACCAGCTGGGTGCCGGTTTCAACGGCCACTTCTACTTCGGCCACAGTCGCACCTCGTCCGACTCCAAGCTGGAGTTCGACGGCACCTGGAGCCTGGGTGCCTCGCGCACGGACTGGCAGCGGGTGCTCGTCCATCTGCCCGACCACGGCGCGCACACCCAGCAGGCCAAGTACGAGATCGACACCGGCAGCGGCGCGTTCACCAAGACGCGCTACGTCAACCAGAAGCGGTTCGCCAACAACTGGGTCTCGCTCGGCGTCTACAAGATGACCGGTGTGCCCCGGGTCCGGCTCACCACCCAGACCGACGACGGTGTCGGCGAAGACGACGTGGCCTTCGACGCGGTGGCCTTCCAGCCCCTGCCGGGCAAGCCCAAGCACATCGTGGCCGTCCTCGGCGACTCGTACGCATCGGGTGAGGGCGCCGGCAGCTATCTGCCGGAGAGCAACAACGACCACGGCAGCGAGCGCTGGAACGCCTGCCGCCGCAGCAAGGACGCCTGGGGCCGCAAGCTCACGCTCCCGGGCACGTCCGGTTCGCTGGGCTCCCTCTCCGACAACTGGAGCACCGACGCCGAACTGGGCTTCGTGGCCTGCTCCGGCGCGATGACCCACAACGTCTGGGACACCGCCTGGGGCAACAACTGGCAGTCGTACAAGGAAGGCCAGTTCCATGAGCAGGCCCAGGCGCGGTCCGGAGTGCTCACCGCCGACACCACGCTCGTCATGCTCACCCTCGGCGGCAACGACGGAGGCGGCTTCACCGGCGCCATGATGGAGTGCTCCGACCTCGGCAACTGCGCGAACGACGACAACTTCCTGCCCAAGTACAAGGGCAAGGTCGACACGATGATCCCGGACCTCCGGACCACCCTCATGGACATCAAGTACAAGGCGCCCAACGCCCAGATCGTCCTGATGGGGTATCCGGAACTGCTCAGCCGGACCGTCAAGTGCGCGGGCTCCTGGTACATCGACATGACGGAGGTGGACGCGCTCGCCGAGCTCGTCAACTACGCCGACGGCAAGCAGGAGACGCTCGTCAACGAGATGAAGGCGACCGGCGTCAAGATCGACTACGCGAACCCGGTCAGCGCCTTCGTCGGGCACGGCGGCTGCGACGATCCCGAGTGGATCAACAAGGTGGTCATCGGCCCGAACGGCGACGGCGACTTCCACCCGGACGACGAGGCCAGCCCCTTCTGCACCTGGTCGTGGCTGGGCGGCGACTGCCTCAGCCGTGAGTCGTTCCACCCCAAGTCGGACGGCACCACGGGTTACGCGGGTGTGATGCAGACCCGGCTCGGCCAGATCGGGTATCAAGGGTCCTGACATGACCCCCGGCACCGACAGCAACCAGCGGCGCCCCCGGACAGCCTGGCTGTCCGGGGGCGCCGCCCTGCTCGTGCTCGTCGTCCTGCTCGCCGCGGCGGGCCTGGTCGTCTACGTCGTCGAGTTCGCCCTGCCCGGCCACCGCGAGGAGACCGGGGCGAACGAGCGGGCCAACGTCCGGCAGCAGATCGAGAGAACCGCCGCCGGGCTCGGAGAGGCCGCGAAGGACGGTGACCTGACGGACACCGAGATCGGTGGCGCGGCCCCCAAGCACTGGGCCGTGCAGCGCGGAACGGATGCGATCCGCGTCGTCGCCCGCTTCGGCGGGGGCGGATCGCTCGCCTGCCGCACGTTCACGCTGCCGCTCCCGCTGGGCCCCGCGACCGCCGTACGCACGAGTGAGCGGCCCGGCGACTGCCGGGAGGCCACCGCGCACCCGTCGTAGCGCCCCCAGCCGGTCAGATCACCGGCGGGCGGCCCAGCATCGTCATGCGCCACACCGTGCGCCAGCGCATCGGGCTGCGCGGCCCGCACGGCGTCCGCACCCCCTCGGCGAAGCCGCCCGCCCAGGCCCGCAGGCCCTTCGGGGAACGGGTCCGGGCCACGGTGAGAAGGGTCCAGGTCCCCAAGTAGGCGGGGACCAGCGGCAGCGGCAGATTGCGGCGGGCCAGCCAGACACGGTTGCGGGCCGTCATCCGGTAGTAGACCGCGTGCCGGGCCGGGGAGGTCTTCGGGTGCTGGAGGAGCAGGTCCGGTTCGTAGAGGATCTTCCATCCCGCGTCCAGGGCCCGCCAGGACAGATCCGTCTCCTCGTGCGTGAAGAAGAACTCGGCGGGCCAGGTGCCGGTCTGCTCCAGCATCTTCATGGAGAGGGCGTGGCCGCCGCCGAGGAAGGCGGTGACCGGGCCGCGCCGCATCGGGTCGGTGGCGCGCAGGCGGGGCACGTGGCGGCGCTGGGTCTCGCCGTGCTCGTCCGCGATGCGGAATCCGACGATGCCGAGCCGGGGGTCGGCCGCGTACAGCTCCTGGACCTTGCGGAACACCCCGCTGTCGACCAGGAGTCCGTCGTCGTCGAGCTCGATGACCACGTCCACGTCCCCGAGTTCGGCCAGCCGGCTCAGCGCCACGTTGCGCCCGCCGGGGCAGCCCAGGTTCTCGTCGAGCTCGATCGTGGTCACACCGCCCGCCAGGTCGGTGAGGCCGGGGAAGCGGCTGAAGTCGGGCAGCGGAGAGCCGTTGCCCACGACGACGAGCCGGGTGGGGCGGACGTCCTGCATGGCCACGGACGCCAGGAGCGCCTCGACCTGCTGCGGGCGGTCTCCCATGGTCACGATGGATACGCCGATGCGTGGTTCGGGCAAGGGTCGGCACTCCTGGGTTCGGCTGGAACTTCGACGACGGGGCCCAGCGGGCTGCGGTGCGCGTGATCGTAACGTCTCGGGGTTCACCTGTCCGTCGCCGCCCGGTCATCCAAGGGGCGTCCATCGTTCAGTGCGGCGTACATGAGCATGTCCCGGCGCCGGCCGCCCACGTGCTGCCAGCTCCGCAGGAGCCCCTCGCGCCGGAATCCGGACTGCTCCGCGGTCCGTATCGAGGCGGTGTTCCACGGTTCGACGAGGAGCTGGGCCCGAGGGATGCGCAGCTCGTGCAGCGCCCAGGTGGTGACCGTGCGCAGGGCGGCCCCGGCCACTCCCTGCCCGCGCGCCGGGGCCGTCAGCCAGTAGCCGAGCGAGGCGCGGCCCTCGGCCAGGTCCCGCAGCCACAGGCCGATCGAACCGACCGGCCGCCGGTCCCGGGTGCGGGCGATGACGAAGGGGTATCCCGCACCGGTGGCCGCCCGGTCCCACTGCCGGCGGACGAAGTCTTCGGCGGCCTCGTCCGAGTACGGGGACGGGATCGTCGTGATCAGCGGGATGTAGTCGTCCGCGGCGGCCTCCCGCACCAGCGGGAGGTCGCTCAGCTCCCAGGGGCGCAGGACGAAGTCGGGGCCCGCGGTCATGCTCGGAACGGTCAGCGGCTGAACCATGTCCGTATCCTGCCGCGACCCGTCCCGCGTCCCGCTCCCCGACGCGGGCGCGCCCCCGTTCGTCGGCGCCCGGCTCACCCGGCCGGGCTCCGCTCCTCGCGCCGTCCGAGGAAGACCCAGGCGGCCAGGGCGCCGGCCAGCACGAGGGCGGAGTTCACCAGGACGGCGAGCGAGACACCGGACAGCACCGCGTCCGGTCCCGTCGCGCCGCCCATGCGGGCGGTGGCGACGGCGCTCATGACCGGGATGCCCATGGTGATCCCGACCTGCTGGGTCATGGTCGCCAGTCCGGTGGCGAGGCCCTGCTCCTCGTCGGGAAGGCCCGAGGTGGCGGTGACCATGAAGCCGACGATCATCAGCATGTTGCCGACACCGCCGATGAAGGTGGCGGCCAGCACGAGCAGGATCCAGCCGCCCGAGGTGCCGAGCACCACCAGCGAGAGGGTGGCGGCGGCCTGGACGACGCCGCCGAAGGCGATGGTGCGCCGGTTGCCGAAGCGGCCCACGGCACGGCCGCCGAGGGTGCCGCCGATCACGGTCCCGATGCCCAGGACGCCGAAGGCGAGCCCGGTGGCGAGCGGCGAGTAGCCGAGGACCTCCTGGAGGTAGAGGGTGAGGAGGAAGACCAGCGAGGTCTCGGTGACGAAGGCGATCAGGCCGGTGGCGTTGCCCCAGATGACGCTGCGGCGCTTCAGGATGTGTACGGGGACGAGAGGCGCCGCCGCCCGCTTCTCGACGAACCAGAAGGCGACGAGGAGCGCGGCGCCCGCGAGCAGGGCGGCCAGGGTGGCGGGTGTGGTCCAGCCGGACTCGCCCGCCTGCGTCAGCCCGTAGACGAGCAGCAGCAGGCCGCCGGTGACGGTCGCGGCGCCGGGCACGTCGAGCTTCGGGCGCACGGCGGGCCGTGAGTCGGTGATGACGGACGGGGCGAGGGCGACGACGAGCGCGGCGACCGGCACGTTGACGAAGAAGGCCCAGCGCCAGGAGAGCAGATCGGTCAGCAGTCCGCCGAGGATGGCTCCGGCGGTGAAACCGGCGGACATCAGGGCGCCGTTGAGTCCGAGGGCGCGTTCACGCAGCCGTCCCTCCTTGAAGGCGGTGGTGAGCAGCGCGAGTCCGGCGGGGGTGACGGCGGCGGTGGCGAGACCCTGCAGCACCCGGGCGGTCAGGAGCACTTCGGGCGAGGTGGCGAGGCCGCCGAGTGCGGAGGAGAGGCCGAGGACGACCATGCCGCCGATGAACAGGCGCTTGCGGCCGACGAGATCGGCGACGCGGCCGAAGAGGAGGGTGAACCCGGCCGCGGCGAGCGCGAAGGAGGTGGCGATCCACTGGAGGTGGGAGAGGGAGAAGCCGAGCCCTTCGCCCACGACCGGCAGGGCGACGTTCAGGATCGAGAAGTCCACGGCGATCATGAACTGGGCGCCGAGGAGCAGAGCGAGGACGAGCTTCTGCCGGCCCGTCATGCGGGGGTCGGCGGCGTCCGGGGCGGGGGGTGCGAGGGGTGTCGTGCTGGATGCGGACATGGGTGCCCTTTCCTGGGACGGGACCACTAATGGTTCTGTGGTTCCATTAGGGTGGAGTCACCGTAACAGGAGTAGAGGCGTTAATGGAACTGGAGACCCGTTATGAATGTTGAGGGTGTGGAGCCGGGCATGGCCAGGCCCGGTGGGCGTACGGCGCGGGTGCGGGACGCGGTCCTGCGGGCGGCGGGCGACGTGCTGGCCGAACACGGTTTCGCCGGGCTCGATCTCGCCGAGGTCGCGCGCCGCGCGGAGGTTGGCAAGACGACCGTCTACCGGCGCTGGTCCACTCCGGCCGGTCTGGTCGCGGACCTGCTGGCGGACATGGCCGAACAGTCCGTGCCGCGTACCGACTCGGGATCACTGGACGAGGACCTCGCGGCCAACGCCCGCCTGGTCGTCCGGACGCTCACCGACCCCCGTCAGGGCGCCCTCTTCACGTCCGTGATCGCGGCGGCCACCTGCGACCCCCGCACGGCGGAGGCCCTCCACCGCTTCTACGAGGTGCGCGTCGAGGAGTGGGCCGGGTGCGTCGAGGCCGCGGTCGGGCGCGGCGAGCTTCCCGTGGGTACGGACGCCTGCGAGGTCGTCCGGGCCGTTTCGGCGCCGCTCTACTACCGGCTGCTGGTCTGCGGCGGCGCACTCGACGAAAACGCCGCCGACCGGGCGGCCGAAGCCGCCGCGGCAGCGGCGAGGGCGGGTGTGTACGCGGGCTGAGCCCGGGGTGGGAAGGGGGGAAGCGGGGGTCAGCCGATCCGTGCGCCCGTGCCGCTCACCCGGACCCGGGGGTCGCCGGCGCGCAGTTCCACGGTGAGCGTGCCGGGGCGGCCCATGTCCTGGCCCTGGTGCAGGGTGAGGACCGCCGCCTCCGGGACGAGCGAGAGGGCGCGTGCGTACGCGCCGAAGGCCGCCGCTGCCGCTCCCGTCGCGGGGTCCTCGACCACCCCGCCGACCGGGAAGGGGTCGCGGACGTGGAAGACGTCCGGGCTCTCGCGCCACGCGAGCTGGACCGTCGTCAGGTCGAGACGGTGCATCAGCGCTTCGAGGCGGGCGAAGTCGTACGCCAGGTCCGCGAGCCGCTCGCGGGTCGCGGCGCCCAGCACCAGATGACGGGCGCCCGCGTAGGAGATGCGGGGCGGGAAGGCCGGGTCCAGGTCGGCGGCCGGCCAGTCCAGCGCCGCCAGCGCCTCCGTCAGGTCGTCCGGGGAGATCTCCGTGACCTGCGGCTCGACGCTGGTGAGGGTGGCGCGCAGCTCGTCGCCCTCACGGGTCACGGTCACCGGGACCGTACCCGCCCGGGTCGAGAACACCAGGTCGCCGGGGCCGTCGCGTTCGGCGAGTGCGATGGCCGTGGCGACGGTGGCGTGACCGCAGAACGGCACTTCCGCCTTCGGGCTGAAGTAGCGGATCGTGTGCTCCACGCCGTTCTTCCCGGTGAGGAAGGCCGACTCGCTGTACCCGAGCTCGGCGGCCACGGCGAGCATCGCCTCGTCGTCCAGTCCGGAGGCGTCCAGGACGACACCCGCGGGGTTGCCGCCTTCGGGGTCGGCCGAGAAGGCGGTGTAACGGAGGATGTCGGAACCGGGAGCGCCGGAGAGTTGGGTCATGTCGCAGCTGAACCTCCGTACGGCCGGAGGTATTCCCGGTTGTGTGGAGCGGTGCGGGAGTCGCGGCGGTCCGGGGCCCTGATGCCCCGGACCGCCCCCGGGCCTCCGGTGGCCGCCGTCCCCCCGGACAGCGGCGGCCGGATCGGTGGCAGCTCGTGGACGACCACCGGCGCGCCGCCCCGTTCGTGCGCGCGCGGTGGACATTCCGTGTGCCTTCCGTGAAGCCGCGAGGGCTGTGAGCATACGGGCAGTACGCGCTTGCGCACCCCGGTGTGCGCGGGAACACCAACCGCGTTGGCAGTGACCCGAGTTGACGCGTGCGAGGAAGGCCGCCGCTCAGCCCCGGCCCACGTACGGCATCGTCGTCGCCAGAACCGTCGCGAACTGTACGTTCGCCTCCAGCGGCAGCTCCGCCATGTGCAGCACCGTCCGCGCCACGTCCGACGCCGCCATCACCGGCTCCACCGCCAGTTCGCCGTTGGCCTGGAGGATTCCGGTCTGCATCCGCTCCGTCATCTCCGTGGCCGCGTTGCCGATGTCGATCTGCCCGCAGGCGATCCGGTACGGACGCCCGTCCAGGGACAGTGACTTCGTCAGACCGGTCATGGCGTGCTTCGTCGCCGTGTACGCGATCGAGTGCGGACGGGGGGCGTGCGCGGAGATCGAACCGTTGTTGATGATCCGGCCGCCCTGCGGGTCCTGCTCCTTCATCTGCCGGTACGCCGCCTGCGCGCACAGGAACGCGCCCGTCAGGTTCACGTCCACCACGGCGCGCCAGTCCTCGTACGCCAGGTCCTCGACCGGGACCGAGCCGGGGCCGAACGTCCCCGCGTTGTTGAAGAGCAGGTCCAGTCGGCCGAACCGGTCCCGTACGGCGGCGAAGAGCGCGTCCACGTCGCCGGGATCGGTCACATCGGTGCGTACGCACAGGGTGTCGGCGCCCCCGGCGTCCCGGGCCGTCGCCTCCAGCGCCTCCAGCCGCCGGCCGGCCGGCACCACCGCCCAGCCCGCACCCGCGAGGGCGAGCGCCACGGCCCGTCCGATACCCGACCCTGCTCCCGTTACGACAGCGATTCTCTGCTCAGCGTTCATGGCCCGGCAGCGTACGGGAGGTGTGACGGCGCCCGGCACGCGGTGCTCATCGGCCCGCCATGTGGATGTTGTGCACGCGACAACGGGGGGACGTCGCCCCGCACTCCAATTCCCCTGACAGCAGCCGTCAGGGGAGGGGCACATGACACCCGCACAGATCGCCGGAGCGCCTGCGCAGCAGGGCCACTCGACCGAACTCCGCGCCGCCGCACAGCATCTCGGCGCGGGCCTGGAGCGCCGCAGGTTCCTCACCGTCACCGGTGCGGCAGCCGCACTGGCCTTCGCCGTCAACCTGCCCACCGCGGGCACCGCGAGCGCCGACGAACTCGACGCCCGTCAGCTGCCCGAGGACCCGTTCACCCTCGGCGTCGGCTCAGGCGACCCGCTGCCCGACTCCGTCCTGCTCTGGACGAGACTCGCCCCGCGCCCCTACGAGCCCGGCAGCGGCATGCCCGCGGCCCGTGTCCGGGTCCGCTGGGAGATCGCCCGCGACGAGCGCTTCAGCCGCGTCGTCCGGCGCGGCTGGACCACCGCCCACCCGGAGTTCGCCCACAGCGTCCACGTGGACGTCGGCGGGCTCGACTCCGACCGTGTCTTCCACTACCGCTTCCGGGCCGGCGACTGGATCAGCCCGGCCGGCCGGACCCGTACGGCCCCCGCACCCGGCGCGGCCAACAGCTCGCTGAGCATCGCCGCCGTCTCCTGCCAGGCGTACCACGACGGCTACTTCACGGCGTACAAGCACCTCGCGGAGGAGGACGTCGACGTCGTCTTCCACCTCGGCGACTACCTCTACGAGTACGCCGTGAACGCGACCGGCGGCGCCCGCGCCTACACCGACCGCACCCTGCCCGCCCACTTCAACCGCGAGACGGTCGACCTGGAGGACTACCGGATGCGGTACGCCCTCTACAAGTCCGACCCCGATCTGCGCGCCGCCCACGCCGCCCACCCGTTCGTCGTCACCTGGGACGACCACGAGACGGAGAACAACTACGCGGGCGGGACCCCCGAGAACGACGTACCGCCGGAGGAGTTCCTGCTCCGCAGGGCCGCCGCCTACCGGGCGTACTGGGAGAACCAGCCGCTGCGCACCCCGCAGCGGCCGACCGGCCCCGACATGCGGCTCTACCGCCGTCTGAAGTTCGGCAGGCTCGCGCAGTTCGACATCCTCGACACCCGCCAGTACCGCAGCAACCAGGCGTACGGGGACGGCTGGAAGGTGCCGGGCCCGGAGTCCGAGGACCCCTCGCGCACCATGACGGGAGCCGAGCAGGAGCGCTGGCTGATCGACGGCTGGCGCACCTCGCGGGCCCGGTGGAACGTCGTGCCGCAGCAGGTCGTCTTCGCGCAGCGGCGTGACGTACCGACCGACGCCTTCAAGCTGTCCATGGACTCCTGGGACGGCTACCCGGCCTCCCGGCAGCGGATCCTGAACGGCGCGGAGGCCGCCGGGGTCGACAACCTGATGGTGCTCACCGGCGATGTGCACGTCGGCTACGGCCTCGACCTCAAGAAGGACTTCGACGACCCGTCCTCCCGCACCGTCGGTACGGAGATCGTCGCCACGTCCGTCTCCAGCGGCAAGGACGGTGCGGAGAAGCCCGCCAACTGGAGCAATCTGACGCAGGCCAACCCGCACCTGAAGTTCTACAACGGCCGCCGCGGCTACGCCCTCGTCACCCTCGGCACGCGGGAGGCGCGCGCCGACTTCCGTACGGTGTCCGCCGTCACGACGCCCGGTGCTCCGGTGTCGACCGCCGCTTCCTTCGTGACCGAGGCGGGGAACCCGGGACTCAACCCCGTGTGACGCCAGGGCCGGCGGGCCGGGCCCGTACGGCGGCCGAGGACGCAACGGCCGCCGTACGGGCCCCGGTCGCCGGTCAGACCAGGGCGTCGGCCGCGTAGCGGACGCCGATGCGGTCGCGCACCGCGTCGAGTGTCCGCATCACGGCGAGCGAGCCCTCCAGCGGCACGAGCGGGGACTCCGTCTCGCCCGCCCGCACCGCGCGCATCACCTCGGCGGCCTCGTACTGCAGACCGGAAAGGCCCTGCGGTCCCGGTCCCGAGTCGAACTCCTCGGGCTCCCGGCCCGGCCGGTGCAGCACGAACCGCTCCGGGTGGAAGAAGCCGTGCGGAAAGTCGATCCGCCCGGCCGTCCCGGTGACCGACGCGGTCGTCGCGTGGTCGCCGACGAGCGAGCAGGCCAGGAGCGCGGTGGCACCCGATCCGGACCAGCCCAGCAGCATCCCGGTGTTCAGGTCGACGCCCTCGGGGGAGAGCAGCGCGTCGGCCTGCACCCGGTCCGGCTCGCCCAGCAGCAGCTGCGCGAACGAGACCGGGTAGACGCCCAGGTCCAGCAGGGCTCCGCCGCCCAGGGCCGGATCGAGCAGCCGGTGCCCGGCGCCGAACGCGCCGGCGAACCCGAAGTCGGCCTGTACGGTGCGGATCTCGCCGATGGCGCCGTCCCGCACCAGCTCCGTCATGCGCCGGATGACGGGATTGCAGTACGTCCACATCGCTTCCATCAGGAACAGCCCGCGCGCGCGGGCGAGCGCCACGAGCTCCTCGGCCTGCGGGGCGTTGAGTGTGAACGCCTTCTCGCACAGCACGTGCTTGCCGGCTTCGAGGGCGAGCCCGGCCGCCTCACGGTGCGCGGAGTGCGGAGTGGCCACGTACACCACGTCGATCTCGTCGTCGGCGACGAGCTCCGCCCAGCTCCCGTACGCCCGCGCGATCCCGAACCTTTCGGCGAACGCCTTCGCGGAGGCGTCCGTACGGGACGCCACCGCCACCACCTCGGCGTCCGGCATCCCGAGGAGATCCTCGGTGAACCGCGCGGCTATACCGCCCGTTGCCAGCACGCCCCATCGCACAGTTCTGCTCACGTCCGCCCCCATAAGTAAACGGTTCCGATCATCCCGGCTGAGCTGAGAGCATAGATGCGGATTCAACGATGCGGAGATGAGAATGCCGGACAGCGGCGGAAGCCGGGCCCAGAAAGAGCACATACCCACGACAGGGGCCGGCGCCGAGCCCGGCACGGCCCCGAACAGGTCCACTCCCGCCGCCCGGCGGACCGGACTGCTGGTCACCCTGGTTCTCGGCGGACTGACCGCGCTGCCGCCCCTCTCGATGGACATGTACCTCCCGGCGCTGCCGGAGGTCACCGACGTCCTGCACGCCCCCGCATCGACCGTCCAGCTCACGCTGACCGCCTGCCTGGCCGGCATGGCGCTCGGACAGCTCGTCGTCGGACCCATGAGCGACCGGTGGGGCCGGCGCAGACCGCTGCTCCTCGGCATGGTCGTCTACGTGATCGCCACCGCGATCTGCGCCTTCGCCCCCACCGCCGAACTCCTCATCGGCTTCCGCCTCCTCCAGGGACTGGCGGGCGCGGCCGGCATCGTGATCTCCCGTGCCGTGGTGCGTGATCTCTACGACGGCGTGGACATGGCCAAGTTCTTCTCCACCCTGATGCTGATCTCCGGAGTCGCCCCGGTCATCGCCCCGGTGATCGGCGGGCAGGTGCTCCGGTTCACCGACTGGCGCGGCATCTTCGTCGTACTGACCGGCGTCGGCGTCCTGCTCACCCTGGTCGTCTGGAAGTGGCTGCACGAGACGCTGCCGCCGGAGGAACGCCACACCGGCGGCGTCGGCGAGGCGCTGCGCACCATGCGCGGTCTGCTCGCCGACCGGGTGTTCACCGGATACATGATCGCCGGCAGCCTCGCCTTCGCCGCGCTCTTCGCCTACGTGAGCGCCTCGCCCTTCGTCGTGCAGGAGATCTACGGTGCCTCGCCGCAGACCTTCAGCCTGCTCTTCGGCATCAACTCGATCGGCCTGATCACCGTCGGCCAGATCAACGGCAAGGTGCTGGTCGGCCGGGTCAGCCTGGACAAGGCCCTCGGCTTCGGGCTCGGCGTCATCTCGCTGGCTGCGATCGCCCTCCTGCTGATGACGTCCGGGGTGTTCGGCGAGGTGGGCCTCGTGCCCGTGGCCGCCGGACTCTTCGTCCTGATGTCGGCCATGGGTCTCGCGATGCCCAACACCAACGCCCAGGCCCTGATGCGCACGAAGCACGCGGCCGGTTCGGCCTCGGCGCTGCTCGGTACGTCGTCGTTCCTGATCGGGGCGATCGCCTCGCCGCTCGTCGGCATCGCGGGGGAGCGGACGGCCGTGCCCATGGCCGTGGTGCAGACGGTGTGCGCGCTGACGGCGGTGGTCTGCTTCCTGGTGCTGTGCAGGCCGTGGGAGCAGCGTTCCCGCACGGCGGGCGGACTCTGACCCAGGAGCCGGAGTACGGGGCGGGGCGGGCGGTCCCGACCGCCCGCCCCGCCCCTTCCGGTCAGCCGCTGCGGGTGTAGCCGATCAGGTGGAGCCGGTCCCTGCGGTCGGTCCAGCGGAACAGCCCGACCCCGGCCGTCTCCATCCCGGGCAGCCGTACATTCGGCGACAGCGGCGAGACCGCCCCCGTCGCGAACTCCATCTCGACCGGCGCTCCGCCCCCTTCGAGGGCGTCCGTCGCGTCGCGCACGTTCATCGCGCCGTAGGCCACGCCCCGGTCCGTCACCGAAGCGAGCGTCACCGAGGTGGAACCGTCCTCCTCCTCCAGACAGAAGCCCTTCGCGGCCTCCAGGTCGAAGGCGAGGTTCCCTGCGACGAGATGGCCGCCCGACGGCGAGACGACGGCCTGCGGATACCGCCCCGGCTCGATCGCCGGCTTGTGGCACTCGACCGAGACCACCGGCTTCCCCGTCTTCGCGTCGTGCACCGCCCACAGCTCGTGGCTGGCCGCACGCTTCGCGCCCTTGGCCAGCTGCCACTTCGCCAGGATCCACCCCGGCGCCACCGACGTCGGCACCCCGCTCCGCCGGTCGGCGCCCTTCGGCGCCACGTTCCGGCTGAACCAGCCGCCCCGCACCCAGAACTCCCGCTGCCCGCTCACCAGCAGCCCCTGCGCGGTCTGGCCGCGCACCTCCGTGAGCTGCTTGCAGGACGGGCAGCCCTTCGGATACTTCAGCGCGGAGGGGGCGGTCCGGGACACCTGGCCGGTGGCCGGGTCGATCAGCGCGCTGTTCGCGCGCCCGTCACTGATCAGGATGTCCGGCCCGGTCGCGGTGACCTTGGGCGCGCCGCTCCACGGCACCTCGACGCGCCGGCGGGTGCCGTCGGCCGCGTCGTACACATCGACGGAGACGAAGGTGTCGGTCACGGAGAGCCCGTCACCGACCTTCCCGTACGCCCACGTCACGAAGTACTGCCGGTCCTCCGTGGACACGGCGAGCAGCTTCGGGAAGTGCAGTGGGTCCGGCGGGCGCCACGCCGTGCCGCTCCACGCCAGCTTTCCGGATGCCGCGTCGATGGTCCGCAGTCGGTAGCGGTTCCCGGAGGCGGTCACCAGGAAGGCCAGCCGGCCCGTCGGGCGCGAGACCGCGTACTCGGGCGCCGCGCCGATGATCTCCCAGCCGTGCTCCGTCGTGTACTCCGGCGGGACGGTGAGCCGCGTCGAAGGGCCCGCGGTCCTCTTCGTGGGCTTCTTCGGGTTCTTGTCGCTCCCGCCGCCGCCCCCGTCACCCCCGCAGGTCGCCAGCAGAAGCAGCAGGGCCAGGACCAGCACCCCCCCGGCCAGAGCCAGGCGCACGATCCTCTGTCTCATGGTCCCCCCGATGAGCAATCCCTGATCCTCGCGGCGGTCAGCGTAGCAACAGCCAGCAGGGGAGAAGCAGTTCGGTTCCGCCACCGTTCCGTCCCGGTTCCGTACCGGCGAACGGGCTGCGGCCGGCAGGTTGCCAGCGCCTACAATTCGGCGGTGAACCCCTCCACCTCCACCGCGGAAGCGCTCCGCACGGCCCTGGCCGCGCTGCTCGACGGGCTGCCGCCCAAGCAGGCCACGCAGGCCGTCGACAGGCTGATCGCCAGCTACCGCGGTACCACCCCCACGGACGCCCCGATCCTGCGCGACCGGTCCGACGTCGTCGCGTACGCCGCGTACCGGATGCCCGCGACCTTCGAGGCGGTACGGTCCGCACTCGCCGCGCTGCGCGAGGCGGCCCCGCACTGGACGCCCGCCACGCACACCGACGTCGGGGGCGGCACGGGAGCGGCGAGCTGGGCGGTCGCCGGAGCCTGGCAGGGGCCGGTGACCACCGTCCTGGACTGGGCCGAGCCCGCGCTCGCCCTGGGACGCGAACTGGCCGCCTCCTCGGACCTGCCCGGCCTGCGCGGCGCCACCTGGCAGCAGGCCAGGATCGGCGCGGCCCTGGAACTCGCGCCGACGGACCTGGTGACCGTCTCGTACGTACTCAAGGAGCTCACCGCGCAGGCCCGGGCCGAGCTGGTCGACGCCGCGGCGGGTGCCGCGCAGGCCGTGGTGATCGTCGAGCCCGGAACCCCCGACGGATACGAGCGGATCATCGAGGCCCGCACCCGGCTGATCGCCGCCGGGCTGACCGTCGCGGCGCCCTGCCCGCACGACGACGCCTGCCCCATCGAGCCGGGCACCGACTGGTGCCACTTCTCCGCCCGGGTCAGCCGCTCCTCGCTGCACCGCCAGGTGAAGGGCGGCTCGCTGAGCCACGAGGACGAGAAGTTCAGCTACGTCGTGGCGACCCGCTTCCCCGTGGAGCCGGCGCCGTCCCGGGTCACCCGCAGGCCGCAGATCCGCAAGGGCCAGGTGCTGCTCGAACTCTGCACCCGCGACGAGGCCCTTCAGCGCTCCACGGTCACCAAGCGGCACGGCGCGCTGTACCGGGCGGCCAGGGACACCGCATGGGGTGACGCCTGGCCGCCGGACTCCTCAGAGGCGTAGCTCCTGGGTGCAGCACTTCACGCTGCCGCCGCCCTTGAGCAGCTCGCCCAGGTCCATCGGCACGGGATCGAAGCCGCGGTCCCGCAGCGGATCGAAGAGCCCCGTGGCGGCCTGCGGGAGCAGCACGTGGAGCCCGTCGCTGACCGCGTTGAGCCCGAGCGCGGCGGCGTCCGGCTCCCGGGCGATCAGCGCGTCCGGGAAGAGCCGGGCCAGCACGGACCTGCTGCCCGGCGAGAAGGCGCCCGGGTAGTACATGATCTCGTCGGCCGACTCGTCGAGCACGCACAGGGCCGTGTCCAGGTGGTAGTAGCGCGGGTCCACCAGATCGAGACCGATGACCGGCCGCCCGAAGAACTCCTGCGCCTCGTCGTGCGAGAGCGGACTGGACCGGAATCCGCGGCCCGCCAGGATGTACGAGGAGGTGACCGCGAAGTCCCCCTCGCCCTCGTTGACGTGATCCGGTTCCCGGATCTCGGTGAAGCCGTTCGCCCGGAACCAGTCCCGGTGGGCCTCCGCCTCCTCGTACCGCTCCCGGTAGGCGAACAGGGCGCCCAGGACGCGTCCGTCGATCACGGTGGCCCCGTTGGCGGCGAAGACCATGTCCGGGAGCTCCGGCCGGGGGGTGAGCAGCTCGACGGTGTGCCCGAGTGCGCGGTACCGGTCGCGCAGGTCCTCCCACTGGGTCCGGGCCAGCGCCAGGTCGACCGGTTTCGAGGGGTCCATCCACGGGTTGATGGAGTACGTGACCCTGAAGTGGGCGGGGGCGCACATCAGGTAGCGACGAGGGGTGGCGTCACGGGTCAATGCGGGCTCCTCTCGAACGGCAGCCTCGGCTGCGGAACGGTGGGATGCGCACGGTCAGTGCTTGAGCTCATGGTGCGCCGCGCGGGGCCGTTGCGCAGTGGACCGATCGGGTGGTTCGCCGGAGAGCGCGCGGCGAACCGAGACGAGACGTATCGGCTGGTGGCGCGCTAGATTGGCGGGCATGTCACCCGCCAAGGCCCCCGATTCCAGCCGCCGCAGCGACCGCTCCCGCCGCGCGATCTACGACGCCGCTCTCGCCCTGGTCGTGGAGGCCGGTTACGCGAAGACGACGATCGAGGGGATCGCCGCCCGCGCCGGGGTCGGCAAGCAGACGATCTACCGCTGGTGGCCGTCGAAGGCGGCCGTGCTGCTGGAGGCGTTCACCGACCTCGGGGAGCGGTCGGCGGAGCTCGCCGAGGAGGTGCACGGGATCCCGGACACCGGGGATCTCGCGGCCGACCTCAAGCTCGTCCTGCGGGCCACCGTCGACGAGCTGAACGACCCGGCGATCGAGGCACCGACCCGCGCGCTCACCGCCGAGGGCATCGTCGACCCGAAGCTGGGTGCCGAATTCACCGAGAAACTGCTCGACCCCCAGCTCCAGTTCTATGTCACACGCCTGCGTGCCGCCCAGGAGGCCGGAGAGCTGCGTGCCGACATCGACCCCCGGATCGCCCTGGAGCTGCTGATCGCCCCCCTGACCCACCGCTGGCTGCTCCGGACCCTCCCGCTGACGCACGAGTACGCCGACGCGGTGGTCGACTACGCCCTCCGGGGCCTCTCCGCGGAGCGCTGAGAGATACCCGGTATGTCCTGACATCGGGTGTGATCGTACTCACCTCGGCGCATCCGCCCCCGTACCCGCTTGAGAACTCTGGCCACCCGAGGCGCAGGATGGTGGGACGATGGACAGGCAACGCTGAGGTGAGGGGATAGATGGGCGCCGATTCCGGCCGTTATCGCGGCACAGAGAACAGGATTTCCCAGTGGCTGCGGCGACGACCCAAACCGCAGCGGGCCGAAGCCGATGAATCGGCCCGCCTGGAGATGCTGCTGGCCGTCGCCGACGCGGGCATGCCGATCTCGCCCGCCGCGTATCCCAACGGCTACCGATGTTCGTGCGAACGCGTCGGATGCCCCACGCCCGCCCGCCACCCGGTCTCCTTCGCCTGGCAGACGCAGTCGACCACCGACCGCGCGCAGATCGAGCGCTGGGCCGAAAGCCGGCCGCAGACCAACTTCATCACCGCGACCGGCATGATCCACGACGTCCTGGACGTCCCGCTGACCGCCGGTGCGGGAGCGCTGGAACGGCTGCTCGCCGCCGGTATCGACGTCGGCCCGGTCGCCCAGTCCGGCGAGGACCGGATGCTCTTCTTCACCGCCACCCGCGGCACTCCCGAGGACGAGGACGAGTGGTGGCCCTGCGAGCTGGACTGCCACCCCGAGACCATGGACGAGCACCCGGGACTGCGCTGGCACTGCCGGGGCAGCTATGTCCTCCTGCCGCCCGCCCGGCTCCCCGGTGAGCTGGCCGTGCGCTGGCTCCGCGGCCCCGAGCACCCGCTGCCCGATCCGCTGACCCTGCTGGAGACGCTCACCGACGCGTGTGCGCAGTACGCGGACTCCGCCGACCAGAGCGACCTCGACCACGATTCGGTGGCCTGGCCGCTGAGCCGCTAGGGACACCGCCCAGGCGGTGACCGGCCCCGTCCGGTTACCGCTCCGTGCCGGTCCTCCTACGAACCCTGCGCGGCCGTCAGGCCGGGCAGCCGGTTCAGCATGATCACCTTGCCGCCCGACTCGGTGGCGCCCTGCCGGGGGACGTACACCAGCTGGCTGGAGATCCGCTCCTTGGTGAGGGTGCTCTTCACCTCGCCGGTCAGCAGCGCCTCCACGTCCGAGTTGAGCTGCGGCTTGAGACCCTGCGCCGCCGTCTGCCGCTCGAAGTGCTTGCTGCTGAAGAAGACCAGCGCCCCGCCGTCCTCCGTCGTGAGACCGAGCGGCGCGAACGTACCGGTGTCCAGGGGCTGGTCGACGTACTGGTACGAGAATCCGGCCACCCGGGTGTTCTTGCGGGTGGTCCGCCAGACCGACGTGGCGGCCCCCGGCGCGAACACGTCCGGCTCGCCGTCCTTCAGGTACCCGGTGTACGTGGCGCTCAAGTCCTTGGGCTCGACGGCCAGTTCCCCGGTCGTCGGAGCCACCGGCTGCGCCCAGCCGTCGCCGTCCACCCGGAACCCCGGGACCTGGGCGGGGGGAACGACCGCCAGATAGGCGGCCTTCCAGAGTGCGTCGGGACCCGTCCGTACGAACACCAGCAGCCAGCGGGTGTCCAGCTTCCCGGAGTCCTGGTCACGGTTGGAATCGGTGTCCGCGACGAACCAGCGCGGCCAGCCGGCCTTCTTCGGGATGGCGAACGAGGCGTCGGTCAGCTCCAGCGGCCGATGGGCCGCGTTGCCGTCCGGGCTGTTCTTCTGCCGCGCCTTGAGGCCCGCCTGGTTGATCGCGCCGAGCGAACCGGTCACCCGGTCCGCGTCGAGCGCCGGATCGTACGCCTTGTCCGCCTCGTTGTACGCGGTCGTGAAATCCTCAAGGGCCTGTGCGGCCTCGGACTTCGTCGCTCCCGGCACGACCTCCAGCTCGCCGTGCACCGTCACGCAGCCGCTCGCCGTCACGCTCAGCACTGTCGCCGTCGCGAGCCCCGCCGCCAGTCGCCCCAGCCTTGTCATCCGTTGCCTTCTGCGCCTTCTGATCCGTCGCCCGCACTGACCGTCCGAACCCTACCGGGGCGAGGAAGAGCGCGAGCGTGGGGATCAGATACAGCGCCCACACCGTGACCTGGAGAACGGTCGGATCGGGCTGGAAGTTGAACACGCCCTTCAGCAGCGTGCCGTACCAACTGTCGGGCGGGATCGTGGCGCTGACGTCGAACGCCTTGTTCTGCAGACCACCCAGGAACTCCGCCTCCTGGAGGTCGTGCACGCCGTAGGCCAGCACACCCGCCGCCACCACGACCAGCATTCCACCGGTCCAGGTGAAGAACTTCGCGAGGTTGATTCTCAGTGCCCCGCGGTAGAACAGCCAGCCCAGCACGACGGCCGTGGCGATACCCAGCAGCACACCGATCAGCGGCGAGGAGGAACCCTCCCCGCTCGCCCGCACCGACGCCCACACGAACAGCGCGGTCTCCAGCCCCTCACGGCCCACGGCCAGGAAGGCCGTGGCCACGAGCGCGCCGGTGCCCATCGCGAGCGCCGCGTCGAGCTTCCCGTGCAGTTCCGCCTTGAGATGCCGCGCGGTGCGCCGCATCCAGAAGACCATCCACGTCACCAGGCCGACCGCGAGGATCGACAGCGATCCGCCGAGCGCCTCCTGGGCCGTGAACGTCATCTCCTGCGAGCCGAACTCCAGCGCGGCGCCGAAGGCCAGCGAGATCGCGCAGGCGATCCCGATGCCCGCCCACACCGGCCGCAGCGCGTCCCGGCGTTCCGTCTTGACCAGGTAGGCGATCAGGATGCAGACGACGAGGCTCGCCTCGAGTCCCTCGCGCAGGCCGATCAGATAGTTGCCGAACATGCCGGTCCTTCCGCTGTGCTGGTCAGGAGAACGCCGTTCACGAGAACAGTGCCCGGCCCCACCAGTCGTCCTTGTCGCGGACGCCCGGCGGGACGGCGAAGACGGCCGAACCCACGTGCTGGATGTACTCGTTGAGGGCGTCGTGCGCCGCCAGGCTGCGCTGCACCGGAATGAAGCCCTTGCGGACGTCGCGCTGGTACGCCAGGAAGAACAGACCCGCGTCGAGCCGGCCGAGACCGTCCGTACCGTCGGTGAAGGAGTAGCCGCGGCGCAGGATCGTCGCCCCGTCGTTGGTGTCCGGGTGCGCGAGCCGCACGTGCGCGCTCGGCAGCATCGCCTTCAGGAACGGCTCGTCGCGCTCCTTCGACTTCCCGACCGGGGCACCCTCGCCCTTGTCCCGGCCGAAGATGTCCTCCTGCTCCTGGAGACCGGTCCGGTCCCAGGTCTCGATGTGCATCCGGATGCGCCGGGCGACGAGGTACGAACCACCCGTCATCCAACCGGACTTGTCGCTCTCGCCGACCCACACGTGCTTCTTCAGGGCCGCCGCGTCGGTGCCCGCGATGTTCCGGGTGCCGTCCTTGAAGCCGAGCATGTTGCGGGGGGTCTGCTCGTCGGGCGTGGTCGACGAGGTCTTGCCGAAGCCCAGCTGGGACCAGCGGATCGCCGTACGCCCCATGCCGATCCTGGCCAGGTTGCGGATGGCGTGCACCGCCACCTGCGGGTCGTCCGCGCACGCCTGGACGCACAGGTCGCCGCCGCTGCGGCTCGCGTCGAGGTTGTCCCCGGGGAACTTCGGCAGCTCGACGAGTGCCTCGGGGAGCCGGTCCTCCAGGCCGAACCGGCCCTTCGCGAAGAGGGAGGGACCGAAGCCGATCGTCAGGGTCAGCCGGGAGGGCTTGAGGCCCAGTGCCTCACCGGTGTCGTCCGGCGGAGCCTCCGCGAGACCCCCGTACGCACCCTCGCCCACCGGGCGACCGGACGTCATCCGCTCCGCGGCCCGCGTCCACTCCTGGAGCAGGGCGGCCAGCTCGGCCCGGTCCTCCGTCGTCACGTCGAACGCGGCGAAGTGCAGCCGGTCCTGTACGGCGGTGGCGATCCCGGCCTGGTGCGCACCGTGGAACGGCACCGCGGCCCCGCTCTCCGCGGCGGGCACGGCGTCCCCGCCGGAGCGCACCGCGGCGACCGCGCCGCCCGCCACGACGGCACCGAGCGCGAGCCCGGAACCGCCCCAGCCGAGCAGGGCACGGCGCGAGGGGCCGGAACCGCTCTCTTCCGTCGAAGTGTTCTGCACGTTGTCGGCCATGACCGGACTCTCCTCGCCCCGAGTTACTTCGTCACCGCGGCGGCGAGCCGGGACAGCGGCTCGGCGAGCGCGTTGACCGCGTCCGAGAGCTCCTTGCGTTCGGCCTTGCCGACCTTGTCGTACGAGGTGAACTCGTAGGAGTTCTTGTCCTCGCGGTACTTGTCCAGCAGCGTGTCTATCGCCGCGAACTCCTTGTCCAGGGAGGTCGTCAGCGCCGGGTCGTTATTCGAGGCGATCGGCTTCAGCAGCGCGTACGACTTCTCCGCACCCTCGACGTTCGCCTTGAAGTCGACGAGGTCGGTGTGGCTGTAGCGCTCCTCCTCACCGGTGACCTTGCCGGTGGCGACCTCGTCGAGGAGTTCCTTGGCACCGTTGGCCATCGAGGTGGGGGTGATCTCCGCCTTGCCGACCCGGTTCTGCCAGTCGACGAGGTCCTTGTAGAGCGTGGCGGCGAGGGTCTTCTCCTCGGCGCCGAGCTTCTTGTCCTCCCACAGCGCCTTCTCCAGGCGGTGCCAGCCGGTCCACGCCTGGCCCTCCTCCAGGCCGTCGGCGCGGACGTCGACCTTCGGGTCGATGTCGCCGAAGGACTCGGCGACCGGCTCGGTGCGCTCCCAGCCGATACGGGAGTCGGCGTACGCCTTCTTCGCGGCCTCGATGTCACCCGCGGCGACGGCGTCGGTGAAGACCTTCACCTTGGGCAGCGTCTCGTCGGCCTGAGCCTGCACGTAGGTGCGGTACTCGGCGACCGCCTTGTCCATCTCGGGGCTGCGCTTGGCCGCCGAGCCGCCGGTGACCTCGATCTTCTGCCGGATGCCGTGCCCCTTCATGCCGGGCTTGCAGGCGATCTCGTACGAACCGGCCTTCACCTCGGCGGTGATCCGCGCCTTGGTCCCGGGGCCGATGTTCTCGCGCTCGGTGACGATGCGGTCGTCCGGGAAGAGGACGTAGACCTCGGTGACCTTCGATCCCTTGTTCTCGACGGCCAGTTCGACATGGCCGGCGGGGACCTTCGTCTCCGAGACCTCGCAGGAGTCGTCCTTCGCGACGACCTGGACCGCGCCGTCGCCCTTGCCGTCACTCTTCTCGGCACAGCCGGTGACGGCGGTCAGCGCGGCCACGGTGGCGGCTGCGGTGACGACGGAGAAACGAACGGCTCGCATGCGGGCTCCACGGAAGAGATGAGGGGGACGGGAAACAGCCGGGCAAAGCCGGGTGAGGCGGACCTAACTTAACCGAGCCTTACCTGACCGATAACCCCCCGTGCGGTGATTCAGCTCTCACCTCCGACGCAGCAAAACGGCCTGGTCACGGTCGACCCACCAGCGACCCAGGGCCTGGTCAAGGAAAGGTCAAGGAGCCCTGGTCGGTACGACGAGAGGCACGCCCGTCCGCGGGTGCGGGAAGACGTCCACCGGCTGCCGGTAGACCTCGCCGAGCAGCGCACCCGTGAAGACCTCGGCGGGCGCCCCGGCCACCGCGACCCTGCCGCCGTGCAGCACCACCGCCCGGTCCGCGTACGCCGCGGCCAGCCCCAGATCGTGCAGCACGACGACGACCGCGTCGCCGGCGGCGGCCCGCTCCCGGCAGATCCGCAGCACCAGTTCCTGATGGCGCAGATCGAGTGCGGCGGTCGGCTCGTCCAGGAGGAGCAGCGGCGCGCGCTGCGCGAGCACCCGGGCCAGCGCGACCCGGGCCCGCTCGCCGCCCGACAGCGCCGAGAACGGCCGGGCGGCGAACTCCGTGACCTCGGTGGCCGCCATCGCCTCGGAGACCGCCGCGTCGTCCTCGTCCTCCCGGGCCGTCCCCGCCCACGGTGCCCGTCCCATCCGTACGACGTCCTCGACCGGAAAGGGGAAGGAGAGCGCCGCGGCCTGGGGCAGCACCGCGCGGCGCAGCGCCAGTTCGGGAGCGGACCAGGCGTCGGCCGGGCGCCCGTCGATCCGTATGCCACCGCTCCGTACGGGCAGGTCGGCGGCGAGTGCCGCCAGCAGGGTCGACTTTCCCGCGCCGTTCGGTCCGACGAGGGCCACCACCTCTCCGGCCCGAGCGGTCAGCTCGACTCCGTCGAGGACGAGTCGCTTCCCCAGCCGGACGGAGAGCCCGAGGGCCTCGACGACGGGGGAGCCGGGGGCGACGGGCGCCGGCAGCTCCCGGCCCCGGGTCGTGAACAGATTCCTGAGAGCGGTTCTCATGCCCAGCCACCTTGCTTACGACGGGTCCTGCGGAGCAGCCAGAAGAAGAACGGGCTGCCGAAGAGAGCGGTCAGCACACCGAGCGGCAGCTCGGCGGGATCGGCCACCGTGCGGGCCGCGAGGTCGCCCACCACCAGCACCAGGGCGCCGCCGAGCGCGCTGCCCGGGACGAGGAAGCGGTGCCCGGGGCCGTTCGCCATCCTCAGGAGGTGGGGGACGAGCAGCCCGACGAACGAGATGATCCCGGCGACCGCGACCGCGGCGGCGGTCAGCAGCGCCACGACGAGGACCAGCACGATCCTGAGCCGCTCGACGTCCACGCCCAGGTGCCGGGCGGGCCGCTCGCCGAGCGCGAGCAGGTCCAGCTTCCGGGCGTGGAACGGCGCGACGACCAGACCGAGGACCGCACACGGCAGGACGGCGAGCACCTTCGGCCAGGTGGCCTGGGCGAGCGAGCCCAGCTGCCAGAAGGTGATCTGGGTGATCTGCGCGTTGTCGGCGAAGAAGATGAACAGGCCGATCAGCGCGCCCGCGAAGGCGTTGACCGCGATCCCCGTGAGGATCAGCGTCACGACCTCGGTCCGTCCGCCGGAGCGCGAGAGCACGTAGACGAGCAGGACGGTCGCGAGCCCGGAGACGAACGCGCAGACGGTGATGGTCCAGTTGCCGAAGAAGGTCAGCCCGAGGGCGATCGAGGCGACCGCGCCGACCGCGGCGCCGGCCGAGATCCCGATGACCCCGGGCTCGGCGAGTGGATTGCCGAACACGCCCTGCATGAGCGCCCCCGCGCAGCCGAGGGACGCGCCGACGAGCAGGGCGAGGACGACGCGCGGCAGCCGCACGTTCCACAGGACGCTCTCACCGACCCGGTCCAGGGCCTGGCCGCCGAGTCCGACGCGGTGCTGGACGGAGGAGAGGACGTCGCCCAGCGGGATGCTGTACGCGCCGAGTCCTGCGGAGAGCAGACATCCGACGAGCAGGGCGGCGGCCAAGGCGGCGGTGAGCGCGAACGCGGTGCCGCGCCTGGCCGGTTCCGGGACCGCGGGGCCGGGGCCGGCCGGTTCCGCGACCGGGGCGTCGGCGCCGTGCGTTCCGGCCGCCTCGGTCCGTTCCCCGTACGAGGTGGTCATTCCCGCCCCGCCTTCGGGTGGAGCTGCTCCACGAGGTCGGTCAGCACCTGGTCCGTGCGGGGGCCGTAGTTCAGGAGCACCCCGTCGTCGATGGAGACGATCCGGCGGTCCATGCCGGCCGGGGTCTCCGCGACACCGGGGATCTTCACCAGCCCGTCGACGCCGCCCACCGAGTCGAGTCCCTTGCTCATCACGAGGATCGCGTCGGGCGCGGCCTTCGCGAGTGCCTCACTGGTGATGGCGGTGAAGTCCTTCGTCAGCCCGGAGGCTTTGCCCGCGTCGACCGCGCCCGCCGCTTCGAGCAGCGAACTCGCACCGGAATCCCGGCCGCCCAGCAGATAGACGGAGGCCGAGCCGCGCAGATAGAGGAACGCGACGCGGGGCTTCTTCCCGTCCGCGCGGGCGGGAATCGCCTTCTGTACGGCGGCGATACGGGACTGGGTGCGCGTCTTCAGTTCGGTGCCCGCGGACTTCGCCCCCAGGGCGGCGGCCACGGCGTCGATCCGGCGGCCGACGTCGGTCAGTTCGGTGGCCGGCTCGACGACGACGACCGGGATGCCCGCGTCACGGATCTGGCCGATCGCCTCGGCCGGCCCGGTGGTGGTGTCCGCGAGGACCACGGTCGGCCGGAGGGAGAGCACGCCCTCCGCCGAGACGTCGTGGGCGCGGGTCACCACGGGCAGTTTTTCCGCCTGTTCGAACGTGGCGGTGATGTCGCGGGCCACGACCTGCTCGCCGAAGCCGAGCGTGAAGACGATCTCGCTCAGCGAACCGGTGAGGGGCACGATCCGTTCCGCGGACGTGACGGTGACCTTCGTGCCGTCCGCCGAGTCCACGGTGACCGGCAGCCGGGGCCGGGGTGCGGCGGCGAGCGGCTCCACCCGGTCGGCGGCCGTGGCCGCGGCGCCGCCGGAACGTGCGGCGGGAGCCGGAGTGCCGCCGCAGGCGGTGAGTGCCAGCGCCAGGGCCACCACGGCGGTCGGCGCGCCCGCCCGGCCGTGGGCCGTGCGGCGGCCGGTGGCTGGTCGCCCGGTGTCCCGGTCCGTCGGGGCGTGGTCCCGGAAGAAGCGCACTGGGCACCGTCCTGTCGTTCTGCGGCGTGCGGTTGATGGTTGTTTGCGAGCTATATGACGGAAGGGGTTCCGGCGCAGGCGTTGAGTAGCTTAGGTTAGCCTTGCCTTACTCGCTAGACCTCGGAGGGGTCCCATGCCGCCGTTCAGATCCGTCCGTGCGACGGCCGTTGCGCTGCTCGCCGTGATGGCGGTGGTGCTCCTCCCGGCCACCACCGCACAGGCCGCGAGCCGCGCGGTGCAGGGCGGCCGGCTGGACTGGGGCATCAAGTCCTCGTTCCAGAGCTACGTCACCGGCCCGATCGCCAACGGCAGTTGGAGCCTGACCGGCGGCGCCGCCACCGTCGGGGGAAGTCAGTTCCGCTTCCACTCCGCGACCGGTTCCTACGACCCGGCGACCGGGGCCTTCAGCTCCGCGTTCTCGGGCGGGGTGCACTTCGTCGGCCACAAGAAGGCCGACGGCGGCAACGAGCTCGACCTCACCATCAGCCACCCCACCGTCCGCATCAGCGGCGGTCGCGGCACCGTCCACGCCGACATGGTCAGCAAGGACCGGGAGAGCGGCCGGGTCACCTCGTCCGTCCAGGTGCCGCTCGCCACGCTCGGTCTCTCCGGCATCGACATGGCCGGCGGCTCCACCCCCGTCGCCCTCAACAACGTCCCGGCGACGCTGACTTCGCAGGGCGCCACGGCGTTCGCGGGCTACTACGCCGCCGGGACCCCGCTCGATCCGGTCAGCCTCTCCGTCGACACGACGGGCCCCGCCGCGAAGCCCCGGGCGTCCACGTCCCCGAAGCCGGACGCGCCGGCGAAGAAGAAGGACGCCGGGCGGACAGCAGGCCGCATCGAGGACGGCGCCGTCGACTGGGGCGTGCGCAGGACCTTCCGCGAGTACGTCACCGGAGCCGTCGGACAGGGCAGGTGGACCCTCGCCGACGGCGCCCAGGACGGCGGCGCGCTCTTCCGCTTCCCCCGGGGCAAGGGCACGTACGACGCGAAGAAGCAGAAGCTGGACGCGAGTTTCGCGGGCAGTGTCCACTTCACCGGCGCCCAGCGGCTCGACCTGGAACTCGCCGGGTTCGAGGTGGCGACCGTCTCGGGCAAGGGCACGCTCTCCGCCGACGTGACCAGCGGGGGCGACACCCGCAAGGACGTCCCCCTCATTACGTTCGCCGCCCGGGACTTCGCACCGGAGGACGGGCTCGCCGTCCTCACGGAGGCCCCCGCGACGCTCACGGCCGAAGGAGCCGAAGCCCTCGGTTCCCTCTACAAGGCCGGCACGGCGATGGACCCGGTGTCCCTGGCCGTCGCCGTCGACGCCGGGGCCCAACTCCCCGCGCTCCCCGACCTCGGCAGCGGCACGGCCCCGTCCGCGATGTCCTCCGCGACCGGTTCGGCGGCAGCCGCACCCGCCGCCGAACCGGTCGTCGCGGCCTCGGACTCCGGCCCCGGCACCGGTCTCGCGGTCGGCGGCGGACTCGTGGTCCTCGCCGCGGCCGGTGCGCTGTACGCGGTGCGCCGTCGCCGCGCGCGCCCCGCGCCGTAACGCCCCACCGCACGTCCCGACTTCCCGCCCCCCTCATCCCGTCCTTCCCACCTTTCCCAGGAGAACCACTGCCATGGCAGTCACCCGCCGTCCCATAGCGCTCGCCGCAGCCGTCGCCACCGCAGCCGCACTCGGCGCGGCCTTCGCCCTCCCGGCGATCGCCGCCGACAGCCCGGCAGCCGCCGACGGCGCCGCCGCCGCGCCGCCCACGATGGAGCTCAAGGACGGCACGCTGGACTGGGGCTTCAAGAAGAGCTTCCGCGACTACCTCGCCGCCTCGTACTCCGGCGGAAAGATCACGGTCGACGAGGGCGCCCGGCAGGCCGCGGACAACGGTGTGTTCACCTTTGTCAACGGCAAGGGCACGTACGACACGACCACGCACGGCACCGACACGTCCTTCGACGGTTCCGTCAACTTCTACGCCCACAAGGGCGTCCTCGACATCACCCTCTCGGACGTCAAGGTCTCCACCGTCGGGACCGGCGGCTCGATCTCCGTGGACGTGACGACCCCCGAAGGAACCAAGGACGACGTGGCGTTCGCGGCCCTCGACCTGTCGGCAGTGAGGCCGGGGCAGGGTGCGGGCGGCGCGATGGTCTTCAAGGACATCCCCGCCACGCTCACGAAGGCGGGCTCCGAGGCGTTCAACGGCCAGTACAAGGAGGGCGACGCCCTCGACCCGGCGACGCTCTCGGTGAAGGCCGTCACGCCCCCGACGACCCCGCCGACCAAGCCCCCGACGACTCCGCCCACCACTCCTCCCACCACCCCGCCGACCACTCCTCCGACCACCGCGCCGACCGAGAAGCCCACCACGCCGACCGAGAAGCCGACGTCCTCCCCCTCCCCCTCCGCCACCGACAAGCCCGCCGCGACCCGGGGCGCGGTCGTCGACGGCACCCTGGACTGGGGCGTCAAGGAATCCTTCCGTACGTACGTGACGGGCCCGATCGCGAACGGCAGCGTCGAGACGGGCGGGGGAGCCACCGCGTCGGGCAACGGCTACCGCTTCCCGGACGCCACCGGCACCTTCGACGCGGACACCCGCGAGCTGACCGCCGAGTTCGCCGGCACGGTCCGCTTCCTCGGCCACAAGGAGGGC
Organism: Streptomyces sp. NBC_00234; assembly: GCF_036195325.1. Taxonomy (NCBI): domain Bacteria; kingdom Bacillati; phylum Actinomycetota; class Actinomycetes; order Kitasatosporales; family Streptomycetaceae; genus Streptomyces; species Streptomyces sp. NBC_00234. Next base: position 2,369,576 of record NZ_CP108101.1, on the reverse strand, counting down.
GGCGTGTACTCCCTCGACCTCTCCCTCGCCAACCTGGAGGTCCAGGTGAACGGGACCGCGGGCGCGCTCGTCGCCGACGTCTCCACCAAGGACCGCGAAAGCGGCAGGACCACGACCTACACGGGCCTGAACGTCGCCGACCTGAAGGTGCCCGCCGGTGAACTCGCCGCCGAGGACGGTGTCGTGACCCTCTCCGCTGTCCCCGCGACCCTGTCCGCCGACGGCACCAAGGCGTTCGGCGGCATGTACAAGAAGGGTGAGACGCTCGATGCCCTGACCGTCGCCGTCGCACTCGACAAGGACGCCCAGCTGCCCGGCGGTTCGTCCACCGGCGGTTCCACGGCGGGCGGTTCCACGACCGGAGGTTCGGCCACCGGCGGTTCGACGACAGGCGGCACCGGCGGCACGGTCGGTGGCGCGGGCTCCCTGGCCTCCACCGGCTCCGACATCCCGGCCGGTGCGCTGTTCGCCGGCGCCGGCGTCGTCGTGGCCGCCGGAGCGGGCGTGATGATCGCGGCACGCCGCCGCCGTACCGTCCGAACCGGCTGAGCCACCTGAACCGTCAAGGACCCGTCAGGGGTTCGTCGGGGCCGCACCGGCCGTACGCGCCGGTGCGGCCCTGCGGCGTCGGGGGAATCCGTACGGTGCTTGAATGCGCACGTGAACGACTTCGACGTACCCGACGGCATCGACGTACTGCGCGTGTTCTGCGGCCCGGACGGCAGGCACGGCAACGCGCTCGGAGTCGTGCGCGAGGGGGCTGCGTACCCCGACGAGGCGTCCCGGCAGGCGCTGGCGCGCACGCTCGGCTTCAGCGAGACGGTGTTCGTCGACGATCCGGAGCGGGGGCGCGTCGACATCTACACCCCCGGGCTGCGGCTCCCGTTCGCCGGGCATCCGCTCGTCGGTGCGGCCTGGCTGCTCGATCTGGAGATTCTGGAGCTGCCGGTGGGCGACGTCTTCGCCCGCCAGGACGGCGAGTTCACCTGGATCACCGCCCGTCCCGAATGGGTGCCGCCGCGGGCACTGGAGCAGTACGCGTCGGCCGCCGAGGTCGAGGCCCTGACCGGGCCGCCGCCCGGCGAGGGCTGGCTCTACGTATGGGCCTGGGAGGACGAGGCGGCGGGCCGGGTCAGGGCCCGCGCGTTTCCCCGCAGGGACGACGGCATCGTCGAGGACGAGGCGACGGGGGCGGCGGCGCTGCTGCTCAGCGCCGGGCTCGGCCGTGCCCTCAACATCAGACAAGGACGCGGCTCCCAGATCCTCACCGCGCCCGCGCCGGACGGCACGGTGGAGGTGGGGGGCCGCGTCCTTCTGGTGGATCGTGGGCGGTAGCAGGGCTACGGGGCCGACCGCCCCGCCCTGCCGCCGCGTCACGCGCTGAGCGGGAAGACCTCGCCCAGCTCGCGGAAGACGGCGGTGTTGAGCGCGAACGCGCGCTTGCACTCGTCGATGATGCGCTGCTTCTCCAGATCGTCCGCGTTCACCGCGTCCAGCAGCTCCCGGTAACCCCGCTTGAACGCGGCGGGGTTGGCGATCTCCTCGAACACGTAGAACCGCACCCCATCGCCCTTGCGCGCGAAGCCCCAGGTCCTCTCCGCCTTGTCGCGGATGATCTGGCCGCCCGAGAGGTCCCCGAGGTAGCGCGTGTAGTGGTGCGCGATGTATCCGGCCGGCCAGGTACGGGCGCACTCGGCGACCCGCTCCGCGTACGCCGCGGTGGCCGGCAGCGGCTCCAGGCCCTCGCGCCAGCCGGGGCCGCGCAGATGGGCCAGGTCCCGCTCCAGCTCGGTGCTGCGCATCAGCTCGGGCTGTATGAACGGCCCGGCCACCGGGTCGTGCCGCAGGGTCTCCGCGCCCTCCTCCAGCGCCCGGTACACGAACCACAGCTGCTCGGTGTAGCGCGTGTACGCATCCACCCCCAAGCGCCCGCCGAGCAGGTCACCCATGAACGTGGAGGTCTCCGCCTCGGTGTGCTGCTCGTGCGACGCCGTGCGGATGAGCGTGGAGAAGGGGGTGGCGGTGCCGGGTGCGTCCAAGGCGGGCCTCCGAAGACCAAGGGGACGGGAAGTCCAGAAAGAGACGGACATATCGGAACCGCCGCAACCGAGGGCAGCAGCGCTTGCGATACGCCGATCTTCCTACTTAGGCTTACCTAAGTCAACTGGTTCCCGACTGGCTGTCGGTAAAAACGATACGCCCGGACGCGCCCGCGCGGACGGTTACGGAAGAGTAAGGATCTCCGCCCCCGTCTCGGTCACCACCAGGGTGTGCTCGAACTGCGCGGTGCGCTTGCGGTCCTTCGTCACGACGGTCCAGCCGTCGTCCCACATGTCGTGCTCATGGGTGCCGAGCGTCAGCATCGGCTCGATCGTGAACGTCATCCCGGGCTGCATCACCGTGGTGGCGTGCGGGCTGTCGTAGTGGGGAACGATCAGACCGGAGTGGAACGAGGAATTGATCCCGTGCCCGGTGAAGTCCCGCACCACCCCGTAACCGAAGCGCTTCGCGTACGACTCGATGACCCGGCCGATCACGTTGATCTGACGCCCCGGGCGGACCGCCTTGATCGCGCGGTTCAGCGACTCGCGGGTCCGCTCGACCAGCAGACGCGACTCCTCGTCGACGTCTCCGCAGAGGTACGTGGCGTTGTTGTCGCCGTGCACCCCGTTGATGTACGCGGTGACGTCGAGGTTCACGATGTCGCCGTCCCGCAGCACGGTGGAGTCCGGGATGCCGTGACAGATGACCTCGTTGAGCGAGGAGCAGAGCGACTTCGGGAAACCGCGGTAACCGAGGGTCGACGGGTACGCGCCGTGGTCGACCATGAAGTCGTGGGCGACGCGGTCGAGCTCGTCGGTGGTGACGCCCGGAGCGATGTGCTTCGCGGCCTCCTCCATCGCCTGGGCGGCGATACGGCCCGCGATGCGCATCCGTTCGACGGTGTCGGCGTCCTGGATCTCCGGGCCGGAGTACGGCGCCGGAGCCGGTTTGCCCACATACTCGGGGCGCCGGATGTTTCCGGGGACGGAACGAATGGGAGTGATCTCCCCTGGTACGAGCAGCGACTGGCCAGACATGCCAGCGAGTCTAACCAGCGGGCTCGGGGCAGCATGATCGTAAGGAAAGGAAGCGATGATGGCCCTGTTCAAGAAGCGCACCGTCGGCAAGCCGGGCGAGTGGTACTACTGCCTGGAGCACAAGAAGGTCGAGGAAGGCCCCGAGTGTCCGGCGAAGGACCGTTTCGGCCCCTACGCGACGCCGGAGGAGGCCCGCCACGCCATGGAGACCGCCCAGGAGCGGAACCTGGAGTGGGAGACCGACCCGAAGTGGCACGACAAGTCGACGCCTGAGAGCCCTTCCGGCGACTGACGGTCCACGCCCGCACGCCGCCCTCCGGCCCCGCTCCTCACACGCCGGAGGGGTTCGCGTGCTGCGCCCGCCTCCGGGCCGCGTCCTCGTCCGTCGCGGAGTCGTACGACAGGAGCTTCGGCAAGGTCGCCGCCAGCAGCGCGACCGAGGCCACGCACGCCACCCCGCCGGTCCAGATCGCCGACCGCGTCCCCGTCCAGCCCGCCATCGCGCCGGCCCGGACCTGCCCGAGCTGCGGGCCGACGCTGTACGACAGCACCTCGATGCCCGCGAGCCGGCCCCGCAGCTCCTCCGGAATGGTCTGGTTCCAGATCGTCGCCCGGCCCAGACCGCTCAGCATGTCGCCGGCGCCGGCCACCGCCAGGCACACCAGCACCAGCCACACGTTGCCGAACCAGCCCGCAGCGGCGATCGCCAGACCCCACACGGCCGCGCCGAACACCACGAACAGCCCGTGCCGCCGCACCCGTGAGGTCCAGCCACTGGTCAGCCCCAGCACCAGGGAGCCGACCGACCCCGCCGCGTACATCAGGCCGAGCGACCACTCCGCGTCCAGCTCGTCCGCCAGGAACGGGAAGATCGTGTTCGGGAAGGCGAAGAACATCGCCGCCAGGTCGATCGCGTACGTCCCCAGTAGCACGGGCCTGCTCCACGCGTACCGGGCCCCCTCCGCGATCCCGCGCAGCGACGGCTTCTGCGCGTCATGGGCGGGAGGCGCGGGGGCGAGCCGCAGGCAGAGCAGGACGGAGACGCCGAAGGTGACCACCGTGACCGCGTACGCCGTGGCGTGCCCGGCATAGGCCACCACCAGACCCGCCAGCGCCGGACCCGCGATCGCGCCGATCTGCCAGCGCAGGGAGTTCAGCGCCGCCGCGGCGGTCTGCTGGTCGTGGGGCACGATCCGGGCGATCAGCGAATCCAGGGCGGGCCGTTGGAGCCCCGCCAGCGCGGCGACCCCGGCGGCCACCAGATACAGCGGCCAGAGCGCCGGATCGGGCATCAGCGCGTTCACCAGCAGGATGACGGCGAGCAGCCCGAGCCCCGCCTCGGTGCCCAGGATGACCTTGCGGCGGTCCGCGGAGTCGGCCAGTGCCCCGCCGTAGAGCCCGAACACGATCAGGGGCACCAGCTCCACCGCGCCCATCGCGCCGACGGCCAGCGGTGATCCGGTGAGGTGTTTGATCTGCAGGGGCAGCGCGATCAGGGCCATGAAGCTGCCGAAGTACGTGATCAGCCCCTGGCTCCACAGGAGCCTGAAGTCGGGCGAGGAACGCCAGGGCGAAAGATCGGGAAGGAGCGCGGCAAGCCTGGTCGGCCAGGAGGGCGGGGACGTCACGAGGGGTCATCGTCCGTCGGCCCGGGTCTCCGGTGCAAATGGATTACCAGCGGGCGGGCGGCGGCGCGGTCAGCTGGTCGGCCAGCCGGGAGAGCCGGTCGCGGAACGAGCGGCGACCGCGCGGGGCGGGCCGGCCGTTCTCCCCGGCCGCCGCGCTCACCAGGTGCTGCACGGTATCGAGGTCCACGTCGTCCTCACCGGTGACCGAGAGCGCCTCGTGGGCCAGCCCCCGCACCTCCGGGTCGCCGCCGTCCAGGGCCAGCACGGTCGCCCCGGCCCGCCGCGCGTCGTGCACCCGCTCCAGGAACCCGCCGTCCGGCCGCTCAGGAGCCACCACGAGCAGCGTCTCGCCCCGCCGTGCCGCCTCGATCCGGCCCAGACCGACGGTCAGATGCACCGGGTCGCCGGCCTCCACCCGGTGCCGCACCAGAGTCGGGCGCAGCTCCGGCAGCCCGGACCAGGTGGACTCGTCGACCAGGTGCGCCGCCAGATGCCACGGCTCGTACACCTCGGTCCCCACGAGCAGCAGCCCGCCGCCGTGCGGAACCACGGACGACCTGAGCGTCCCGGCGAAGCGCCGCGTCGCCGCGATCCACTCGGTCCCGGCGAGCACTTCACGCAACAGCGCCACACGTACGGCATCCATGGTCCGGCATGATGCCGCAAGGCCCGCCGCGCCGCCCGGGGTTGACGGCGAACCATCCGAACGGGAGCTCCCGCGCCCCGACCGCTCCCGGCCGGTGCAGCCGCTGCCCCCGACCTACCTGGCAGTAGTGTCGGGGCCATGACTACCCACGACAGCGGCAGCGCGCCCAAGCCCCCCGCCAAGGACCCCTGGGACCTTCCCGACGTCTCCGGACTGACCGTCGGCGTGCTCGGCGGGACCGGCCCGCAGGGCCGCGGCCTCGCCTACCGTCTCGCCCGCGCCGGCCAGAAGGTGATCATCGGTTCCCGGGACGCCGGACGGGCCGGCACGGCCGCCGCCGAGCTCGGCCTCGGCGTCGAGGGCGCCGACAACGCGGACTGCGCACGGCGCAGCGACATCGTGATCGTCGCCGTGCCGTGGGACGGCCACGCCAAGACCCTGGAGTCCCTGCGCGAGGAACTCGCCGGGAAGCTCGTCGTCGACTGCGTCAACCCGCTCGGCTTCGACAAGAAGGGCGCGTACGCCCTCAAGCCCGAGGAGGGCAGCGCGGCCGAGCAGGCCGCCGCCCTGCTGCCGGACTCGCGGGTCACCGCGGCCTTCCACCACCTCTCGGCGGTGCTGCTCCAGGACACGACGATCGACGAGATCGACACCGATGTGATGGTGCTGGGCGAGGTCCGCGCCGACACCGACCTCGTGCAGGCGCTCGCGGGCCGTATCCCCGGCATGCGCGGCATCTTCGCCGGGCGGCTGCGCAACGCGCACCAGGTCGAGTCGCTGGTCGCCAACCTGATCTCGGTCAACCGCCGCTACAAGGCCCACGCGGGACTGCGCGCCACCGACGTGTGACCGGGCGGCGGGGCCGGTCGCGCCAGGCGGCCCCGGACCGGACACCGAGCGGAATGGGGCATGAGGGACACTGGACGGGATCGCGCACCATCCCCGGACAGGAGCCCCCCATGCCCCGCCTCGCCCTCTACGCCCTCGCCGTCTGCGTCCTCGCCGTCGGCGCAGCCGTGGTCTCCTTCGTCCAGGGCAGCTGGCTCGGGATCATCTGGGTGCTGCTGGTCGGCCTCTCCTCGAACATGGCGTGGTTCTACCTGCGCAAGCACCGTGCGACGGCCGCGGCCGGAGATGCCCGCTAGGACACGACCAGGGCCTGATCCAACGACGGGCCCTGTCGTTCACACCCCGCAGACCGGATTCTGCTCGTCCCAGAACGCCTGCCAGAAGCGGTACTGGTCCTGTCCGCAGTACGTCTCGATCTCGCTGACCCCGAGCCCGCGCAGGAACGCGTCGATGGCGTCGAAGAAGGCGATGTTCACTTCGGGAATCCACAGGATGCCGAAGACCGCGATCAGCCCGAACGGGGCGAACGGCTCCACCTGGCGGCGGACGGAGTGCGAGAGCCAGGGCTCGATCACCCCGTAGCCGTCCAGTCCCGGGATCGGCAGGAAGTTCAGGATCGCGGCCGTGACCTGGAGCAGCGCCAGGAACGCCAGCGCGTAACGGAAGGCGAGCGGCACCCCGTCGAGTGCGTGCAGCCAGAACGGCGCCGTGCAGACGATCGCGAACAGCACGTTGGTCAGCGGCCCGGCCGCGGAGATCAGACTGTGCCGCCAGCGGCCCTTGATCCGGCCCCGCTCGATGAAGACCGCGCCACCCGGCAGCCCGATCCCACCCATGATCACGAAGAGCACGGGCAGCACGATGCTCAGCAGGGCATGGGTGTACTTCAGGGGGTTGAGGGTGAGATAGCCCTTCGCCCCGATGGAGATGTCCCCGCTGTGCAGCGCGGTACGGGCATGGGCGTACTCGTGCAGACAGAGCGAGACGATCCAGGCCGCGGTGACGAACAGGAAGATCGCGAAGCCGGTCTGCCCGGCGAAGTCCGTCCACACCGCCCAGCCCGAGACCGCCGTGACGGCGACGATCGCGAGGAAGATCGGGCTGACCCTCCGGTCGCTGCGAGTGGCTGCGGTGGTCATCGGCGGAACTCCTGGTGGCTGGACGGCATGCGGCGAGCCCCGACAGTACGGGCGATACGGCGAGAACGTCCCGTGCCGGGAGGTTGGTTCCTCAACGGCTCCCGCCATCGGATGGCCGTCCGGCTCCTTTCTCGACAGGTCGCACCGCCCTCCGGAACGACGCGCTGACGCGCCCGTCACGGGCGCCGTGCAATGACCGGTCACCGTCACGGACAATGGGCGGGTGCGATACAGCATCCTCGGAACCACCCGGGCTCTCCGCCCCGACGGCTCGGCCGTCGCCCTCGGCGGGGCGCGGCTGCGTGCCCTGCTGACCGTCCTCGCGCTCCGTCCGGGCCGTACGGTCGGGGCCGCGGCGCTCGTCGACGAGGTGTGGGACGGCGATCCGCCCGCGGATGCGGTGGGCGCCCTCCAGGCACTCGTGAGCAGGCTCCGGAGGGTGCTCGGACGGGCGGCGGTCGAGTCCGTGGAAGGCGGCTACCGGCTCTCCGCCGAGGCGGACGACGTGGACCTGCACCGCTTCGAGCGCCTGGTGGGGGAGGGGACCCGGGCGCTGGCGGAGGGAGACGCGGGAAAGGCCGTCGAGGTGCTCGACGAGGCCCTCGCCCTGTGGCGCAGGCCCGTGCTCGCCGACCTGCCGGACCGTGCCGTCGCCGCTGCCGGACTGGAGGCGCGGCGGCTGGCCGCCCGCCGCACCCGGCTCACCGCGGTCCTCGTCCTCGGCCACCCCGAAGAAGCCCTGCCGGAACTGGCCGCGCTCGCCGAGGCCCACCCGATCGACGAACCCCTCCAGGCCCTGCGCATCCGGGCCCTGCGCGACGCGGGGCGTACGGCACAGGCGCTGGCGGCGTACGAGGAGGTCCGCACCGTGCTCGCGGACCGTCTGGGGACCGCACCCGGCGCCGAACTCCGCGATCTGCACACGGCATTGCTCCATCCGGACGGGCCGGCGCCCGCCCCGCCCTCCGGCCCCGCCCTGCCCGCCGCCCCGGCCCCCGCCGCACCGCGCCGGGGAAACCTGCGGGCCAGACTCACCAGCTTCGTCGGGCGGGAAGGGGACATCGCCGCCCTGCGCGAGGACCTCGCCGGGGCGCGGCTCGTCACCCTCCTCGGTCCCGGCGGGGCGGGCAAGACCCGGCTGTCCCAGGAGGTCGCCGAGACACTCGCCGAGGAGTGGCCCGACGGTGTCTGGCTGGCGGAGCTCGCCCCCGTCGACGATCCGGACAGGGTGGCCGAGGCCGTGCTCGGCGCGCTCGGTGCCCGGGAGACCGTGCTGAGGGGTGCGGGCGCCGAGGAGATCCGGGCCGCCGAACGGAACGCCGACGACCCGCTCGTACGGCTCACCGAGCACTGCTCGCGGCGCAGGATGCTGCTGCTCCTGGACAACTGCGAGCATGTGGTCGAGGCCGCCGCCTCGCTCGCCGACCACCTCCTCGCACGCTGTCCCGGACTCACCGTCATGGCGACGAGCCGTGAACCTCTCGGCGTGCCCGGGGAGTTCGTCCGTCCGGTCGGTCCGCTGCCCGATCCGATGGCGCTGCGGCTGCTCGCCGACCGGGGCGCCGCGGCGAGCCCCGGGTTCCGTATCGACGCGGACGCCGGGACCGCCGCAGCCGTCGCGGAGATCTGCCGCCGGCTCGACGGAATGCCGCTCGCCATCGAACTCGCCGCGGCCCGGCTGCGGATGCTCGGTCCGCGCCAGATCGCCGACCGGCTCGACGACCGCTTCCGGCTGCTCACCAACGGCAGCCGTACCGTGCTGCCGCGTCAGCAGACGCTGCGTGCCGTCGTCGACTGGTCGTGGGATCTGCTGGACACGGCCGAGCGCGCGGTGCTGCGCCGGCTGTCCGTGTTCGCGGGCGGCTGTGGGCTCGACGCGGCGGAAGAGGTGTGTTCGGCCCCCGCGGACGACCTGCCGGACGGCGCCGACGCGGTCGACGCCCGTGATGTCGCCGCGCTGCTGGGTCTCCTTGTCGACAAGTCCCTCGTCGTCGCGGCCCCCGACGGCGCGGGCGAGATGCGCTACCGGCTCCTGGAGACCGTCGGCGAGTACGCCTCGGAGCGGCTGGACGAGGCGGGGGAGCGGGCTGTCGCCGAGCGCCGGCACCTCGTGCACTTCCGGGAGCTGGCCCGGACCACCGGGCCGGAGCTCCAGGGCGCCGGTCAGCGGGCGGCGATCGACCGCTTCCAGCGCGAGTACGAGAATCTGCGCACCGCGCTCCGCCACGCCGCCGCGGCCCGGGACGAGCAGGAAGTGCTCTGCCTGGTCCTCTCCCTGTCCTGGTACTGGATGATGCGCGATCTGCGCACCGACGCCCGCCGTTGGGCCGAGGCGGCTGCCGCCCTGGGCCCGGACCCGTTCGCCCCGCCCGGCACCCCGGCGCCCTCCCTCATGGAGCAGTGCACCGACCGGCCGCCGCCCTGGGTGCCCGAGCAACTGGAGGAGGCGCGGCGCGGGGTACGGCTGATCCAGCTGGCCAGCATGGACCACCACACGGATTCCTGGATGACCGAGGACAGCCGGGAGCGGCTGCGGGTGATCGCCCGGACGTACCAGGTGGGCCAGCCCCAGACCTGCCGTAAACCCGGTTCCCTCTGGCTGTTCGCGATCCTGCTCACCGGCGAGGTCGCCCAGCTGCGCGAACTGATGGACGAAACGGTCCGGGCCTGCCGGGAGTTCGGATACGAGTGGGAGCTGGGGTCCGCCCTCCAGATGCGGGCCAACGTCCTGGCCAACCGCCCCGACTGGGCGGGCGAGGCCCGGGTCGACGCCGACGAGAGCCTGGAGATCTTCGTGCGGCTCGGCGACGCCTGGGGTGCCGCGGAATCGCTCGCCTCCCGCGGCGAGGCCAACGAACGGGCCGGGGCGTACGCCCTCGCCGCAGAGGACTACCTCGCCGCCATCGGCTACGCCGAGCACCTGGGCGCCCAGTCGCAGGTCGCACACCTGCGCTCCCGGTACGCGGGAGTCCTCACCGAGACCGGCGGTGAGGAGGAGGCGGAAGCCATCCTGCGTGACGTCCTCGCCGACGGACGGCATTCCGGGCACGAGGCGGTGCCCGCGGCCCGGCTGCATCTGGGTCTGCTGCTGGGGCGTACCGGCCGCATCGCCGAGGCCCGGGTGGAATTCGGCCTGTTGCGCGAGGAGTTCAGCTCGGAGACGGTCGCGATCTTCGACGGGTTCGTGGTCGGGTCGCTCGCCTGGCTGGACAACCTCGAAGGCGAGTACGCCACGGCGCTGGGCCGTGCCCTGCGGGCCCTGGAACGTTCTCAGGACCGGCTGTCGCTGATGGTGGCGCCCCAGATGACGTCCATCCACCTGGTCACGGCCGCCTGGGCGATCGCAGGGCTGGGCGGCGAGCGGCGCGGCAGGGACGCGGCGCGGCTGCTGGGCCTCCAGGCGGCGCTCCTGCCGAAGGGCTACCTCCCGACGGCGATGGAACGGCAGAACCTGGCCCGGGCGGAGGAGATCGCCCGTGCGGCGACCGGGGACGCGGCCTTCGCGGCAGCGCGCGCGGAGGGCGGTGACCTCACCCTGGAGGAGGCCACCGCCCTCGCGGACGCGTACCGATAGGAACCGCGGGCGCGCGGCGGCGGTCAGGTCTTCTTGCGGAACTTGCTGACGGCGAGCGGCGCCGTCACCACGGTGATGCCGACGGCCCAGGCGAGCGTGATCCACACCGAGTGGGCGACGGGCCCGCCCATCATCAGTCCGCGCACGGCGTCCGCCAGGTTGGACAGCGGGTTGTAGTCGGTGAATGTCTGGAGCCAGCCGGGCATCGTCTGCGGCGGGGCGAAGATGGACGAGCCGAACTGCAGGGGCATCAGCACCAGGAACCCCGTTCCCTGGACGGCCTGCGCGGTCTTCATGGCCAGGCCGAGCAGGATGAAGATCCACATGATGGCGGCGGAGAAGACCGCCGAGAGCGCGACCGCCGCGAGGAGGCCGGGCACCGAGGTCCCGAGCTGCATGCCGAGCGCGAAGCCCATGCACAGCAGGATGAGGGTGGCGACCATCATCCGGCCCAGCTCGACCACGATCTTCGCGATGAGCACCGAGGAGCGGGCGATCGGCATCGTACGGAACCGGTCCATGACGCCCTTGCGGAAGTCGTCGTTGACTCCCGTGCCGACCGCCGAGGCGATGTTCATCCCCATCATGGCCATCAGGCCGGGGACCAGGTAGTTGAGGTACTCCTGCCGGCCGCCGCCCATGCTCCCGCCGACGGACCCGCCGAAGACGTACACGAAGAGCAGCGTGAAGACGATCGGCATCAGGAGCACATCGAACATCGACTCCGGATCCTTCTTGATCTGGAGCAGATTGCGCCGTGCCAGGGCGCTGATGTGCCGCAGATTGCCGCGCAGCCCGATCCGCCCCTCGTCGGAGACGGTCTTCACCGGCGTGGTTCCGGTGGGGGTGGGCGTCAGAGTCGCCGTGCTCATGCCGCGACCTCCTCGGGAATCGTGTCGGTCGTGTGCGAGCTCTTCTCACCGGTGATGGCGAGGAACACCTCGTCCAGGCTGGGCAGTGCGGTGGCGACATGGGCGAGCGAGAAGCCCCGGGTGCCGAGCAGTCCGATGACCGCCGTCAGCTGTGAGTCGCTCAGGATCGGTACGTACAGCAGGCCCTCGTCGGGGACGGCCTGCGCGCCCGCGATCCCGTCGAGACCGGCCTCCCGGACGGCCTGCGCCATCGCGGCGAGGTCCGCCGGGTCCGAGGGGCGGATCTGCAGGGTCCGGCCGCCGACCTTGGCCTTGAGCTCGTCGACTCCGCCGCGGGCGATGATCTTTCCCTTGTCGATGACGGTGAGCTCGTTGGCGAGCTGCTCGGCCTCTTCCATGTACTGGGTGGTGAGCAGGACGGTCGCCCCCTCGGCGACCATGCGCTGCACCTCGTCCCAGACCTCGTTACGGGTGCGGGGGTCGAGCCCGGTCGTCGGCTCGTCCAGATAGAGGACGGACGGGCTGCCGATCATGGAGGCGGCCAGGTCCAGCCTGCGCCGCATACCGCCGGAGTAGTCCATCGCGGGGCGCTTGGCCGCCTCGGTGAGCGAGAACCGCTCCAGCAGCTCGTCGGCGCGGGCGCGGGCGGTCTTGCGCGGCAGATCGAGCAGCCGCCCGATCATGTAGAGGTTCTCCCAGCCGGAGAGCTTCTCGTCGACCGAGGCGTACTGGCCGGTCAGACCGATGGTGCGGCGGAGCTGCCGCGGCTGCTTCACCACGTCGTAGCCGGCGACGACGGCGTGTCCGGCGTCCGGGATGATCAGGGTGGAGAGGCAGCGTACGAGGGTGGTCTTGCCCGCGCCGTTGGGGCCGAGCACACCGAGGACGGTGCCCTCGCGCACGTCGAGGTCGACTCCGTCGAGTGCTTTGGTCTCTCCGTAGTGCTTGACCAGGCCCCTCACTTCGACGGCGTTCCCGCCGCGCCTGGGGTTCTTGTCGTTTCGCGTCATGGGGACCATGGGACCATCCGCCGCTGACAGCGCACCGATATTTTCCCGACAGCGGGCCGACAGCCCGCCGGAGGGGGAAGCCGGCGGGCTGTCGGTGGTGCGGGATGTGGTCCGTGGGTCAGTGGAACGTGTGCTCCGGCTGCGGGAACGTCCCGCCGACGACCTCGTCCGCGAACTCCTTCGCGGCGTCGCCGAGCACCTTGCGCATGTTGGCGTACTGCTTGGTGAAGCGCGGCACCTTGCCGCCGGTCAGGCCGACCATGTCGGTGTAGACGAGGACCTGGGCGTCCGTGCCCGCCCCGGCGCCGATGCCGACGGTCGGGATGTGCAGGGTGCGGGTGACCTCGGCGGCCAGCTCGGCCGGTACGAGTTCCAGGACGACGGCGAACGCCCCGGCGTCCTGCACGGCCTTGGCGTCGCGCAGCAGCTGCTGGGCGGCCTCCTCGCCGCGGCCCTGCACCCGGTAGCCCATCGCGTTGACGGACTGCGGGGTCAGGCCGATGTGGCCCATGACCGGGATGCCGGACTCGACCAGCAGACGGATCTGCTCGTGGGAGCGTTCGCCGCCTTCCAGCTTGACCGCGCCGACGCCGGCCTCCTTGACGAGCCGGGTGGCGTTGCGCAGTGCCTGGACGGGCCCTTCCTGGTACGAGCCGAAGGGCAGGTCGCCGACGACGAGGGCACGCTTGGTGCCCCGGACGACGGCGGCGGAGAGGATGGCGATCTCGTCCATCGTGACGGGCACGGTGGTCTCGTAGCCGAGGTGACAGTTGCCCATGGAGTCGCCGACGAGCATGACCGGGATGCCGGCCTCGTCGAAGACGGACGCGGTCATCGCGTCGTACGCGGTGAGCATGGGCCACTTCTCGCCGCGCACGGTGGCGGCGGCGATGTCGTGGACGGTGATGCGGCGGGTGGAGGTGCCTCCGTACAGCGCCTTGCTGTTCTCGGCGGGTCCCGCGGGGGGAGTGGCGGACTGGTTGTGCGCAGCCTGAAGCGACATTGCCAACGGCTCCTTCGTCATCTCGAGGCGCCCTGACGGCGTCCCCGGATCGCTTCCATGGTGGCATCCCGTCGCGGTCCGCGTGAAGTGGCCCCACGGGGGACCTTCCCTGGCAAAGGTTTTCCAATACGAGACGGTCTCGTATCGAAAAGGCGTTAGGCTCCTCGGCATGTCCATACCCTCCGGCGTTCCCGCCGCCGTGCCCCGCGTCCCGGAGGCGATCCACCGCCGCCGATGGGCGATCCTCGCCGTCCTCATGTTCAGCCTGCTCATCGTGGTGCTGGACAACTCGATCCTGAACGTCGCGGTCAAGACGATCGCCAGCCCCGCGCCCACCGGCATCGGCGCCACCCAGAGCGAGCTCGAATGGGCGATCAACTCCTACACGCTCGTCTTCGCCGGACTCCTCTTCACCGCGGGACTCCTCGGTGACCGCGTCGGCCGCAAGAAGGTGCTCCTCTTCGGCATCGTCGTCTTCGGCATCGGCTCGGCCCTCGCCGCACTCTCCTCCTCGCCCGGCGAGCTCATCACCTGGCGCGCGCTGATGGGCTTCGGCGCGGCCTTCGTGATGCCCGCCACGCTCGCCGTCCTGATGAACGTCTTCGAGCGCGACGAGCAGCCCAAGGCCATCGGCATCTGGGCGGGCAGCGTCGGACTCGGCATCGCCATCGGCCCGATCACAGGCGGCCTGCTCCTGGAGCACTTCTGGTGGGGCTCGATCTTCCTGGTCAACGTCCCCGTCGTGGTCGTCGCGCTGGTCGCGATGGTGCTCCTCGTCCCGGACTCGCGGGACCCGAAGCCCGGCAAGGTCGACCCGGCCGGCGTCGCTCTCTCGATCGTCGGCCTCGTCCTGCTCGTGTACGGGATCATCCGCGGCGGCGAACTGGCCGACTTCACCGACGTCACCGTGCTCGCCCCGCTGCTCGGCGGCCTGCTGGTGCTCGCCGGCTTCGTCTGGCACGAGAAGCGCAGCAGCCACCCGGCCATCGACATCTCCTACTTCAGGAAGCCGGCCTTCTCCGCCGCCGTCGCCGCGATCGCCCTGGTCTTCTTCGCCCTGATGGGGGTGACCTTCTTCTCGGCCTTCTACCTGCAGAGCGTCCGCGGCTACAGCGCCCTCCAGTCGGGGCTGCTGATCCTGCCGCTCGCCGTCGCCCAGATGGTCTTCGCGCCGCGGGCGCGCCTCGTCGTCGACCGGTTCGGCGCCAAGGCCGTGTGCACCGTCGGCATGCTCCTGGTGGCGGCCGGCCTCGCGGCGTTCGCGCTGTTCGGCGCGGGTACGCCGGTCTGGGTGATGTGCCTGGTCTTCTTCGTCCAGGGCACGGGGATGGCGCACATCATGCCGCCGGTCACCGTCGCCGTGATGCAGGCGCTGCCCATCGAACGGGCCGGCTCCGGCTCGGCCGTCAACAACACCTTCCGGCAGGTGGGCGGGGCGCTCGGCATCGCCGTGCTCGGCTCGGTGCTCTCCACGGTCTACCGGGGGGACATCGAGGGCCACCTCGGCAGCGTTCCGGCCGGGGCCAGGGAGGTCGCGGGGGAGTCCATCGAGGCGACCCTCGGTGTCGCCGCGAAGCTCGGCCCGGCCGGCAAGCCGCTGGTGGCGGCGGCGAACGACGCCTTCATCGGGGCGATGCACGTGACCGCGCTGGGTTCGGCGGCCGTCGCCCTGGTCGGCGCCGTGGTCGTCGCCCTGTTCCTGCCGGGGAAGCAGCCGGTACGGGAGGAAGTCCGGGCCCGACCGGCGGCCGGCGACGGAGCGGTGACGGAAGCCGGGCGCCCGGCGTCGTCGAGCGTGTCCGGCGACTGACCCCCAAGCGGCCGACTCCGAAGCAGGTGTCCGAAAGCGATGCTCCGGACGCGTCCGGTCCCCGGCGCGTCCCCGCGCCCGGACCCGGCGGTCGCCCCACCCGGCGCGAGTCGGCGAGAATCGGGGCGAGCGTCGAACGGCGAACGGTGCGGCGAGAGGTGAACCACGTGCAGGCACAGGACCCGGCACCGGACCAGGCCGACGGCCTGGACCCCGAACCCCGCCGAGGCCGCCCCCGCTCCGCCGCGGCGGAGCGGGCGATCCTGGACGCCGTCGTGGAACTCCTGGAGGCTGGCGAACCCCTCGCCGGTCTGTCCATCGAGCGCATCGCCCGCACCGCGGGAGTGGGCAAGGCCACCATCTACCGGCGCTGGAGCGGCAAGGAGGAGCTCTTCGTCGACGTCCTGCGCGACATCGAGCCCGCCGAGCCCGCCGTCTCCGGCACCGCCGGACTCGACGACCTGCGGCTCCTGCTGGAGTCGATGCGTACGCGTGGCCTCGCCCAGCGGTCCTCCGTCATCCTCCACAACGTCTTCGCGCAGATGAAGAGCCACCCCAAGCTGTGGGCCGAGTACCAGGGCACGGTGATCGCACCGCGCCGGGCGGCCATGCTCGCGGCCGTGCGGCGCGCCGTCGACGCCGGTGAGCTGCGCGACGACCTCGACGTGGAGCTCATGGACGACCTCTTCCTCGGCCCCATGCTCGTCCGCACCGTCCACCGGCCCGAGGCGCCGCTGCCCGAGGACCTCGCCGACCGCATCATCAGGACCCTCCTCCAGGGCCTGGCCCCCGTAACCGCAGGTCACAGCTGACGCGCCGAAGGCTCGCGCGAGTGTGATCGTTCTGTCACAAGGCCCCGCAGCCGTGTCCTGAACGGAACCCGCGGCGCCGCCCCGGTCGTCCTGTGGTGCGTACGGCCGTCGTGGACGGCGGGAAAACGCCGCCCATCGCCTAGGGTCGTGGGGCGCGGCGATGTGTAGGGCAAGGCAGTGAGGACAGCGCGATGGTTCAGGCGTACGGAGCGGACACCGGCAACGGCAGCGTGGAGCCGCCCCACACCGGAACCCGCTTCCAGGGCCTGCGCGAGAGATGGACGGCGGACCGCGGGATCTGGCGGCGCGGGATCGTTCTCGCCGCCTGCTCGGTCCTCATCACCCTTCTGATGATCTTCCACGCGGAGATCCCGAACACCATCGGCAACCTGGGCAGCCTCACCGAGACGTTCCTGCCGTGGCTCGCGGTCTTCGTCCCCGTGCTGCTGGTCCTGGGTCTCGTACGGCGCTCCGCGACCGCGCTGGTGGCGCTGCTGCTGCCGGTCGTGGTCTGGCTCAACCTCTTCGGCGGCCTCCTCACCGACAAGTCCGGCGCGGGCGGCGACCTCACCGTGGCCACCCACAACGTCAACGCCGACAACCCCGACCCCGCGGGCACCGCGCAGCAGGTGGCGGGCTCGGGCGCGGACGTGGTGGCCCTCCAGGAGCTGCCGGGCGGCCAGGTGGCGACGTACGAGACCTCGCTCGCCGCCCGCTATCCGTACCACTCGGTGCAGGGCACCGTCGGGCTGTGGAGCAAGTACCCGATCAGTGACACCCGTCCCGTGGACATCAAGATGGGCTGGACCCGGGCGATGCGCACCACGGTCGCCGCTCCGGAGGGCCGGATCGCGGTGTACGTGGCCCACCTGCCGTCCGTGCGGGTGAAGGTGAAGGCCGGGTTCACGGCCAACCAGCGGGACAACAGCGCCGACGCCCTCGGCGAGGCCATCGCCGACGAACGGCTCGAACGCGTCGTCCTGCTCGGTGACCTCAACGGCACGATGAACGACCGCTCGCTGAACGCCGTCACCTCCCAGATGCGCTCCACACAGGGCGCGGCGGGCGACGGCTTCGGCTTCAGCTGGCCCGCCTCGTTCCCGATGGCGCGCATCGACCAGATCATGGTGAAGGGCGTCGAGCCCCTGTCGTCGTGGTCGCTCCCGGCGACGGACAGCGACCATCTCCCGATCGCCGCGCGCGTCGAACTCTGACGCAACGGCCCGTTCACCTCGCGGCATCGTCCGTCTGCGACACTTTGTTCCGGTTGATTACTTAACCGATCCCGGCAATGAGGCCGGCACCCCCGCCCTTGTTGTCGCCGAAAGGTTCTTCTCCCCATGCCTCTGGCCCTGCTGGCCTTGGCCGTCTCCGCGTTCGGCATAGGGACGACCGAGTTCGTGATGATGGGCCTGCTGCCCAATGTCGCGGACGACCTGGGTACGTCCGTGCCCACCGCCGGCTACCTCGTATCGGCGTACGCGATCGGCGTCGTCCTGGGCGCCCCGCTGCTCACCGGCCTCGGCTCCCGCATCCCGCGCAAGCGGATGCTCCTGCTCCTGATGGCCCTCTTCACGGTCGGCAACCTGGCCTCGGCGCTCGCCCCCGGCTTCGGCTGGCTGCTCGCCGGCCGGCTGCTCGCCGGGCTGCCGCACGGCGCGTTCTTCGGCGTCGGCGCGGTCGTCGCCGCCACGCTGGTGGCGGAGGGACGCCGGGCGCGGGCCGTCGCGACGATGTTCCTGGGCCTCACCGTGGCCAACATCGTCGGCGTACCGGCGGCCACGCTGCTCGGCCAGCACCTGGGATGGCGGGCGACCTTCCTGGTCGTCGCGGTGATCGGACTGTGCGCGATGGCCGCCCTCGCCCGCCTCGTCCCGCAGATTCCGCTCGACGCCCAGCAGAACGTCCGCCGCGAGCTGCGGGCGCTGGGCAACCGTCAGGTGCTCCTCGGGCTGCTGACCGCGGTCTTCGGCTTCGCCGGGGTCTTCGCCGTCTACTCCTACCTCTCGGCCATGACGACCGAGGCGATGGGCTTCGGCGAGTCCTCCGTGACGCTGGTGCTGGCGCTGTTCGGCATCGGGATGACCCTGGGCGCGCTCGCGGCCGGACCGCTCACGGACCGCGCCCTGCGCCCCACGCTGTACGGGTCGCTGGCGGCGCTCGCCGTCGTCCTGGTCGTCTTCCCCTTCACCGTCCATGTGCAGTGGGCGGCGCTGGTCATGGTGGTGCTGCTGGGAGGGGTCGGGTTCATGACGACCACACCGCTGCAGATGCTGGTCATGAACAAGGCCAAGGACGCGCCCACGCTCGCGTCCGCCTCCAACCACTCGGCCTTCAACCTCGCCAACGCGGGCGGCGCGTGGCTCGGCGGCGTGGCGATCGCGGCAGGCTGGGGCTGGACGTCACCGGCCCTCGTGGGCGCGGTGCTGGCGGTGGTCGGCCTCGGGATCGCGGCCACGGCCGGTCTTCTGGACCGTACGCCGGGTGCGTCCCGGGTCGTGGCGGGCGGGGACCGCGTCCCGGCACACGAAGCGGAATCCGGAGCCCGGGCGGAAGCCCACTGACCACCCGCCCCGCGCGGGCCGGCCCGTCCTCGAACGCCGGGGACGGACCGGCCGCCGGGGCGGCACCGGCCCGTCACCGCCCCGGTGCCCGTCCCGTCACCCCGACTCGCGCCACCGGTTCGTGATCGGCAGCCGCCGGTCCTTGCCGAACCCCTTGGGCGAGATCTTCGTCCCCGGCGGATACTGCCGCCGCTTGTACTCCGCGGTGTCCACCATCCGCAGCGTCTTCGCCACCAGCGCCTCGTCGAAGCCGGCCGCGACGATCGCGTCCCGCCCCTGGTCCCGGTCCACGTACAGCTCCAGGAGCCGGTCCAGTACGTCGTAGTCGGGCAGCGAGTCCGTGTCCACCTGCCCCGGCCGCAGTTCGGCGCTGGGCGGCTTGGTGATCGACGCCTCGGGGATCGGCGGCGTCTGCCCCCGCTCCTCCGCCGCCCGGTTGCGCCACTTCGCGAGCCGGAACACCGAGGACTTGTAGACGTCCTTGATGGGGCCGTACGCGCCGACGGAGTCCCCGTACAGCGTCGAGTACCCCACCGCCAGCTCGGACTTGTTGCCCGGTGCGAGGACGATCTGGCCCTCCTGATTGGAGAGGGCCATCAGCATCGTGCCGCGCAGCCGCGACTGGAGGTTCTCCTCGGCGAGCCCGGTCAGTTCCAGCGAGCCCATGTACGCGTCGAACATCGGCTCGATCGGCACGGTGCGGAAGTTCAGCCCGGTGCGCCGGGCCAGCTCGGCCGCGTCGCCCTTGGAGTGGTCCGAGGAGTACTTCGACGGCATCGAGACGCCGTACACGTTCTGCGCCCCGAGCGCGTCGCACGCGATGGCCGCGACGAGCGCCGAGTCGATGCCGCCGGAGAGCCCGATCAGCACACTGCTGAAACCGTTCTTCGCGGCGTACGCGCGGAGCCCCACGACCAGCGCCGAGTACAGCTCCTCGTCGTCGTCGAGGCGCTCGGCATAGCCGCCCAGCAGCTCCGGCTCGTACGCCGGAAGGGGCTCTTCGGAGAGCACCACATGGTCGATGCGCAGCCCGTCGTCCACGACCCCGGACGGCGCCTCCGCCGCGGCGGCGGGCAGTTCCAGGTCGAGGATCACGCTGCCCTCGGCGAACTGCGGGGCGCGGGCGATCACCTCGCCGTGCTTGTCGACGACGATCGAGTCACCGTCGAAGACCAGCTCGTCCTGGCCGCCGATCATCGCGAGGTACGCCGTGGTGCAGCCGGCCTCCTGGGCCCGCTTGCGGACCAGTTCGAGCCGCGTGTCGTCCTTGTCCCGCTCGTACGGCGAGGCGTTGACGGACAGGAGCAGCCCGGCCCCGGCGGACCGCGCGGCGGGCACCCGGCCGCCGTCCTGCCAGAGGTCCTCGCAGATCGCGAGTGCCACATCGATGCCGTGGACCCGCACGACGGGCATCGAGTCGCCCGGCACGAAGTACCGGAACTCGTCGAAGACGCCGTAGTTGGGCAGGTGGTGCTTGGCGAAGGTCAGCGCGATCCGCCCGCGGTGCAGCACCGCGGCTGCGTTCTGCGGGGACCCGGCCGGCTGGCCGTACCGGGCCTGGGCCTTGCCGGAACGGTCCAGATAGCCGACGAGGACCGGCAGCTCGCCGAAGCCCTCCGCCAGGAGGCGGGCGGCGAGCGCGCTCAGCGCGTCGCGCGACGCCTCGACGAAGGACGACCGCAGGGCCAGATCCTCGACGGGATAGCCGGTCAACGCCATCTCGGGGAACGCCACGAGATGGGCGCCCTGCTCGGCGGCGTGCCGGGTCCAGTGGACGATCGACTCGGCGTTTCCGGCGAGATCGCCGACCGTCGAGTCGATCTGATTCAGTGCGAGGCGTAGTTGAGGCACGCCGCCCAGTCTAATCGTCTTTCTGACGCGATGTCCTGGCGGACCGGCAGAATGCGGGGCCGGACCGCCAGGACGGGGGGTCAGCGCCGGTAGCCGAGGACCGTCATCATGCCCGCCTCCGCGTGGTAGACGTTGTGGCAGTGCAGCATCCACAGGCCCGGGTTGTCGGCGTCGAAGTCCACCGTCAGCGGACGCTTCGGCAGGATCACCGCGGTGTCCTTGCGGGCCCCCGCCGCACCGCCGGCCAGCGCGAAGGTGTGGCCGTGCAGATGCAGCGGATGCCACATCGCGGTGGTGTTGTGGAACTCCAGCCTGACCCGCTCCCCGGCCTCCACGGGATGACGCCGGCCGGCGCGGTACGGCTCCCTGTCGAAGGCCCAGTCGTACGCCGCCATGGAACCCGTGAGCGAGATGCGGATCGTACGGTCCGGTGCGCGCGCGGCCAGCGCGACGGACGCGTCCGGAACCAGCCGGTCGGCCGTCACCAGCTTCCCGTCCAGCTCCTTCGGCCGTACGGAGGCGGCGGGCGCCGCGCCGCCGCCCGTACGCAGCAGGGCGAGCGCCGACGCCTTCTTGCCCTCGGCGAGCGCGGTCAGCGGGAACACCCCGTCCCCGGCGGTGACCAGCACGTCGTACCGCTCGCCCATGCCCAGCAGCAGGGCGTCGGTCTCCGTGTGCCGGACAGGGAAGCCGTCGGTGTGTGTGACGGTCATCCGGTGGCCGCCGAGCGCGACCCGGAAGGCGGTGTCGCCGCCCGCGTTGACGATGCGCAGCCTGATGCGGTCGCCGGGCCGGGCGGTGAAGGACGAAGGCGACTGCGGGGTACGGCCGTTGACCAGGTAGTACGGATAGGCGACGTCGCCCGCGTCGCCGCCGAGCAGTTCGCTGGTGGCGCCCATCATCATGCGCGAGGGCCCGTCGCCCTCGGCCCGCGCGGACATCTGCGACATGTCGTGCCCGCCGTGCTCCGTGCCGCCGTCGCCCCCACCGTCCCCGCCCATGCCCTTGCCGAGTTCGGCCAGGACCGCGTCGGGTGTCGAGCCGTCCACTCCGTCGACCCAGTCGTCGAGGACGACGACCCACTCGCTGTCGTACGCGAGCGGTTCCTTCGGGTCCTCGACGATCAGCGGCGCGTACAGCCCGCGGTCCTGCTGGACCCCCGAGTGCGGATGGAACCAGTACGTGCCCGGGTGCGGAACCGCGAACCGGTAGGTGAAGTCCGCCCCCGGTGCGATGTTCCGCTGCGTCAGACCCGGGACCCCGTCCATGTCGTTGCGCAGGGCGAGGCCGTGCCAGTGCAGTGACGTCGGCTGCGGCAGATGGTTGGCGAGCGTGAGCGCCAGGGTGTCGCCGGCGGTCACCCGGACCTCGGCGCCGGGCAGCCGGTCTCCGTAGGCCCAGGAGCGGACCGTGCGTCCGCCGCCCAGGTCCAGGCGGGCCGGGGTCGCGGTGAGCGAGACCTTCCGTACGGGGCCGGAGCCCCGCCCGGCCTCGGCCGCCGCGACCTCCTTGCCGTCGGGCGACACGAACCGGTCGCCGGTCTTCGCGCCGGAGGCCGTACGGGTCGGCGTACCACCGGAACAGGCGGCGAGAACGCCCGTACCGGCCAGGGCGATTCCGGAACCGAGCACGGCTCGGCGGGTGTGCTGTGCGGACATGGCTGAGTGCACCTCAAAGAAGTCGGTGTGCTGGAGGAGGGCGGAGGTGGACGCCCGCTCCTAGATGCGCAGCACCGACAGACTGGTGAGAAGGGTCCTGCGGGGTGGCGGATTCGGCCAGGGAACGAGCGGCAGCCGCACGGCCGCGCCGTCGTTCGGGGGGCCCGAGCGGCGCGGCCCGAGCAGCCGGAGGGCGATCAAGGCCACGGCCCAGGTGCTCAGCACGGCGAGGCAGACGGCCATCGGGTCCATGCCGCTCATCGGCGGCGCGTCGGCGTCCGGAGCGGCCGGGCGGGGGAGTGCGGAGGAACCCGCTGGGGCGGTCTCCGCCTCCGGGTGGCCTCCGTGCGCCACGGTCGCCGTGGTCCCGGGCGGCGAGTGCTCGGCGGGATGTCCCACGGTGTGCATCGTGGCGATCCCGAACAGCAGCGCGACGAGCAGCAGCCACTGCCCGAATGCCCCGCTCCTCTTCCGCTCCACGCCGGACACCCTACCCCCTCCGGGTATATGAACCGTGGCCCGGCACCCCCTTCGCCAGGGGTGCCGGGCCACGGCTGTCACGGGGGCGCGTCAGTTGCGCGAGTAGACCTTCTCCGCCCAGCCGGCGATCTGCTCCTCGGAGAGGTGCTGCGCCAGATCGGCTTCGCTGATCATGCCGATCAGCATCTTGTTCTCGATCACCGGGAGGCGGCGGATCTGGTGCTGCTGCATCTCCTCCAGCACCGCTTCGACGCCCGCGTCCGCGTCGATCCAGCGCGGCGTGCCCTGGGCGAGCTCGCCCGCGGTCACCTTCGACGGGTCGCGGCCCATCGCCACACAGCCGACCACGATGTCGCGGTCGGTCAGGATGCCGACCATGCGGTCCTGCTCACCGTTGGCGGAGATGGGCAGCGCGCCCACCTTGTGGTCGCGCATCATCTGCGCGGCGCGGTCGAGCGTCTCGTGGGCCGGGATCCACTGGGCCCCGGTGTGCATGATGTCTTTGGCGGTGGTCATGAAGGATTTCCTCCTGGGTGCCGGCAGGCACTGGCGTACGACCCCGAGCGCACCCCATCGTCACGGGGCCGCCCGGGGCACGCGACCGCTGCCACCCGTTCGGGTGGGCGCGGCCGGTGACCGTACGCCTCAGGGGCGGGGCTTCGCGCCCCTGGCCTTCAGCATGTCCGCCATCAGGTCCAGCTCGGACCGCTGCGCGTCGACCATGCCCTGGGCGAGCCGCTTCTCGACCCCGACGGTGCACAGGCCGGCGCAGCCGCGGGCCATGTCGACACCGCCCTCGTGGTGGTCGGTCATCAGCTGGAGGTACAGGATCTCCGCCTGCCTGCCGTCGGCCGCGCGGAGCCGGTCGAGCTCGGTCCTGGTGGCCATGCCGGGCATGAGGGCCCCGTCGTGGGCGGTGAACCCCGAGCCCTCCGTCCCCGCAGTGCCGCCCATGTCGTGCCCGTCGTGACCGCCGTGTCCACCGGCCATCCAGTGCATCGGCGGCTGCCCGTCGGGGGCGGTCTTCGGCAGCTCCCACAGCTCCAGCCAGCCGAGCAGCATGCCCCGCTGGTTGGCCTGGGTGTTGGCGATGTCGTACGCCAGACGCCGTACGTCCTCGTCCCGCGTGCGGTCGCGCACGATGAAGGACATCTCCACGGCCTGCTGGTGGTGGACGGCCATGTCGCGCGCGAAGCCCGCGTCGGCCGACCCCGCCGAGGGGACCGCCGGCGCGTCCGCCCGGCCGCCCGCCGCGTCGTCCCGCGCGGAGGCGACCGTCGCCGCCCCCGCGAACAGCAGGGCGAGGGCGACGGCGGAGCCCGCCACCCACCGGGTGCGCCGGGTGCGCCGCGCGCCCTCGTCCGCCGGCTCCGCGCCGGTGTCGGGACCCCGCGTCACCCGGCGGCCCCGATCCCGCCCGTGCAGGGCGCGCCCGGCTCGGGGGTCTGCGGGCCCTGCACGTACTTCGCGAAGAACTGGGCCACCCGCCGGTCGTCGGCGCTGTCCACCGTGACCTGCTTGCCCCAGGCGCTCAGCATGATCGCCCCGGACTGGTCCGCGTAGGGGCTCATCAGCGAGTACGGGGTCCTGTCGACGCGGCTCGCGAGCTTCTGCACATCGGCCTCGGCGGCCTGGTCGTTGTAGGTCACCCATACCGAACCGTGTTCGAGGGCGTGCACCGCGTTGACGTCGGGGACGGCCTTCTCGTATACGACGCCGTCGCAGTTCAGCCACGCCTGGTTGTGGTCACCGCCGACCGGCGGCCTCATGGCGTACTTCACCTCGCCCGCGACGTGGTTGCGGGTCAGCTTCTTCGGGTCCCAGGACTTCTCGTCCTTGACGGGCTCCGCGGCCAGTGCCGCCTTGTCCTCCGCGGGCTGCTTGGCGTCCTGCGCCACCGCGTCGGACTCCTTCTCCTTCGCCTCGGACCTGTCCAGCACGAGGTACGAGCCGAAGCCGACCAGACCGGCGACGACCAGGGTGCTCAGCGCTATGACGGCGACCCGGTTGCGGCGGTCGCGTGCGCGGTCGGCACTGCGCATCTGCTCTATGCGGGTCCTGCGGTCGAAACTCATGTCGGCCAGTCCTTCTGCGAAGGGGTGGAGAGGGGAAAATCAGGTCCGGGGACCGGTGTGCGGGGGGCGGTTGCGAAGCCGCCGGCCCCCTTGCACGCCTTGGGCGCCGATCGTAGTGGGTGGCCGAGTGCTCTCTCTCACACCGAGTGCGTAATCTGGGTGAAATCCCGGGTCGTGATACTGGAGTTCCTCCCCTACCCCGGGCGGTGGTGCACAGACCGTCTGAACTGCAAGGATGTGGCTATGGACAAGCAGCAGGAATTCGTCCTCAGGACACTTGAGGAGCGCGACATCCGCTTCGTACGGCTGTGGTTCACCGATGTCCTCGGGTTCCTCAAGTCCGTCGCCGTGGCCCCCGCGGAGCTGGAGCAGGCGTTCGACGAGGGCATCGGCTTCGACGGCTCGGCCATCGAAGGGTTCGCCCGGGTGTACGAATCGGACATGATCGCCAAGCCCGACCCCGGCACGTTCCAGATCCTTCCCTGGCGTGCGGAGGCGCCCGGCACGGCCCGGATGTTCTGCGACATCCTCATGCCCGACGGTTCGCCGTCCTTCGCCGATCCGCGCTACGTGCTCAAGCGGATCCTCGCCAAGACCTCCGACCTGGGCTTCACCTTCTACACCCACCCGGAGATCGAGTTCTTCCTGCTGAAGGACAAGCCGCTCGACGGCAGCAGGCCCACGCCCGCCGACAACTCCGGCTACTTCGACCACACCCCCCAGAACGTCGGCATGGACTTCCGCCGCCAGGCGATCACCATGCTCGAATCGATGGGCATCTCGGTGGAGTTCAGCCACCACGAGGGCGCACCGGGCCAGCAGGAGATCGACCTGCGGTACGCGGACGCGCTCTCGACCGCCGACAACATCATGACCTTCCGCCTGGTCATGAAGCAGGTCGCGCTGGAGCAGGGCGTGCAGGCGACCTTCATGCCGAAGCCGTTCTCGGACTACCCGGGCTCGGGCATGCACACCCACCTCTCCCTCTTCGAGGGCGACCGCAACGCGTTCTACGAGTCGGGCTCCGAGTACCAGCTCTCCAAGGTCGGCCGCTCCTTCATCGCGGGCCTGTTGAAGCACGCCGCCGAGATCTCCGCGGTCACCAACCAGTGGGTCAACTCGTACAAGCGCATCTGGGGCGGCTCCTCGCGCGCCGCGGGCGCGGGCGGCGAGGCCCCCTCGTACATCTGCTGGGGCCACAACAACCGCTCCGCCCTGATCCGCGTCCCCATGTACAAGCCCGGCAAGACCGGTTCGGCCCGCGTGGAGGTCCGCTCGATCGACTCGGGCGCCAACCCCTACCTGACGTACGCGGTGCTGCTCGCCGCGGGCCTCAAGGGCATCGAGGAGGGCTACGAACTCCCGGCCGGCGCCGACGACGACGTCTGGGCCCTCTCCGACGCCGAACGCCGCGCGATGGGCATCGAACCCCTCCCGCAGAACCTCGGCGAGGCGATCGCCCTCATGGAGAAGAGCGAACTGGTCGCCGAGACGCTCGGCGAGCACGTCTTCGACTTCTTCCTCCGCAACAAGAAGCAGGAGTGGGAGGAGTACCGCAGCGAGGTCACGGCCTTCGAGCTGAAGAACCTGCTGCCGGTGCTGTAACCGCAGCTCAGCGCCTTGGGGCGCATGCACGTGGCTTCGGGCCGACGGTGTCGCACCGTCGGCCCGAAGGCGTTTCACCTGCCCTGGGCCGCCTGTGGGCCGTCCGGTGCTGAATCAGGCCCGATGGCCGCTGGGACTTGGGTGGAAGAGCACTCGCTCTGCCTCCCTTGGGTGGAACGATCATGGCGTGGCTGGTGTGATCACGGCGTCGGAGCCGTCCTGGATAACCCCGCTGCACATCGGGTACCAGGTGAGGGTTGCAAACGGCCACCTCGTGTTCGGCCCACCGAAGCGCAACAAGGAACGCGACGTGCCCCTGTCTGATCGAGTAGGGGAAGCACTCAAGCAACACCGGGAGAAGTTCCCTCCCGTAGGTGTGACACTGCCGTGGCTGCGGCCGGACGGCCCGCTCGTCACCAGCTCCTGTTCACCCGTGCAGATAGAGGCGGCGCCGTCCGGCGCACCGACTTCAACACCTGACGTGGCCGGCCCCGAATGCTGCCATGGCCGAAGACGAGCAAAGCGGCATAGAACCGCTCACGAGGGGATCAGGACTGCCACCCCATCGAGGATCCGCTCCAGGCCGAAGTCCAGCGGGTTCCCATCTTGCGGAGCGAAGGTGCCCGCCGCGATCGCCTCCGTCAGGGCGGGGAAGCGCTCCTCGTGCCGCTGCAAGACCTCGGCCGTCAGGTGCGCCCACTCTTCATTCGCCGCCGCGTCGTGGTCGACGTACTGCTGGGCGATATTGCGAATATGGCCTACGAGCAGCAGGAACGTGTCATGCCGCTGGGTGGCCGGCAATCCCGTACCGGCCAGTGCGGCCAAGGCCGAGTCGAGCCAGCCGAGTTGATGTGGGCCCATGATCTGGCGGCGCATGCCGGTCGCCGTCAGGACCCATGGGTGGCGGCGGTACATCGCCAGGCACTGTCGGGCCCACTCGGTCAGCTGCGGGCGCCAGCCGCCGGGGATGTCGGCGACCGGGGCCGGGGGGCCGATCGCGAGGTCGACCATCAGGTCGAGGAGTTCCGTCTTGCCGGGAACGTACCGGTAGAGCGCCATCGCGGTGACGCCGAATTCCTTGGCTACCCGCGCCAGTGAGACCGCGTCCAAGCCCTCCCTGTCGGCGATCCCGATAGCCGCCTCCGCGATCCGGCCCGCGCTGAGCGAGGGCTTCGGGCCCCTGCTCGGCAGCTCCTGCTCGCCCCAGAGCAGCGCGAAGCTCGCCTTCACGTCGGCCTGCTTCCCGACCTTCTTCGCGGCCACCCGCGCCTCCTCTACCGATCCCCGTTGACACCCCACCCTAACTGTTTATAACGTATAGCTAACCGCTTACGGCATATACAGTTTGCTCGAACGGGACACCCAGGGAGTCGTCATGATCGCCACCATCGCCGCCTCGTCCGCAGCCGTCCTCCTCGCCGCACCCGCGGCCGGTGTCCTTGGCCACCGCGCCCTCAAGCGATCCCGCAACGCTTCACTGATGAAGATCGACACCCCGAACGGCATCGACGAGCAGGGATTCGTCCGCATCGGCGGCATCGAGCAGTGGATCTCAGTACGCGGCGAGGATCTCTCGAACCCGGTCGTCCTGGAACTGCACGGCGGCCCCGGAGCCTCGACCGCGATCTTCGGACCCCGCACCAGATCCTGGGAGAAGCACTTCACGATCGTCCGCTGGGACATGCGCGGTGCCCTCAAGACCCTCGGTCGCAGCGGTCCGGAAGGACAGGGCGAAATGACCTTCGACCGGATCTACGGCGACGCGATCGAAGTCACCGACCACATACGCACCCGCCTGGGCGCCGACAAGATCGTCCTGCTCGGCCTCTCCTACGGAAGTGCCTTCGGCCTGCGGCTCGCCCGCGAGTTCCCCGAGCGCTACTCCGCATACGTCGGCACCGACCAGAACATCCACGACGCCGGCCGCGACGACTCCGTACACCAAGCCCTGCTCACCCGGCTGCGCGCGGCCGGAAAGCGTAAGGAGCTGGCGGTAGTCGAGGCGCTCCACCCCGATGAGCGGCGGTGGACGGCCCGCGAGCGCGCGATGCACGCCAAGCTGCTGGCCACCAGCGACCCGCTGACCCTGGACACGATGAAGAAGGTCGTCATGGGGTCCCTGTGGTTCTCGCCGCTGCACTCGCTGCGTGAACTGGGGCGCTTCGTGAAGGGCATGACCCTCTCGGAACAGATCACTCACGCCACCGCCGGGTCCGACGACTGGGCGGACGGGACGAAGTTCGAACTCCCCTTCTTCATCGTTCAGGGCGAGAAGGACGTGCTTACGTCGCCGGAGCTCGCCCGCCGCTTTTTTGACGACGTCGAGGCGCCCGTCAAGGGCTTCGCGTTGATCGAGGACTGCAGCCACTTCGCGGCGTTCCGACGGCCGGAGCGGTTCCTGGAACTTCTGCTGGCTCATGTGCGTCCGGTGGTCGTCAGCGCGTCGCCTGCGGCAGGCGTCTGACCGGGTGCCGGCCAGACACCCAGCTGTCCAGGCCGCATCGAGCCACCCGGACAGGCCAGAAAGCATCAGAAGTGTGGGGAGATCACCCGAGCAGGTTTGGCCGTCCGAGGGTGGCCGTGCTCGCGCGCGGCTGCTGCGCGGTACGGCACGGGGCGCCTCCGAATTGCTCCAAGGTGCGCGGAGCGGCTTCGGCCGCAAGACTGGAGTCAGCAGTGGGTGTGTGCGCCCAGGATCGGCGGTGCCCGGATGACAACGTGGGACGGCACGGTACGTCGCATGCTGGTCGACCTGCTGGAGGCCAGCCACCTCGTGCCCCTGGAGTCGTTGCCCGAGTCCCTGGACCGCTGCGCCGCTCCCGCCGGATTCCCGACTGTGCTCGTGTACCTGTCGGACTTGGAGCTGCGGTGCCTGCGGCTGCTCACCGGCAAAGGACCGGATGCCGGCCAGGATCCCGGGGACGACCCGGCGGAGTTGCGGATCGACGGCACCGTGGCCGGACGTACCTACCGGACTGGGGAGATCCTCCCTGCGGGACCTGTAAATGACGACGGTGTCCGCGCATGGTGGGTTCCGATGCTGAACGGCATGGAACGCCTCGGGGTGATGAAGGTCTGCACCTCTCGTGAGGACGATATGGTGCGCGAGGACGCCGATGCATTGGCCGCACTCACCGCCCTGGTCGTCGCGAGCAAGCGGGACCGCAGCGACTCGTACGCCCGGCTCGCGCGGACCGCGCCCATGTCCGTCGGCGCGGAGATGCAGTGGAATCTCATGCCGCCGCGCACCTATGCCGACGGCCGGGTTGTCATCGCGGCAGCGCTGGAGCCCGCTTATGACGTCAGCGGCGACGCCTACGACTACGCGACGGCCGGAGCCCACGTCCATCTGTCGATCTTCGACGCCATGGGCCACGACACCGCAGCAGGGCTTACTGCGAACCTGGCCATGGCCACCTGCCGCAACTCCCGACGCCAGGGATGCGATCTGGTCGAGACCAGCCAACGGATCGAGGCCGACCTGATCGAGCAGTTCCACCACCAGCGCTACGCCACCGGCATCCTCGCAGAGTTGAACGCCGCCACCGGTCTGCTCACTTTCGTCAACCGCGGCCACCACCTGCCCCTGATCATCCGGGCCGGCCGCTGGAACAGTAGGTTGCGGTGCGAGCCGGCCCTCCCCATGGGCATCGACCTCGGTCTGCCTGTCCATCCGTGCCGCGAACAGCTGGAACCCGGCGACCTGGTCGTGCTGTACACCGATGGCATCACCGAAGCACGACGAGCGGGAGGTCCGGAATTCAGCCTCGACCGGTTCGTGGAACTCCTCATCCGGTGCCACGCCGACGGGCTACCCGTTCCCGAGACCCTTCGCAGCGTCGTGCACGCCGTCTTGGACCACCACCACGGACAACTCCAGGACGACGCCACCATCCTGTTCTGCGAGTGGCTGGGAACAGACACCCAGCCCTCCGCCCAGGCCGCGCACCTGGAGAACGTATCGAGTCCGTGATCAATCAGCGCCCTGGATGAGGCCTTTGATCCAGATCAACAGGTGGGGGCCGGGGCCGCTTCGGTGGTCCCGGGTCCCCACGGCACATGGCGCAGGACCCCGGGCTTCGCGTTCTTGCCCGGGCTCCCCGCCTTGTCCGCGCCGCTCTCCTTCGCCTTCTCCTTCTTCTTGGCTCCGGTGGCGGGCACCACCCGGACCGTGACGCCCTTGGCGTCCACCGCGACGAGTTCGCCGCAGACCGGGCCCTCCGAGGTCCGTACGGTCACGAGCTGGGTTTCCGGCTTCTTCTCCTCGGCGGCCGGTGCCGTCCAGGTGAGCAGCACGGCCGCCACGACCGCGAAGACGCCGCCGGTGGTCGCCCGGCGGACGAAGTGGATGCGGTCCACGATCCGCTTCCGCTCCTCCGTCTCCCAGTCGAGCAGGCGCAGCGCATCGGCGTACTCCAGATGGTCCCCGGGCTTTCCGTGCGCCGCGGACACCGCCGCGTACGCGGCGGCCAGGAGGCCCGCGAAGGCGCAGACCAGGAGGGCGGTCACCGCCAGCCGGTAGCCGGTGGTGAGTTCCGTGACGTTGTCGCGGCCCTTCAGGATGAGGACGGCGGTCAGCAGGCCCGTGGCCAGGGTGAGGAAGTTGCGCCACCCCTCGGCCTGGCGGCGTGCGATGTCCAGTTGCCCGTCCAGGATCTCCTGGAGACGTGCGTCGGCCCGGTCCAGCTGGTCCGTCGTGTACGGGCCGGCCCCGCTCACGAGGTGCCACTCTCCGGCGGGCGCACCGCGACCCAGGAGAGGCCGCAACCGCCCTTCTGCTGGGTGTCCTGGGGGTGCGGAAACGGGCACCGGCACGTCATGTACGTCTTCTCCCCGCCCCTGCGGGCGGCCTTCGCCGGACCTCCGGGACCCTTGGTGACACCGACCTGTACCTCGACCGGCGGCTGGTAGCTGTTCTCGCCCAGGCAGCGCGGGCAGTCGCCGTGGACGGTCAGGCTGTCCCCGGTGAACTCCCAGGTGAAACCGGTGACGTCGGTCGGGTGCTGGCGTCGTAGGTAGTGCGCTGTCCCGTCATGCTCCGGCATGGTCCGATGCTCCTTCTCCGCTGGGTGAGGGGTCCCGGCGGCAGCCGGGGACCGAAGAGGTCCGCGTGGTCCTGGAGCCCGCCGCGTACGCCCGCGGCCGGAGCGGGACGGGGCCCGGCACCGCGATCGGCAGGGCCCGCCTTCGGCCGGTTCCCGTGGTTCTGCCGTACCGCATATCCGCCCAAGTCCCCTTCCCCGCAAGAGATCCAGGCGGAGATTATGTCAGGGGGAGAGTCCCGGCAGGGTCAGTTGAAACTACGGGCCATCTCGTCGAGGATCCCGTCGATCAGTTCACCGGGATCGCCGGTCAGGTCCTCCTCGATCCACATGCGCATCGCGATGCGCAGCGAGGAGAGGAACGCGGCGGCCATCACCTGCGGACGCACCGCGCCCGTCGCCGGTCCCGTGCGCTGGGCCACGGCCTCGGCCAGGTCCCGTTCCATCGCGGCGTGGTTGGCGAGCTGGCGTGCGAGCAGGGAAGGGTGCCGCAGGGCGAGCCTGGTGCGTACGGCCCATTCGCGTTCGGGCGGCGCGACCCTCCGGGAGAACTCCGTCATCGCGGCCCGCAGCGCGGGCCAGGCGGGCTCGTCGGACGGCCGTTCGCGTACCGCCGCGACCAGGGCCTCCATCTGCTGTTCCTCGCCGTACAGGAGGGCGTCCTCCTTGCTCGCGAAGTAGTTCGAGAACGTTCTGCGGGAGATTCCGGCCGCGTCCGCCACTGCCTCCACCGTCACCTGGTCGAAGCCGTGCTCGACGGTGAGGCGCAGCGTCGCTTCGTGCACGGCCCGGCGGGTGGCTTCCTTCTTGCGTTCCCGCAGTCCCACAGAGCTCTCCATGCTGTCCATTATCAACGCGCCCCTTCGTGCCCGATGGGCATTATTGCGCAGTGAGCAAAATTGCCCACTGTGCATGTATGGTGAATTCTTCTACTCCCCGACCACACCTCCCGGAGGTTGCGCGTGAGCGCAGAAACGGCCGCGCCGCCCCAGGTCGCGCCCATGGAGCACCGCGATGTCCTGCGAGCGCTGAGCGGTCTGCTGATCGTGCTGTTCGTGGCGATGACGAGCAGCACCGTGGTCTCCGTCGCCCTCCCGCAGATCATCGGCTCGCTGAACGGCACCCAGTCGCAGTACACCTGGGTCGTCACCGCGATGCTGCTGGCATCGACGGCCTCCACCCCGATCTGGGGCAAGCTCGCCGACCTGTTCAGCAAGAAGCTGCTGCTCCAGATATCCATCGGCATCTTCGTCATCTCGTCGATCGCCTGCGGATTCGCCCAGTCCACCGAGCAGTTGATCGCCTTCCGTGCACTCCAGGGCCTCGGCATGGGCGCTCTCCAGGTGCTCGTGCAGGTCATCATCGCCGCGATGATCAGCCCCAAGGAACGCGGCCGGTACAACGGCTACCTCGGCGGCGTCATGGCCGTCTCCACCGTCGGCGGCCCGCTGCTCGGCGGCTTCATCACGGACACCTCGTGGCTGGGCTGGCGGTGGTGCTTCTTCATCGCCGTACCGTTCACGCTGCTCGCCTCCGTGATGCTCTCCCGCACCCTGCACCTCACCGAAGTACGCCGCCCGGACGTCAAGGTCGACTACCTCGGGGCAACCCTCATCGCGGCCGGCGTCAGCCTGCTCCTGCTCTGGGTCACCTTCGTCGGCAACGACTTCGACTGGATCTCCTGGCAGACGGCGGCCATGGTCGGCGCCGCCGCAGTGATCCTCGCGGCGGCCGTGGTGGTCGAGGGCCGTGTCAAGGAACCGGTCGTCCCGCTCGACGTCGTACGACGCCGGGACCCCGCCCTCGCCATCGTCGCGAGCCTCGCGGTCGGCATGGCGATGTTCGGCGGAGCGGTCTTCCTCGGCCAGTACTTCCAGATCGGCCGCGGCTACTCACCGACCGAGGCCGGTCTGCTCACCATCCCGCTGATGGCCGGTGTGCTGGTCTCCTCGACCGTCGCCGGACGCCTGGTCTCCAGGACCGGCAAGGTCAAGCCGTACATCATCGCCGGAGTCGTCGTCCTCACCCTGGGCTTCCTCGGCCTGTCCACGATCGACCACGAAACCCCCCTGGTCATCGTGTCGTTCGGGATGGCCGCGGTCGGCGTCGGTGTCGGTATGTCGATGCAGAACCTCGTCCTGGTCCTCCAGAACACGGTCCCGCTCAGTGAACTCGGCGCGGCCAGCGGTGCGATCACCTTCTTCCGGTCCCTCGGCGGCACCATCGGCGTCTCGGTGCTGGGCGCGGTGCTGGCCAACCAGGTCGCCACGAAGATCGCCGCAGGTCTCACGAAGCTGGGCGTCGACCCGGCCGCGTCCTCCTCCGGCGGCTCGACCCTGAACGTGGCGGCCATGCCGCCGGAGATCCAGGAGGTCGTACGGGCCGCGTACGGAGACGCGACGGGTCACATCTTCCTCATCTCGGCGGCCATCGCCGTGGTCGGTGTGGTCGCGTCGGTCTTCCTGACCTCGACGAAGCTGCGCGACAGCGTGGACCTCTAGGGACACGAGCTAGGGTTTTTCGCGTTGTTGACGTGTGCCCCGTGCCGTCCGGCGCGGGGCACACGTGCGTCGGTGCGCGGCAGCCCGCTCACCGCTGGACGGCCGGGGCCCCCGCGCGGACAATGAAGTCCTTCTGGACGGGGGAAACATGACGGAAGTTCTCGTGCTGCTCGGCACCTTGCTCGCACTGATCGTGCTCCTGGTCGTCAGGGTCGGTCTCCGGTCCCGGCGCCGGACACAGAATTTCGACGGCCTGGAGATCGAGCGCCGCCACAGTGCGGAGATCCGGGAGACCCGGGCGGCCAACACCTCGGTGGCGGTGCACAACCGCTTCATCGACGGCGGTCGCGACCACGGTCCGCGGCGACGCTGACCCCGGGTCCCGGGGCGCGCACTGTTCGTCAGGTCCTGGGGTAAGGTGATGCCTCCCCACACGGGGACGTACTCAGGAGGTGAGACCCATTACCGCTGTATCAGGCTGGGTGCTCCCTTCCGGCGATCGCGTGACCGAACCGGCATAGACGATCGCGGAGCGCCCATCGGCTTTCCGAAAGGGTCCGCTTCATGTCGGCTTCCGCGTCACCGCTCTCCCTCTCCTCGATCGTCACCACCCTCCGCGCCGCAGGCTGTGTCTTCGCCGAGGACGAGGCCGCACTTCTCCTCTCCACCGCCGGCACCCCGGCCGTCCTGGCCGGCATGGTCGAGCGCCGCGTCGCCGGTCTGCCCCTGGAACACGTCCTGGGCTGGGCCGAGTTCTGCGGAATGCGGGTCCGCGTCGACCCCGGCGTCTTCGTGCCCCGCCGCCGCACCGAGTTCCTGGTCCGGCAGGCCGTGGGTCTCACCCCGACACCGTCCGTCGTCGTCGACCTCTGCTGCGGCTCCGGGGCGCTCGGAGCCGCGCTGGCAGCGGCCCTGGACGGGGTAGAACTGCACGCCACCGACGTCGAACCGGCCGCCGTGCGGTGCGCCCGGCACAATGTCGGCGAACTCGGCCAGGTCTACGAGGGCGACCTCTTCGCGCCCCTGCCGGACTCCCTGCGCGGACGCGTCGACGTCCTGCTCGCCAATGTGCCGTACGTGCCGACCGGAGACGTCGAACTGCTGCCCGCCGAAGCGCGCATCCACGAGCCGCGTGTGGCACTCGACGGCGGCGGCGACGGACTCGACGTCATGCGCCGGGTGGCCGCGGAGGCTCCGAGCTGGCTGGCGCCGGGCGGCAGTCTGCTGGTCGAGACGAGTGAGCGTCAGGCGGCCCGCGCGCAGGAGGCGGTGGGCAGCGGAGGGCTGGTCCCGCGGGTGGTCACCTCCGATGAGCTGTACGCCACCGTCGTGATCGGCACCCGGCCGGAACGTTGACCCTCCGCCCGGACCCTCCGGGAGTCGCCACGGCTCCCGGAGGAGCCGGGCTCCTCCGGAATCCGCCCCGCCGGGACACGGGCGCGGTGGTGCTCAGGTGAAGCGCCACCGCGTCTGGCCGAACGGCTCGCCCTTCGCGAAGCCGAAAGCCGTGCGCGGGGCCACCGCGAAGACCAGGGCCCGGCCGCCCGCCTCGGTGAAGAACGCGCCGTCCCGGACATCGAAGCGCCAGTCCGCGCCGTACTTCGCCTCCCAGGCGGCGGCCAGCCGGGTCAGCCCGGCCTCGTCCGTCACCGGGTCCGCCCGGCCCTCGACGACCACGTCGTAGCCCTTGTCCAGCGTGTTGGCCCCGGTGGTCAGCGCGACCGCGGGGTTGGCGAGCAGATTGCGCGCCTTGCGTTCGGCCGGGCCCGTGCAGAAGTGCAGCGCGCCGTCCGACCAGACCCCGATCAGCGGGGTGACGTGCGGGCGGCCGTCCGGGCGGACGGTGGACAGCCAGTACAGCTCGGCCTCGCCGAGCAGCGTGGCGGCCTCCTGCCAGGGGCGGGGTGCGGCGCCCTCGCTGCTGTAGCGGGCGTCCAGCTCGGTGACCGGGTCCTTCTCGGGCATGGTGGACCTCCTGTTCTCCATCGTGCCTGCGAAGTGTGGACTCCGCCGCCGCTCCGAATTCATCGGTGCCCGGCTAGGCTCGAACTGCGGGTATGTGACGGTCGGCAGGCAGGAGAGCACGGGATGACGACGGTGCCGGGGCGCAGAAGCAGTACGTTCACCCGACTGCTGCGGCACGGTTTCACCGATCCGTCCGCCGCCGAACGGCTGCTGGAACTCGACGCCCTCTCCTCCGTACGGTCCGATCCCGTCCTGCTCGAAGCGCTCGGCGCGACCGCCGACCCCGATCTGGCGCTGCGGAGCCTCGTCCGGCTGGTCGAGGCCGAGGACGCCGACGAGCGCCAGATCCTGCTGGACACCCTGGTCACCGCCAAGCCCCTGCGGGACCGGCTCCTCGGGGTCCTCGGCGCTTCGGAGGCGCTCGGGGACCATCTGGCCCGCCATCCGCGCGACTGGCAGGCGCTCGTCACGTACGAGGCCACCGACCTGCATCCGGGGGTGGCCGAGTTCGAGCGGGGGCTCGCCGACGCGGTCGACCCGGACTCGCTGCGGGTCTCCTACCGCCGCTGCCTGCTGGCCATAGCGGCCCGCGACGTGTGCGGCACCATCGATGTCGCCGAGACGGCGGCCGAGCTCGCCGACCTGGCGACCGCCACCCTGCGCGCGGCGCTCGCCATCGCCCGTTCGGCCACCCCCGCCGACGCCGCCCTCTGCCGCGTCGCCGTCATCGCGATGGGCAAGTGCGGCGGCCACGAGCTGAACTACGTCTCCGACGTCGACGTGATCTTCGTGGGGGAGCCGGTCGACGGCGTCGAGGAGAGCAAGGCCGTGCCCGCCGCCACCCGGCTGGTCGCGCACATGATGCGGATCTGCTCCGACACGACCGTCGAGGGCACCATCTGGCCGGTCGACGCCAACCTCCGCCCCGAGGGGCGCAACGGACCCCTCGTGCGGACCCTCTCCTCCCACCTCGCGTACTACCAGCGCTGGGCCAAGACCTGGGAGTTCCAGGCGCTGCTGAAGGCCCGGCCGGTCGCCGGTGACCCCGAGCTGGGGGCCGAGTACGTGGAGGCGGTCTCGCCGCTGGTGTGGCAGGCCGCCGACCGGGAGAACTTCGTCGCCGACGTGCAGAAGATGCGCCGCCGCGTCGTCGCCACCATCCCGGCCGACCGGGTCGACCGCGAGCTCAAGCTCGGACCCGGTGGGCTGCGGGACGTCGAGTTCGCCGTCCAGCTGCTCCAGCTCGTGCACGGCCGCAGCGACGCGAGCCTGCGCAGCGGATCGACGCTGGAGGCGCTGCGGGCCCTCGCCGAAGGGGGCTACGTGGGGCGCGTCGACTCCGCGCAGCTCGACGAGGCGTACCGCTTCCTGCGCGCCATGGAGCACCGCATCCAGCTCTACCGGCTGCGCCGCACCCATCTGGTGCCCGAGGACGAAGCGGATCTGCGCAGGCTGGGCCGCTCCCTCGGGATGCGTACGGACCCGGTCGCCGAGCTCAACAAGGCGTGGAAGCGGCATGCGTCCGTCGTGCGCCGGCTGCACGAGAAGCTCTTCTACCGGCCGCTCCTGGACGCCGTCGCCCAGCTGGCCCCCGGAGAGTCCCGGCTCAGCGCGAAGGCCGCCGGTATCCGGCTCGAAGCCCTCGGCTACGCGGACCCGATCGCGGCCCTGCGGCACCTGGAGGCGCTGTCGTCGGGGGTGTCCCGCAAGGCCGCCATCCAGCGCACGCTGCTGCCGGTGCTCCTCGGCTGGTTCGCGGACTCCGCCGACCCGGACGCCGGACTGCTGGGCTTCCGCAAGGTCTCGGACGCGCTGGGCAAGACCCCCTGGTATCTGCGGCTCCTGCGCGACGAGGGGGCGGCGGCGGAGAATCTCGCACGCGTCCTGTCGGCCGGGCGCCTCGCCCCGGACCTGCTGCTGCGCGCCCCGGAGGCCGTCGCGATCCTCGGCGATCCGGAGGGACTGAAGCCGCGCACCCGTGACCACCTGGAGCAGGAGGTGCTGGCCGCGGTGGGGCGGGCCGAGGGCGCCGAGGCCGCCGTCGCCGTGGTGCGTGGCGTACGGCGCCGGGAGCTGTTCCGGACGACCGCCGCCGACATCATCCGCTCCTACGGTACGGAGGACAGCCCCGCCGAACAGGACCTGGGCGCACTCGTCGACCGGGTCGGCTCGGCGGTCTCCGACCTGAACGCCGCGACCCTGTCGGGCGCGCTGAGGGCCGCCGTGCGGGAGCACTGGGGGGACACCCTGCCGACCCGTTTCGCGGTGATCGGCATGGGCCGCTTCGGCGGGCACGAGCTGGGGTACGGCTCCGACGCGGACGTGCTGTTCGTCCATCAGCCGCGCGAGGGCGTGAGCGACCAGGAGGCGAGCAAGGCGGCCAACACGGTCGTGTCCGAGATGCGAAGGCTCCTCCAACTTCCCACGGCGGACCCGCCGTTGCTCATCGATGCCGACCTTCGGCCGGAGGGCAAGACCGGACCGATGGTGCGCACGCTGAAGTCGTACGAGGCGTACTACCGGCGTTGGGCGCTGGTCTGGGAGAGCCAGGCGCTACTGCGGGCCGAACCCGTCGCGGGTGACGAGGAGTTGGGACGCAGCTTCATCGAGCTGATCGAGCAGCTGCGGTATCCGATGGAGGGCCTGGGGGAAGACGCCGTCCGCGAGATCCGCCGGCTCAAGGCCCGGATGGAGTCCGAGCGGATGCCGCGCGGTGCCGACCCGACGCTCCACGCGAAACTGGGGCGCGGCGGGCTCAGCGACGTCGAATGGACCGTGCAGTTGATGCAGTTGCAGCACGGCTGGGCCGAGCCCGGACTGCGCACGACGCGGACGCGGGAGGCCCTGGCCGCCG
The DNA here is from genome assembly GCF_036195325.1 of Streptomyces sp. NBC_00234. NCBI lineage: Bacteria > Bacillati > Actinomycetota > Actinomycetes > Kitasatosporales > Streptomycetaceae > Streptomyces > Streptomyces sp. NBC_00234. Next base: position 2,330,558 of record NZ_CP108101.1, on the reverse strand, counting down.
CGTGCGCGGCCGGGCTGATCCCGACCGAGGACGCGGTGACGCTCGACGAGGCGTGGGTGCTGGCGACGCGGGTGCGCAACGCGGTGATGCTGGCACGGGGACGGCCCGGCGACACGTTCCCCTCGAACCCGCGGGAGCTCACGGCCGTGGGGCGCTATCTGGGGTACGAGCCGGGGCACGTCGGCGACATGCTCGACGACTACCGGCGGATCACGCGGCGTGCCAGGGCGGTGGTGGAGGAGCGGTTCTACGGGGCGTGACGGGCCCCGGTGCCGCTACCGCGGGCTCCCGGACCGGGGGCTCCGCCCCCGGCCTCCCGCTCCTCAGTCACCGGAGGGAGCGGATCCGGCCCGCTCCCGGCAGTGCGCCATGAACGCCTCCAGGGCCATCTCGAACGCCGCGTCCGCCCGGGCGGGCCCCATGGCCGCCAGCGCCTCCGTCAGCCGGGGCGTCGCCGCGGCGTCCGCGGGCTCCCACATCGTCTCCGGGGCGGCCAGGTCCAGCGCCGACCCCAGCACCAGGTTCTCCAGCGCGGTGATCACCGCCATCACCTCCGTGATCGGGAACCCCACCCCGAGCAGGAGCCGTACCGCCTGCTCGTACTGCGACAGCACCTTCGGCGTGCGCACCGGATTCATGGTGAGCAGGGGGATCGTGCGCGGGTGCGCCGCGAAGGCGGCACGGTAGGAGCGGGCCCACGCGGTCATCGCGGCGTCCCAGGGCTCCAGGCCGAGCGTCGACGTGTCGATCGCCTCGGACACCCGCTCCCGGATGAGTTCGACGACGCCGGACCGTCCGTCCACGTGGTGGTAGATCGAACCGGTCTGCACCCCGAGCCGCCGGGCGATCTCCGGGACGCTGAAGTCTCCCTTCTCGTCGAGGAGTTCGAGCGCCACGGTGGTGATGCGCTCGGGGTCGAGCAGCCGGGTGCGCGGCCGTCCCATGTGCGGTTCTCCTGACGTACGTCTGCCGAAGGGGTCTTCCCAATGCCTGGACGTGAGGCTACATTGCCGAAACCGAAAGCCTTTAGGTTTCTGGTCCCTGCCCCCGCCAGTCGCAGAAGGGCCCCTTCCGTATGTCTGCGCCCACTCCCCGTAGAGGCACGCTCGGCACCGCTGACATCGCCTTCTTCGTCATATCCGCCGCGGCCCCGCTCACCGTGATGGCCGGGGTCGCCCCGATCGCCCTCATGCTCGGCGGCATCGGCGCTCCGGTCGGATATCTGCTCGCCGGCATCACGCTCGCGATCTTCGCCGTCGGCTTCACCACGATGAGCCGCCACGTCCGCAGCGGCGGGGCGTTCTACGCCTACATCACCCGCGGACTCGGCCGCCCGCTCGGCATCTCCGCGTCCCTGCTCGCCATGCTCGGCTACAACGGCATGGAGATCGGCGTCTACGGACTCCTCGGCTCCGCCACGGCGGACACCGTGCAGTCCATGGGGGGCATCGACGTGCCCTGGCTGCCCATCGCACTCGCCGGTCTGCTGGTCGTCTGGTACGGCGGCTTCCGCTCCATCGACTTCGGCGCCAAGCTGCTCGGCGTCCTGCTCGTCGCCGAGACCGGCATCCTCGTCCTGCTGGCCGGCGGGGTGCTGCTGGACGGCGGCGCCACCGGAATCTCGTTCGCCTCCTTCGCCCCGGCCCATATCTTCGTACCCGGCATGGCGGCGGTGCTGGCCTGCGCCTTCGCCGCGTTCACCGGCTTCGAGTCGACGGTGATCTACCGCCGCGAGGCGAAGGACCCGGACCGCGGCGTCCCGCGCGCCACCTACATCGCCGTGGCGTTCCTCGGGCTCTTCTACTCCTTCGTCGTCTGGGCCGTCATCCAGGCGTTCGGGGACGGAAAGGTCGTCGAGGCCGCCGCCACCGACCCGGGCGGGATGTTCTTCGCCGCCATCACCACGTACGTCGGCCCCTGGGCCGCCGACCTGATGCACCTCCTGATCATCACCAGCATCCTGGCCTCGCTCCTCGCCTTCCACAACGCGATCAACCGGTACGGACTCGCACTCGCCGAGGAAGGCGTACTGCCCCCGGCCTTCGGCCGGCTCCACCCGCGCCACCGTTCGCCCCACGTGGCGGGCGCGGCACAGATCGCACTCGGCGCGGTCGTCGTCATCGCCTTCGCCGCGGCGGGCGCCGACCCGTACGCGCAGCTCCTGCTCTGGGTCAACACTCCCGGCATGATCGCCCTGATGGCGCTCCAGCTCCTCGCGGCCCTGGCCGTCCCGCTCTACTTCCGGAGCGTCACCCACAGCGAGGGGGCGCTGCGCACCGTCGTGGCACCGATCGTCGCCGCCGTGCTCCTCGCCTCCGCGCTCGGCCTCGTCGTGTACAACGTCGACCTCTTCTCCGGCGCCTCGACCGGCGTGAACGTCGTGCTCGTCGCCGTGGTCCCCGCCGTCTTCCTGGCCGGCCTCGTCCTCGCCCACCGGCTGCGCAGGACCAGGCCGGAGGTGTACGCCGGTTTCGCCGCCGAACCCGACGAGGCACCGCACCCCGCCGAACCCGTCCGTTCCTCCACCACCACCGTCTAAGGAGTCCCACCGTGCCCGCAGCCGACCTCCTCCTCACCGGAGCACGCGTCCGCACCCTCGACCCGTCCCTGCCGGAGGCCACCGCCGTGGCCGTCACGGACGGGGTGATCACCGCGGTCGGGGATGCCGGAGGACTGCGGGAGCTGCGCGGTCCGGGAACGGAGACCGTCGACCTGACCGGGGCCACCCTCACCCCCGGTCTGGTCGACGCGCACAGCCACCCGGTCATGGGCCTGGACATGGCCACCGGGGCCGACCTCAGCGCCGTCCGCGACCTCGCCGGTCTGCGGGCCGCCCTCGCCGCGGCGGAGCGCACCGAGGGCTGGGTCGTCGCCTGGGGCCTGGACCACAACGCCTTCGGCGGCCACCCGGTCGACCGTGCCCTCGTCGAGGAGGCCCTGGGCGGCGCACCCGCGTTCGTCCGGCTCTACGACGGCCACTCCGCGCTCGTCAGCGGCGCCGCCCTGGAGCGGGCGGGCATCACCGGGCCCCGCGCCTTCAGCCAGCGCTCGACGGTCGTCTGCGACCGGGACGGGCGCCCCACGGGGCATCTGATCGAGCACGCCGCGATGGACCTGGTGGCCGGGCTGCTGCCCAGGCCCTCGTACGCCGAGCGCCGCACCCGCCTCGTCGGGCTCCTCTCGCAGATGGCCGCGACCGGCCTCACCGGCGCCCACGTGATGGACCTCGGCGACGGCTCCGTACCCGGGCTGCTCGCCTCGGTTGAGGAGGTGACGGACCTGCCGGTACGGCTCCGGCTCGCGCCCTGGTGCATGCCCGGCGCCGACGAGGTGGCCCTGGACGAGCTGGTGCGGCTTCAGAGCGAGGCCGGGCGGCTCTGGCGGGTCGGCGGGGTGAAGTTCTTCATGGACGGCACCGTCGAGGGCGGCACCGCCTGGCTGGAGCACCCCGACTGCCACGGCCAGGGCACCGAGGCGTTCTGGCCGGACCCGGCGGCGTACACCGAGGCCGTGCACCATCTGCACCGCAACGGGGTCGGCACCGCCACCCACGCCATCGGCGACGCAGCTGTCCGGCACGTCCTGGACACCGTGGCCGCGCTGGGGGAGAGCGGCAGGCTCCGCCACCGCATCGAGCACATCGAGACGGTGCCGCGCGCGCTGGCCGCCCGGTTCGCCGAGCTCGGGGTGATCGCCTCGATGCAGCCCACGCACACCGCGTACACCCGGGCCGATCACACCGACGAGTGGTCCAGGCGGCTCGGGGACGAGCGGGCGTCGAGGGCCTGGCGCTGCCGTGACCTGCGGGACGCGGGCGCCTTCGTGGCGCTGGGATCGGACTGGCCGATCGCGCACTACGACGTACGTCAGGTGCTGGCCACGGCACGGCTGCGGCGGCTCCCCGGCGCGTACGACACCGAGCCGGTCACCGCGGAGCAGGCGCTCACGGGGCTGATGGCGCTGGAGGGCTGTACCTCGCACGCGGCGGTGGCCGCCGGGGAACAGGCGTACGCGGGCCGCATCGCGGTCGGCCACCGGGCCGACCTGACGGCCTTCGGCCTGGACCCGGTGGAGGCGCCCGCGGACGAACTGGGGGAGGCTCCGGTACGTCTCACCGTCACCGGTGGCCGCATCGTGCACTGCTCCTGACCCGGTCCGGCGCCGGGTCCTCCCGGCGCCGGCTCTCAGACGCGGGAGGAACCGGACTTCGCCGTCGCCGCTTCCGGGGACAGGGCGCCGAGCCGGCCCCCGCCGGAGGACACCAGCTTCGGGAGGCGGTGCGGCAACGAGCCGTACCAGGCGTAGGACACCGCGTAACCGAAGGCCAGGCAGGCCATTCCGCCGACGGCGTCCAGCCAGAAGTGGTTGGCCGTCGCCACGATCACGACCAGGGTGGCCGCCGGGTAGAGCAGGCCCAGGACACGCGCCCAGGGCACCGAGGCCAGCGCGAAGATGGTCAGACCGCACCACAGCGACCAGCCGATGTGCATCGACGGCATCGCCGCGTACTGGTTCGACATGTTCTTGAAGTTGCCGGAGGCCATCGAGCCCCAGGTCTGGTGCAGCAGCACCGTGTCGACGAAGTTCCCGCCGGTCATCAGGCGGGGCGGCGCAAGGGGATACAGGTAGTAGCCGAGCAGGGCCACGCCCGTGGTCGCGAAGAGGATCAGTCTGGTCGCGGCGTAGCGGCCCGGGTGCCTGCGGAACAGCCACACGAGCACACTGATGGTGACGATGAAGTGCAGCGTCGCGTAGTAGTAGTTCATCGACACGATCAGCCATGTCACCGAGTTGACCGCCTGGTTGACCGTCTCCTCGAAAGCGATGCCCATGGCCTTCTCGGCCGACCAGATCCAGTCGGCGTTGCGGAGGGCGGCTGCCTTCTGCTCCGGCACGGCGTTGCGCACCAGCGAGTACAGCCAGTAACTCACCGCGATCAGGAGGATCTCGAACCAGAGCCGGGGTCGGCGGGGTGACCGCATCGACCGCAGTCTCGTCGGCTTGCCGTTCGGCTTCGCCTCCGGGACTGCCTCGTCGGCGGTGGGTGACGGGGTGGCCGCTGTCCGGCCTTCCTGTGTTTTCACTTGCGATTCACCCATAGGCGCAGAGTCTGCCAGATACGTCCCACACTCCCCGATCATCCTCCGGTCGGGATCCGGTTGCACATCCTGCATGTCACGAACGGGTGGGGGAGCCCGGGCCGGAACCGGGGCCGGAGGCAGTCGAGCCGCGAACCACCAGTTCAGGCATGAACACGAACTCGCTGTGCGGAGCGGGCGTCCCGCCGATCTCCTCCAGCAGCGTCCGCACCGCGGCCTGGCCCATCGCCGTCACCGGCTGCCGGATCGTGGTCAGTGGCGGGTCGGTGAAGGCTATGAGCGGCGAATCGTCGTAACCGACCACCGACAGATCGCGCGGCACCTCCCGCGACAGCCGGCGGGCCGCGCGGATCGCGCCGAGCGCCATCATGTCGCTGGCGCACACCACCGCGGTGCAGCCCCGCTCCATCAGCGCCGAGGCAGCCGCCTGGCCACCCTCCAGCGTGTACAGGGAGTGCTGGATCAGCTCCTCCACCGCTTCCGCGGTGAGGTCCAGCTGCTCCTGCATCGTGGCGTGGAAGCCCTCGATCTTGCGGAGCACCGGGACGAAGCGCTTGGGGCCCACCGCCAGGCCGATCCGCTGGTGCCCGAGCGAGACGAGATGCGTCACCGCGAGCCGCATCGCGGCGCGGTCGTCGGGAGAGATGAAGGGAGCCTGGACCTTGGGCGAGAAGCCGTTGACCAGAACGAAGGGAACGCCCTGTGCGCGCAGTTGTTCGTAGCGCTGCATATCGGCGGACGTGTCCGCGTGCAGCCCCGAGACGAAGATGATGCCCGAGACGCCCCGGTCGACGAGCATCTCCGTGAGCTCGTCCTCGGTGGAGCCGCCGGGGGTCTGGGTCGCCAGCACCGGGGTGTAGCCCTGTCGTGTCAGCGCCTGGCCGATGACCTGGGCCAGCGCCGGGAAGATCGGGTTCTCCAGCTCGGGCGTGATGAGACCGACGAGACCGGCACTGCGCCTGCGCAGGCGTACCGGGCGTTCGTAGCCCAGGACGTCGAGCGCCGCGAGGACGGATTCGCGGGTGGCAGCGGCAACACCGGGCTTGCCGTTCAGTACACGGCTGACCGTAGCTTCGCTGACCCCCGCCTGAGTTGCGATATCGGCAAGCCGTGCGGTCATGAAAGGGGACTGTACCGGGCCTGTGTCGGATTGCCCACCGTGTACGGGAATCGGCCGGGCGGGCAGCTCCGGGCCGCTGAAATCCTGGTCCCGCACCCTCTTCCCAGCAACGTCTTGCAAGGTCTTGCGGCCCCGGCTTGCTGGCTGCAGTCGGATCGTCGCACTGCGGATACACCGGGTGTGGCCTGGGGTGGGCAGGGGTACGACGCTCTCGTCAAGAGCCCTGACGGCAACCTTGAGGACACGCAGATGTAACGATCGCCGAGGCTTGCAGAAATCTTCCGCAAGGTCTTTCGGTCGTCTTTCATCCTTGTTACGTTCTCGTCGACCCGGCGCCGCGACGGAGCGGTACGGCAGTTGAAGGAGTTCAGATGCGACGTGGCATAACGGCCACCGCCCTGGTTGCGGCCCTGGCGCTCGCGGCGACCGCCTGCGGCAGCGACGACAAGACCGAGGGCAGCAAGAGCTCGGGAGAGCTCTCCGGAACGGTGACCTGGTGGGACACCTCCACCGTCGGCAGTGAGGACAAGGTCTTCAAGAAGCTGGCGGAGGGCTTCGAGAAGAAGCACCCGAAGGTCGACGTCAAGTACGTCAACGTGCCGTTCGGCGAGGCGCAGAACAAGTTCAAGAACGCCGCCCAGGCCGGCGCGGGCGCTCCCGACGTGATCCGCTCCGAGGTCGCCTGGACGCCGGAGTTCGCCGACCTCGGCTACCTGGCCCCGCTCGACGGCACCACCGCGCTCAAGGACCAGGACGACTTCCTCAAGCAGGCCGCCGCGTCCACCAAGTACAAGGACAAGACCTACGCGGTCCCGCAGGTCATCGACTCCATGGGCGTCTTCTACAACAAGAAGATCTTCAAGGAGGCCGGTGTCGAGGTCCCGTCGAGCATCGCGGACCTGAAGACCGTCTCGAAGAAGATCAAGGACAAGACCGGCAAGACCGGCCTCTACCTGCGCGGCGACGACGCGTACTGGTTCCTCTCCTTCCTGTACGGCGAGGGCGGCGACCTGGTCAGCGCGTCCGACAAGTCCATCACCGTCGACAAGCCCGAGGGCGTCAAGGCGTTCGAGGTCGTCAAGGACCTCGTCGACTCCGGTGCCGCGAAGACCGACGCCACCGACGGCTGGGAGAACATGCAGTCGTCGTTCAAGGACGGCAAGGTCGCGATGATGATCAACGGCCCGTGGGCCGTGGCCGACACGCTCGCCGGTAACGAGTTCAAGGACAAGACGAACCTCGGCATCGCCCCGGTCCCGGCCGGTTCCGCCGGTCAGGGCGCCCCGCAGGGCGGCCACAACCTCGCGGTCTACGCGGGCTCCAAGAACCTCGACGCCTCCTACGCCTTCGTCGAGTACATGACGTCCGTGGAGACCCAGGCGCAGACCGCCGGTGAGCTGAACCTGCTGCCGACCCGCACCTCCGCGTACGCCAAGCAGGAGGCCGTGGACAGCGAGATCGTCGGCTTCTTCAAGCCGGTCGTCGAGACCGCCGTCGAGCGCCCCTGGATCCCGGAGACCGGCAGCCTCTTCGCGCCGCTCGTCACCGAGTACACCAAGGTCCTCACCGGCCAGACCACGCCGGAGAAGGCCGCATCGGCCACCGGTGACTCCTACCGCAAGCTCCTCAAGGGCTGGAAGTAACCCAGGAAGGCAGGCCGGCTGATGGCTGTCCACACCAGCCAGTCGGTGGCGAAGGCCGCGGGCGACGACGTCGCCCGCGGCCGGAGCCGCGGTACTGGTAACCCCCCGCCGCCGAGCAGGCTCCGGCGGGCTCTGTCGACCCACTGGTACGCCTGGACGATGGTCGCCCCCGTCGTCCTGGTGATCGGCGTGATCATCGGCTATCCGCTGGTCCGCGGCTTCTACCTGTCCCTCACGGACGCCAACGAGCGCAACGTCGCACGGTCCATCGGCGTCAACGAGATGCCCGCGACGTACGAGTTCGTGGGCCTGGACAACTACGTCGACGCACTGACGGGTACCCAGTTCCTCGGCACCCTCGGCTGGACGCTGGTGTGGACGGTCTCCTGCGTGGCCATCACGTTCTCCCTCGGCATGGTCCTCGCCAACATGCTCAACCGCCGGTTCGCCGGGCGCTCCGCCTACCGGATGGCGCTCATCCTGCCCTGGGCCATCCCCGGGTTCGTCTCGGTCTTCGCCTGGCGCTTCCTCTACAACGAGGACCGCGGGCTGCTCAACAAGATCCTCGGCGGCGCCGGCATCGACGGCGTCCCGTGGCTCAACGACCCCACCTGGGCCAAGTTCTCCGTCATCGCCGTGAACGTCTGGCTCGGCATCCCGTTCATGATGGTCGCCCTGCTCGGCGGCCTGCAGTCCATACCCTCGGAGCAGTACGAGGCCGCGGAGATGGACGGCGCCACCGCCTGGCAGCGGTTCCGCCACATCACGCTGCCCGGACTGCGGCCGGTGTCGACCACGGTGATCCTGCTCTCCACCATCTGGACCTTCAACATGTTCCCGGTCATCTTCCTGCTGACCCGCGGCGGACCCGGCGAAGCCACCCAGATCCTGGTCACCCAGGCCTACAAATTCTCCTTCGAGATCAGCCCGCGCGACTTCGCGCAGTCCTCCACGTGGGGCGTGCTGATCCTCGTACTCCTGATGCTCTTCGCCGTGGTCTACCGGCGAGTGCTCCGCACGCAGGGAGACAACTGGTGACCACCGTCACGGACACCCCCGGCCGGCACGCCGTCCGCAAGCAGCGCAAGCGCGGCGACCGTTCCCCGCTCGCCTCCGTCGGCCTGCACCTCACCCTGATCATCGCGTCCGTCGTCGCGGTCTTCCCGGTGCTCTGGGTCCTGCTGACCTCGCTGAAGCCCGCCAAGTACGCGACGACCACGGACTTCTTCAGGGAGACCACGTTCGTCAACTACACGAACCTCATCAGGGACACCGAGTTCCTGAGCTGGTTCGGCAACTCCGTGATCATCGCGGGACTCTCCACCGTCATCGGTGTGTTCGTCTCCGCCACCACGGGGTACGCCGTCAGCCGCTTCCGCTTCCCCGGCAAGCGCGGGCTGATGTGGACGCTGCTGATCACCCAGATGTTCCCGGTCGCCGTCCTCATCGTGCCGATCTACAACATCATGTCGAACATCGGGCTGCTCAATCAGCCCGCCGGCCTCGTCCTCACCTACCTCACCATCTCGGTGCCGTTCTGTGCCTGGATGATGAAGGGCTTCTTCGACACCATCCCGCGGGAGATCGACGAGTCGGGACAGGTCGACGGCCTCACCCCGTTCGGCACGTTCTGGCGGCTCATCCTGCCGCTCGCCAAGCCCGGGCTCGCCGTCACCGCGTTCTACTCCTTCATCACCGCCTGGGGCGAAGTGGCGTACGCCTCCGCCTTCATGGTCGGCGACGAGAACCTCACGCTCGCCGGCGGACTCCAGAAGTTCGTCAACCAGTACGGCGCCCAGTGGGGCCCGATGACCGCAGCGTCCGTACTCATCGCGATACCGGCGGCGCTCGTCTTCCTCTTCGCGCAGCGTCACCTGGTGACCGGCATGTCCGCCGGAGCCGTCAAGGGCTAAGAGCCTGGCGGATGGCCTGGGACCGGGCGGACGTGGTCTGGCACGCACGCTTCCGGCGTTGTCGTCGGTCGCCGACGCTCCGCGTCGGCTCCCTCCTCCGCCTTGGAATCGCACGCACCAGACCGCGTCCGCTTTCCGATCCCAGGCCACCCGCCAGGCTCGCACCCGCACGCACGAACCGTACGACCGATCGCACCAGTCACAGCGGCGCCGGGGCCCCGACCCGGTCCCGGTGCCGCTCCCCACCCAGACACCCCAGGGACGACATGACCCAGCACCTCGCTGCCCCCTCCACCGGCACGTCCGACGGCGCCCCGGGCCACCGCACCGGCTGGTGGCAGGACGCGGTGATCTACCAGGTCTATCCGCGGAGCTTCGCCGACGGCAACGGCGACGGCATGGGCGATCTCGCAGGCGTCACCGCCCGGCTCCCCCACCTCAAGGGCCTCGGCGTCGACGCGGTCTGGCTCAGCCCCTTCTACGCCTCGCCGCAGGCCGACGCCGGCTACGACGTCGCCGACTACCGGGCCATCGACCCGATGTTCGGCACGCTGCTCGACGCCGACGCCCTGATCCGCGAGGCCCACGGGCTGGATCTGCGCATCATCGTCGACCTGGTGCCCAACCACTCCTCCGACCAGCACGAGTGGTTCAAGCGCGCCCTCGCCGAAGGCCCCGGCTCGGCCCTGCGCGAGCGCTACCACTTCCGCTCCGGCAAGGGCGCGAACGGCGAACTCCCGCCCAACGACTGGGAGTCCATCTTCGGCGGCCCCGCGTGGACCCGGACCACCGACCCGGACGGCACGCCCGGCGACTGGTACCTCCACCTGTTCGCCCCGGAGCAGCCCGACTTCAACTGGGAACACCCGGCCGTCGCCGACGAGTTCCGCTCGATCCTGCGCTTCTGGCTCGACATGGGCGTCGACGGCTTCCGCGTCGACGTGGCCCACGGTCTCGTCAAGGCCGAGGGCCTGCCCGACCTCGGCACCCACGACCAGGTCAAGCTGCTCGGCAACGACGTCATGCCGTTCTTCGACCAGGACGGTGTCCACGAGATCTACCGCAGCTGGCGCGTCATCCTCGACGAGTACCCCGGCGAGCGGATCGCCGTCGCCGAGGCGTGGACCCCCACCGTCGAGCGCACCGCCAACTACGTGCGCAGCGACGAGATGCACCAGGCGTTCAACTTCCAGTACCTCGGCACCGCCTTCGACGCCGCCGAGCTGCGCACGGTCATCGACACCTCGCTCGACGCGATGCGCCCCGTCGGTGCCCCCACCACCTGGGTGCTCTCCAACCACGACGTGACCCGGCACGCCACCCGCTTCGCCAACCCGCCCGGCCTCGGCACCCAGATCCGTACCGCCGGTGACCGCGAGATGGGTCTGCGCCGCGCCCGCGCCGCGAGCCTGCTGATGCTGGCGCTGCCCGGCTCCGCCTACGTCTACCAGGGCGAGGAGCTCGGCCTGCCCGACGTCACCGACCTGCCCGACGAGGCGCGCCAGGACCCGTCGTTCTTCCGCGCCGAGGGCCAGGACGGCTTCCGCGACGGCTGCCGGGTGCCGATCCCGTGGACCCGCGAGGGCAGCTCGTACGGCTTCGGGGACGGTGGCAGCTGGCTTCCGCAGCCCGCCGGCTGGGGCGAGCTCTCCGTCGAGGCGCAGACCGGCGTCGAGGGTTCCACCCTGGAGCTGTACCGGGCGGCGATCGCCGCCCGCCGTGCGCACCCGGGTCTCGGTGCCGGGTCCGGTGTGGAGTGGCTGGACGCCCCCGAAGGCGTCCTCGTCTTCGGCCGCCCCGGCTTCGTCTGCACGGTCAACACCACCGCCCGCCCGGTCCGGATGCCGGTCCGCGGCAGTGTGCTGCTGGCCAGCGCCCCCGTGAGCGTCGACGGCGCCGAGTTCGAGCTGCCCGCCGAGACCACGGTGTGGTGGACGGTGTGACCGTCCCCGCACCCCGGACCGGCGGGGCGCTGCGGCTCTCCGACATCGCCGGACAGGCGGCGGTCAGCGAGGCGACCGTCAGCCGGGTGCTCAACGGGAAGCCGGGCGTCGCGGACACCACGCGTCAGCGGGTGCTCGCGGCGCTCGACATCCTCGGCTACGAACGTCCCGTACGGCTGCGCCGGCGCAGCGCCGGGCTGATCGGTCTGGTGACTCCCGAACTCACCAACCCGATCTTTCCGGCGTTCGCGCAGTCCGTCGAGCAGGTCCTCGCCGGCCACGGCTACACCCCGGTGCTCTGCACCCAGCTGCCCGGCGGCGCCACGGAGGACGAGCTCGTCGAGCAGCTCGTCGAACGCGGCGTCGGCGGCATCGTCTTCCTCTCCGGGCTGCACGCCGACCTGTCGGCGGACCCGGCCCGGTACGCCGCTCTGGCCGAGCGCGGTGTGCCGTTCGTCCTGATCAACGGCTACAACGAACGGATCAGCGCCCCGTTCGTCTCGCCGGACGACGCCGCCGCCGTGCGGATGGCGGTCGGGCACCTCGCCGCCCTCGGCCACCGCAGGATCGGTCTCGCGATCGGACCGCAGCGCTATGTGCCGTCCCGCCGCAAGCGGGACGGCTTCATCGAGTCGGCGGTCTCGATGCTCGGGCTGTCCTACTCCGAGGCCGAACTCCTCGTCTGCTCCACGCTGTTCGGCGTGGAGGGCGGCCAGGTCGCGGCCGGTGACCTGCTCGACCGGGGCTGCACCGGCATCGTCTGCGGCAGCGACCTGATGGCGCTCGGCGTGGTGCGCGCGGCCCGGGGGAGGGGGCTCGACGTGCCGCGCGACGTCTCGGTCGTCGGCTTCGACGACTCGCAGCTGATCGCGTTCACCGACCCGCCGCTCACCACCGTGCGCCAGCCCGTCCAGGCCATGGCCGCGGCGGCGGTGGGGGCTCTGCTGGAGGAGATCGGCGGGAGCCCGGTCCAGCGCACGGAGTACGTGTTCCAGCCGGAGCTGGTGGTACGGGGGTCCACCGCGGCGGTCCGCACGGTCCGCGCCGTCTGACAGGAGCGGGGAGCGGCGGCAACGCAGAGGAGAGGCACCGGAGTCGGCCCGGGATGGGCCGGCGGGGAGTTGAGCGACTCCGGGTGCCTCTCTCTGTCGTGACCGGCCCGGCCGGCCGGGCGCGTGGGGCCCGGCGCCGAGGCGGCCGGGACCCCCGGCCGACCGGACCGGAGTCGGGATGAACTTAACAGTGCCGCAATATCTTGCGAAAGACCTTGCAGGGAGAAAGCTGCACGATTTCGCGGATGTTAGCGGGAGGTGTCCAAAGGGTTGACCGGGGCGGAGCGGGCTCGTACGGTCTGCTCCGCGGCAAGGTTTGCATTCTTGCAGCAAGAACCTTCATGAGCCTTCAGTGCACGGCGCGTTGTCACGTGAGGCTGCCCCGCCACCCCGCGTTTCCCCCACAGCAGGAGGAAAGACATGGCACGCAGATCTCTGTCTGCCGCACTCGCCCTCGTCGCCGGTGCCGCCGTCCTCGCCGTCCCCACCGGCCTCGGCACCGCGGGCACCGCCCAGGCCGCAGGCCCGGGCGCCAAGGACGTCACCGCCGTGATGTTCGAGTGGAAGTTCGACTCCGTGGCCAAGGCGTGCACGGACAGCCTCGGCCCGGCGGGCTACGGCTTCGTCCAGGTCTCGCCGCCCCAGGAGCACATCCAGGGCGGCCAGTGGTGGACCTCGTACCAGCCGGTGAGCTACAAGATCGCCGGCCGCCTCGGGGACCGGACGGCTTTCGCCGCCATGGTCGGCACCTGCCACGCCGCGGGCGTCAAGGTCATCGCCGACTCGGTCATCAACCACATGTCGGCCGGATCCGGGACCGGCACCGGTGGCTCCTCGTACGCCAAGTACGACTACCCGGGCGTCTACTCGGTCAGCGACATGAACGACTGCCAGTCGCAGATCACCAACTACGGCGACCGCGCCAACGTCCAGAACTGCGAACTGGTCGGCCTGGCCGACCTGGACACCGGCGAGGACTACGTACGCGGCCGGATAGCGACGTACCTCAACGACCTGCTCTCCCTCGGAGTCGACGGCTTCCGGATCGACGCGGCCAAGCACATGCCCGCCGCCGACCTCGCCAACATCAAGTCCCGGCTGAGCAACCCGGGCGTGTACTGGAAGCACGAGGCGATCCACGGCGCGGGCGAGGCCGTCTCGCCCTCGGAGTACCTCGGCAGCGGCGACGTCCAGGAGTTCCGCTACGCCCGCAGCCTCAAGCAGGTCTTCAACAACGAGAACCTCGCCAACCTGAAGAACTTCGGCGAGGGCTGGGGCTTCATGGAGTCCGGCAAGTCGGCCGTCTTCGTGGACAACCACGACACCGAGCGGGGCGGCGACACCCTGAACTACAAGGACGGCGCCGCCTACACGCTGGCGAGCGTCTTCATGCTGGCCTACCCGTACGGCTCCCCGGACGTCCACTCCGGCTACGAGTGGACCGACAAGGACGCGGGACCGCCCAACGGCGGCACGGTGAACGCCTGTTACGCCGACGGCTGGAAGTGCCAGCACTCCTGGCGGGAGATCTCCTCCATGGTGGGCTTCCGCAACACCGCCCGCGGTGAGGCCGTCTCCAACTGGTGGGACAACGGCGGCGACCAGATCGCCTTCGGCCGGGGTGCGAAGGCGTACGTCGCCATCAACCACGAGGGCTCCTCGCTGACCCGCACGTTCCAGACCGCGCTGCCCGCCGGTGACTACTGCGACGTCCAGTCCGGCAAGGGCGTCACGGTGAACGGCTCCGGACAGTTCACGGCCACGCTCGGCGCCCACACGGCCGTCGCGCTGCACATCAACTCCCGTACCTGCTCGGGCGGAGTCACCGACCCCGGAACAGGCACCTCCGGCGCCTCCTTCGGTGTCAACGCCACCACCCAGCTCGGCCAGAACATCTACGTCACCGGCAACCAGGCCGCCCTCGGCAGCTGGAACGCCGCCGGCGCGCTGAAGCTCGACCCGGCCGCGTACCCGGTCTGGAAGCTCGATGTGAGCCTGCCCGCCGGGACGTCCTTCGAGTACAAGTACATCCGCAAGGACGCGAGCGGCAACGTCACCTGGGAGAGCGGTGCCAACCGCACGGCGACCGTGCCCGCCACGGGCAAGGTCGCGCTGACCAGCGACGTCTGGCGCGGCTAGGCACTGCACCGGCCGGGGGCTTCCCCGGCCGAGTCCCCGGTCACCGGACGGCGTGGCTGCACGCCCGTCCGGTGGCCGGGGACGCATCGGCAACCCCGACGGCCCGGCGGACTCTTCCGGACACCCCTTTCCCGTACCCCCTTCGAGGAGAACCCGAGTGATACATCCGTCTCCGCGCGTGCCCGCGCGAAGAGTGGTGCCCGTCGTCGCGGCTGCCCTGTGCGCGGCGCTCGTGCCCGCACTGCCCGCGGCGGCGGCCCGGCCGCAGGCCCCGCCGTCGGACGCGAAGCTGGCCGCCGCACCGGCCCGGCACGACCTGACCCGCGAGCAGTTCTACTTCGTGATGCCCGACCGGTTCGCCAACGGCGACACGTCCAACGACCGCGGCGGGCTGACCGGATCGCGCCTGGAGACCGGGTACGACCCCACCGACAAGGGCTTCTACCAGGGCGGGGACCTGAAGGGCCTCACGAACCGGCTCGACTACATCAAGGGCCTCGGCACCACCGCCATCTGGCTCGCCCCGATCTTCAAGAACCGCCCCGTCCAGGGCATGGGCAAGGACGCGTCGGCCGGCTACCACGGCTACTGGATCACCGACTTCACCCAGGTCGACCCGCACTTCGGCACCAACGCGGACCTGTCGAAGCTGATCGACAAGGCCCACGGCAAGGGCATGAAGGTCTTCTTCGACGTCATCACCAACCACACCGCCGACACCGTCGACTACGCCGAGAAGGAGTACGGCTACAAGCCCAAGGGCGCCTTCCCGTACCTCGACGAGGACGGCCGCCCGTTCGACGACAGCGCGGGGATGGCGGAGGTCGACGCGGACTCCTTCCCGTACACCCCCAAGAGCACCGGCGCGAAGGTGCCGGCCTGGCTCAACGACCCCACGATGTACCACAACCGGGGTGACTCGACCTACGCGGGCGAGTCCACCGAGTACGGCGACTTCTCCGGGCTCGACGACCTGTGGACCGAGCGTCCCGAGGTCGTCTCCGGCATGGAGAAGATCTACGAGAAGTGGGTCCGCGACTTCGACATCGACGGCTTCCGCATCGACACGGTCAAACACGTCGACCTGGACTTCTGGACCCAGTGGGCGACCGCCCTCGACGACTACGCGGCCGAGCGCGGCCGGGACGACTTCTTCATGTTCGGGGAGGTCTACTCCGCCGACACCGCGATCACCTCGCCCTACGTCACCCGTGGCCGGCTGGATTCCACGCTCGACTTCCCCTTCCAGGAAGCGGCCAGGCAGTACGCCTCCCAGGGCGCCCCGGCCGCCAAGATGGCCGCCGTGTACGCCGACGACTACCGGTACACCACCGACAAGGCCAACGCCTACGAGCAGGTGACCTTCCTCGGCAACCACGACATGGGCCGCATCGGCACCTTCCTGAAGCAGGACAACCCGCAGGCCGGTGACGCCGAACTGCTCGGCAGGGCCCGCCTCGCCAACGAGCTGATGTTCCTCGGCCGCGGCAACCCGGTGATCTACTACGGCGACGAGCAGGGCTTCACCGGTGCGGGCGGCGACAAGGACGCCCGGCAGACCCTCTTCGCCTCGAAGACCGCCGACTACCTCGACGACGACCAGATCGGCACGGACCGTACGCACGCCTCCGACGCGTACGACACGAAGCACCCGATCTACCGGTCCATAGCGGCCCTCTCCGAGCTCACCCGGGAACACCCGGCGCTGCGGGACGGGACCCAGACCGAGCGGTACGCGGAAGGTTCCGTATACGCCTTCTCGCGTACCGACACCAAGCGGCCGTACGAGTACCTCGTCGCCACCAACAACGGCACCGAGGCGAAGACCGTCGAGCTCGCCACCGAGTCGGCCGGCATGAACTTCCGTACGCTGTACGGCGGTTCCGCGACGGTCCGCAGCGGCGCCGACAAGACGGTCAGCGTCACGGTGCCCGCGCTCTCCAGCATCGTGCTCCGCGCCGACAAGCCCCTGGGCGCCCCGGCCACCAAGCCCTCCCTCACCCTGAAGGCCCCCGCAGCCGGAGCCACCGGCACCGTCGAGATCACCGCCGACGTGGACGGCGGCCAGCTCAACCGGGTCGTGTTCGCGGCGCAGACCGGCAACGGTAAGTGGCGCACCCTGGGATCCGCCGACCACGCCCCCTACAAGGTCACCCAGTACCTGGACGACGCGGTGAAGGCCGGGACCCCGCTGCGCTACAAGGCCGTCGTCATCGACCGCGCCGGCCGCACCACGAGCGCCCTCGCCTCGACGACCGCCGGACAGGCCCCGCCCGCCCCGAAGCCGGTCGCCGTCGAGCGCGACCACGCCGTCGTCCACTACAAGCGCGCGGACGGCGACTACGAGGGCTGGCAGCTGAAGTCCGGCGACCAGACCGCCGACTTCGTCGGGCGGGACGCCTACGGCGCCTTCGCCTGGATCGACCTCGCCACGGGCACCTCGTCGGTCCCGTACACGGTCGAGAAGGACGGCACCGCCGACGGACCCGAGCGCACCGTCGACCTCGCGAAGACCGGCCAGGTCTGGGTCGAGCAGGGCAAGGACGGGCAGGCCACCGAGGCACCCGACGGAGCCAACCCGCCGCAGGACACCTCCAAGGCGGTCCTGCACTACCACCGCGCCGACGGCAACTACGACGGCTGGGGCCTGCACACCTGGACCGGGGCCGCTTCGCCCACGGACTGGTCGAAGCCGCTGCAGCCCGTGAAGACCGACGCCTACGGCGCCACCTACGAAGTACCGCTCACCGACGGCGCCACCTCGCTCAGCTACATCCTCCACAAGGGCGACGAGAAGGACCTCCCGAGCGACCAGTCCCTGGACATCGCCTCGTACGGACACGAGGTCTGGATGCTCGGCGGGAAGCCCGGCTACCTGCTGCCGCAGACCGGCGGCGCGCCCACACCCGACCTCACCAAGGCCGAGGCCCAGTGGATCGACGCCGGCACCGTCGTCTGGAAGGTGAAGGCCACGGACGCCACCAGCCAGCAGCTCGTGTACGCGAAGGACGGCGGCATCTCCGTCGTCGACGGCGCCCTGACCGACGAGGGGCAGTGGCTCCGGCTCGACGCCACCGAGCTCACCGACGCGCAGAAGGCGAAGTACCCGCACCTCAAGGACTACCCGGCGTTCACCGTCGACGCCCGCGACCGGGACAGGGTCCGTGAGTCGCTGCGCGGCCAGCTGATCGCCACCCAGCGCGCCGCCAACGGGGCCCTGCTTGCCGCCACCGGGGTGCAGACCGCGGGAATCCTGGACGGCCTGTACGGGAACGCCGCGAGCGGTGCCGCCCTCGGCCCCGTCTTCCGCAAGGGCAGCCCGACGCTTTCCGTCTGGGCCCCCACCGCCCGTACCGTCGCGCTCGAACTCGACGGGAAGAGCGTCCCGATGCGGCGCGACGACCGCACCGGCGTCTGGTCGGTCACCGGAAACAGGAGCTGGAACGGCAAGCCCTACCGCTACGCCGTGAACGTCTGGGCGCCCACCGTCCAGAAGATGGTCACCAACAAGGTCACCGACCCCTACTCCACCGCCCTGACCGCCGACTCCGCCCGCAGCCTCGTCGTCGACCTCGACGACCCGAAGCTGGCCCCGAGCGGCTGGTCCGGCCTGAAGAAGCCCGCCGCCGCCCCGCTGCGCGACGCGCAGATCCAGGAGCTGCACATCCGCGACTTCTCGATCGCGGACCGCACCTCCGAGCACCCCGGCGAGTACCTGGCCTTCACGGACACCCGCTCCGACGGGATGAAGCACCTCAAGGAACTCGCGGACTCCGGCACCGGCTACGTCCACCTGCTGCCCGCCTTCGACATCGGGACCATTCCGGAGAAGAAGTCCGGCCAGCAGGAGCCGGCCTGCGAACTCTCCGTGTACGCACCCGACTCCGAGGAGCAGCAGGACTGCGTCGCGAAGGCCGCCGGGAAGGACGCGTTCAACTGGGGCTA
This sequence comes from Streptomyces sp. NBC_00234, assembly GCF_036195325.1. Taxonomy (NCBI): domain Bacteria; kingdom Bacillati; phylum Actinomycetota; class Actinomycetes; order Kitasatosporales; family Streptomycetaceae; genus Streptomyces; species Streptomyces sp. NBC_00234. The sequence goes on along the minus strand of NZ_CP108101.1, from coordinate 2,311,704 downwards.
CGACCCGCTGCACTACACGGTCCCCGAGGGCTCCTACGCCTCCGACCCGGACGGCACGAAGCGCACCGTCGAGTTCCGCCGGATGGTGCAGGGACTCAACGGCGCCGGACTGCGCACCGTCATGGACGTCGTCTACAACCACACCGTCGCCTCCGGCCAGGACGACAAGTCGGTCCTCGACCGGATCGTGCCCGGCTACTACCAGCGGCTCCTGGAGGACGGCACCGTCGCCACATCGACGTGCTGCGCCAACACCGCGCCCGAGAACACGATGATGGGCAAGCTCGTCGTCGACTCGATCGTCACCTGGGCCAAGGAGTACAAGGTCGACGGCTTCCGCTTCGACCTGATGGGACACCACCCGAAGGCCAACATCCTCGCGGTCCGCAAGGCACTCGACGAGCTGACCGTCGCCGAGGACGGCGTCGACGGGAAGAAGATCATCCTGTACGGGGAGGGCTGGAACTTCGGCGAGATCGCCGATGACGCCCGCTTCGTCCAGGCCACGCAGAAGAACATGGCCGGCACCGGCATCGCCACCTTCTCCGACCGGGCCCGCGACGCGGTGCGCGGCGGCGGCCCCTTCGACGAGGACCCGGGTGTCCAGGGCTTCGCCAGCGGTCTCTACACCGACCCGAACACCTCGAAGGCCAACGGCACCACGGCCGAGCAGAAGGCCCGGCTGCTGCACTACCAGGACCTGATCAAGGTCGGGCTGACCGGCAACCTCGCCGACTACACCTTCACCGACAGCAGCGGCCGTACGGTCAAGGGCTCCGGCGTCGACTACAACGGCGCGCCCGCCGGATACGCGGCGGCGCCCGGAGACGCCCTCGCCTACTCCGACGCCCACGACAACGAGGCCCTGTACGACGCGCTCGCCTTCAAGCTCCCGGCGGGAACGTCGGCGGCCGACCGGGCGCGCATGCAGGTCCTGGCCATGGCGGCGTCCACCCTGTCGCAGGGCCCCTCGCTCTCGCAGGCGGGCACCGACCTGCTGCGCTCGAAGTCCCTCGACCGCAACTCCTACGACAGCGGCGACTGGTTCAACGCGCTGCACTGGGACTGCCGGGACGGCAACGGGTTCGGCCGCGGCCTCCCGCCCGCCGCCGACAACAAGGACAAGTGGTCCTACGCGAAGCCGCTGCTGACCTCGTCCACCCTCACCCCCGGGTGCGCGCAGATCGACGGCGCCTCCGCCGCATACCAGGACCTGCTCACCATCCGGACCACCGAGAAGGAGTTCTCCCTCGCCACCACCGAGCAGGTGCAGTCGGCCCTCACGTTCCCGCTCTCGGGCACGGGTGAGACGCCCGGGGTGATCACGATGCGTCTCGGCGAGCTTGTCGTCGTCATCAACGCCACCCCCGGCACCGAGAGCCAGCACCTCCCGGAGCAGGCGGGCACGGCGTACGGTCTCCACCCCGTCCAGGCCGCGGGCGCCGATGCCACCGTGAAGAAGTCCGCGTACGACGCCGGAACCGGCACCTTCACCGTCCCCGGACGGACGGTCGCCGTCTTCTCCCGGAGCTGATCAGTCCGCACCACACCGCCCGGTCGCGGTCCGGTCCCTCACGGGGCCGGACCGCGACCGGGCTTGTGCTGTCATGCCGATCACCGTAAGGCTGAGGCCGGACAACCGGCCGGACCCGTACACAGGAGCATGTGATGCCGCAGATCACCGTCGACTATTCCGCCGAGCTCGACGACACCTTCGACCGTCGTGGCTTCGCTCTCGCGCTGCACCCCCTGGTCGCCGAGACCGTGACCACGAAGATCCCCAACTGCAAGACGAGATTCCGGCGGGTGGAGGACTCGGTCGTGGGGGAGGCCCCCGACGGTGACGTGATCGTGCACATCTCGATCGGTCTGCTGACGGGCCGCACACCGGAGACCAAGGCGCGGCTGACCGAGTCCGTCCTGGAGCTGCTGGCCGGATATCTCAAGACCGGTGACGACCTGGTGGTGCACGCCTCGGCCGAGACCCGTGAACTGGACCCGTCCTACCGCAAGAGCTGAATCCGGAGCCTCGTCACGGTCGGCGCTGCGGGGGCACCGCCGGCACGGACGGCGCCAGGGTCGACAGGCGTGTCAGCAGATCCCCGAAGGGGCCGTCCACCGGTTCCTGGGCCAGGACCCGCAGCACGACACCGGCCATCTCCTGGTTGTAGGCGGCGCTCACCGCGGCCAGTGCGGCGAAATCGTGCACGAGCTGCATCTCCAGCTCGGCCCGGGGGATGCGCCGCCCGTCGAGCCAGAGCAGGGCCGTCGACTCGGCGAGCGAGACCCAGGAGCGCACGACCAACTCCAGCCGTGCGGGCGGGTCCTGGACGCCGAGGTGGCTGATGATCTGCTCGTACGCGGCCTGCCGCACCCCGTCGATCATGGCGTTCGCGGTCGAGGAGCCGACCGCGGGACCTCCGCGCATCAGCGCGGAGAAGCCGGGGCCGTGCTCCTCGACGAAGTCGAAGAACCGGCCCATCACCCGCAGCAGCCGGGCGCCCAGGGGCCCTTCGGGCGGTTCGAGGAACCGGCCGGCCAGCTCGTCGGCGGCCCGGCCGAGCGCCGCCTCGTACAGGCTCTGCTTCCCCGGGAAGTAGTGGTAGACGAGGGGCCGCGAGATACCGGCGGCAGCCGCGATCTCGTCGATCGACACCTCGTCGGGGGAGCGGTGGCTGAACAACTCCAGCGCGACGCCGATCAACTGCTGCCTGCGTTCTTCGACGCCCATCCTGCGCCGCACCCCGGTCGTCATGCCGACAGCGTAGCCGGGGTCGGGACCACCGGAGGTGTCAGAGGTCCAGGACCAGCCGTTCACCGCGGCAGCGCGAGACGCACAGGAGCATCGAGTCCTCGCGCTCCGCGTCCGTCAGCAGCTCGTCCCGGTGATCGACCTCGCCCTCCAGGACCCGCTGTTGGCAGGTTCCGCAGAAGCCCTGCTCGCAGGAGTACGAGACGTACGGGAGCTCCTCGCGCACGGCGGCCAGCACCGACCGGTCCGCGGGGACCCGAACGGTCCGGCCGGAGCGGCGCAGTTCGACCTCGAAGGCCGTGGACGCGGGGTCCGCTCCGGTGGCGGCGGTGAAGCGTTCCAGATGGAGGGTGCAGCCCTCGGGGAGCGCGGCGGCCACCGCGTCCATCAGGGGTTCCGGGCCGCAGCAGTACACCGCCGTGCCCGGCGCCGCCCCCGCCAGCAGCGCGGCGGTGTCCGGGTAGCCCGCCTCGTCCTCCGGCACCACGGTCACCCGGCCGTCCTCCCCGCCGGCCTTCCCGATCGCGTCGAGCTCGTCGAGGAACGGCATGGAGGCGCGGGTACGCCCTCCGTACAGCAGCCGCCAGTCGGCGCCCGACGCCGCGACGGCGCGGAGCATCGGCAGGATCGGAGTGATGCCGATACCGCCCGCCACGAACACGTAGGCCGGTGCCTCGACGAGCGGGAAGCGGTTGCGCGGCCCGCGGACGCGCACCTCCGTACCCTCGTGCAGCTGCGCGTGGACCTCGCGCGAACCGCCTCTGCCGTCCTCGATCAGGCGCGGCGCGATCGTGTACGCGTCCGGGTCGGCCGGGTCCCCGCAGAGCGAGTACTGCCGGACGAGACCGGACGGCAGCACCAGGTCGAGATGGGCGCCGGGCTGCCAGGAGGGCAGGTCGTCGCCGGTCAGCCGGAGCCGGACGACGCCGTCGGCGACCGTGTCCCGCTCGGTGATCAGCAACGGCCGGGTGGTGGTGGAGCGCCGCTCCGAGCGGCCCGAGACCGGCTCCTCCAGGGCGGGCATGGGCCACAGCGGTGACGCCTCGATGCGGCGGCGCAGCGCACGCCGGGCGAGCAGGGCGGCGCCGGTGACCAGGACCACGGTGCGCAGACGGGGAAGGGCCATGGCTCAGTTCGTTCCCGACGTGCGGGCCTCGGCCGCCAGGGCCGCGGGCGAGTGGGCGAGGTAGTCGACGGCCTGGGCCGTGCTGCCCTCCTGCGAGGGGTGGTACGTCCGGCTCAGATAGGTGGGGATGGAGCGCGCGATGGAACCGGTGCTGGGCAGGGTGCCCCGCTTGCCGCTCGTGTAGAACTCCTTGAAGGTCGCCTTGCCGGCCAGCAGGCTCGGGTCGTTCTCCATGAAGAAGCGGGTGCCGCGCTGCCAGAGGAAGACGAGCGCGGAGAACGCGGTCGCCCAGGTCCGCACCCGCCGCCGGTAGCCGCCGTCGACGTGCATGAACACCTCGAAGGCGACGGAGCGGTGCTCGACCTCCTCGGCGCCGTGCCAGCGCAGCAGATCCATCATCGTGGGATCGGCGCCGCGCCGGTCGAGCGCTTCGGCGTTGAGGATCCAGTCACCGAGGAAGGCGGTGTAGTGCTCGATCGCCGCGATGATCGCGACCCGCTCCATGAGCCACCAGGTGCGGGCACGGCCGGGCGGCAGCGTCCTGTCGCCGAGCAGCTTCTCGAACATCCAGTCCACCTGTGCGGTGTACGGGGTCGGGTCGAGACCGAGCTTCTTCAGGTGCGGCAGTACGTCGTCGTGGGCCTGGGAGTGCACGGCCTCCTGGCCGATGAACCCGATGACGTCCTGGCGCAGTCGCTCGTCGTGGATGTACGGCAGCACCTGGCGGTAGACGTGGATGAACCACCGCTCCCCGGCCGGCAGGAGCAGATGGAGCACGTTGATGGTGTGCGCGGTGAACGGGTCGCCCGGCACCCAGTGCAGGGGCGTCTTGTCCCAGTCGAAGGAGACCTTGCGGGCTTTGAGCGTGCTCCGCTCCGACGCGACCGCCGCTGGCTGCGTGTTAGACATGCTGTCAATGTACTGACGGGTAAGCGAAGGGGACAGGGGTGTGCGGCGAATTCCTGCGCGAATGCCGGTCCGGCCCCTCAGCGCAGCGCGCCGACCCTGCGGCCGTCCGCCAGCAGCCCGTTGAGCTCGGCCCGGTCGCCCGCGCGGGCCCGCACCGCCAGCAGGCGCCCCTCCGACCTGCCCGCCACGCCTCCGGACGTGGTCAGCGAGGTGAACTGCCCGGAGCCCGCCGCCAGTACGTACCACCGCCCGCCCGCCGACTTCCAGAGCACACCGGCCAGCACCTGCGGATCGCGCGGCCCGCAGGCGGGCGACTCGGCGGCGCGCGCCGCGACCGCCCCCGGGGCGACGGCCCCGCCGGACGGCTCCGCCGGAGCCTGGAACTCGGCCAGCACCCTGCTTCCCGTACCCCGCCAGGTCTCCGCCCGGACGCAGAGCCAGCGCGCGGCGCCGCCGCCCTCGGGGAGCGGCTGGCGCGCGAACTGCCAGGAGTTCACCGAGCGGACTCCGCCGGCCCGCACGGCGGGCAGCAGGCACGCGGTCCGCGCCCAGCTCTCCCGCTCCGCACGTCCCGACACGTCGTGCTCGGCGGACGGGGCGCCGGACGTCAGCCGGACCGGGGTCAGTTCGCCGAGGTCGGTCAGCAGCCGGACCGCCTCCGCGTCCCGTACCTCCAGGGCCTTCCGGGAACGGCAGCCCCCGGCACCGTCTCCGAGCCCGTCCAGTGCGGCGGTCACCCCGTGGGCGTCGCGGGGCAGGGCGCGCGGTGCCGCGTGCGGTGCGAGCAGATCCCGTACGGCGGCCCCGCGCACCCAGGGCGCCGTCAGATAGCGGACCCGGCCGTGCGCGCGGCTCACGACCAGCGCGTTCGATCCGGCGGAATCCGCGCCGTCCACCCGGGCGAAGTCGAGCACGCCGCCCCGGCGGGAACCGGCGCGGCGGGACTCGGCGTACCGCACGATGCGCAGCCCGTCGTGGAACAGCACGACGGCGGCCTCGTCCACCACCCCCGCGTACAGCAGCTGCGGCGGTCCCATCGGCGGGCCCGTGGGGGTCCTGGGCGTCGCGGTCGACCGGTCGTCGGGACCGGGCAGCGCCCAGGCGTCGAGGGCCCGGCGCAGCAGCCCGGTATCCCGGGTGCGCTCGCCGCGGGCGGGCCAGACGGTGAAGTCCGTACGGGCCGAGCGCTGCCAGTACGTCGGCGACACCCGCCGCAACGCACCAGGTTCCAGGGCCCGTTGGGCGGCAGGGTTATGTGCGTCCGCGCCCGCGGAGGTCCCGTCCGGCCCCCAGCCGCCGCCCGGCATCACGAGCAGCGTCCCGCAGGCGACCAGCGCCCCGAACCCGGCCAGGGCGGCCCTCGTCCGGCGGCGCCGAAGCAGCAGGTCGGTGGGCCGGGCGTGCAGCGAACAGGGGTCGAACCCCGGGGACGCCAGCAGCGCGTGCGGCGCCGTCACCGCGTCCGCGCCCGCCAGCGCCGCATCCGGGTCCGCCACCCCGGCGGCGGCGAGCACCCGGCACACCTCCGGGTCCGTGAGCCCCTCCAGGCCGCGCAGCACATGGGCGGCGCGGCACGGTCCCGGTACCGCGGACAGCGCCTGCTCCAGGGCGAGTTCGTCCGCACCACCGGACCGGGGGAACAGCCGCAGCCCCCACACCAGCGGTAAGAACGGCGGCATCCGGGCCCACCGCGGCCGGGCCCGCCGGCGTAACGGCATCCCCGCCTCCAACGCCGAACGCACCACCCGCAGCCGCAGATCCGCATAGCCCGGATCCGCCACTGGCTCCCCTGCGGGCCTGCGCGGCAACGGCAGCCGCGCCCCCGAGTCCGCCGCCCGCGACCCTGGCAGCGACCGCTGGACGAGCCAGTGCGCCGTCAGCACCCGCCGACTGCGCCCGAGCGAGGCCGGCAGCACGAGATAGCCGATCCGTGTCAGCCGGGCGTAGTGCTCGACCAGCGCGGCATCCGCCTGCTCCGGATCGACCGGCCCGAGCAGGGGACGTTCGGCGGAGGACGGCACTGCTCGACGCGGAGGCATGTTCAGCTGAACGAGCGAATGGTGCGATGGTCACTCCGGCCGCCTGCGGCTGCCGCGCCCGTCCGCCCATTGCACCCTCGCGGGGTGCGAGGCCCGGACATGATGAAGCCATGACCACCACGTCGCGTGCACGATCCTTCGACGGGGCAGCCGCCGACTACGCCGCGAACCGCCCCTCCTACCCGCCTGCCCTCCTCGACGCCGTCGAGGAGCTCGCCGGATTCCCCCTGGCCGGCGCGCGCGTCGCGGACATCGGCGCAGGGACGGGCCTCGGCACCGCGCTCCTGGACGCGCGTGGCGCTGGGGTGACGGCTGTCGAGCCCGGCGACGGCATGGCCGCACAGTTCCGCCGGTTCCTGCCGGGCGTACCTCTCGTCCGGGGCGACGGCGACCACCTGCCGCTGAAGTCCGGTTCCCTCGACCTCCTCACCTACGCGCAGGCATGGCACTGGACCGACCCGGACCTGTCGGTTCCGGAGGCCCGCCGGGTGCTGCGCCCCGGTGGTGCGCTTGCCTTGTGGTGGAACGACTCCGATGCTGCGGTTCCGTGGATCGCCGACCAGGACGCCCGCCTGCGCCGGTTCTTCGGTGGCGCCGAGACCTCGTTCGATGCCAGGTCGGCCCGCTTCCGGCGGCTGCCGCCCGCGCTCGGATGGGCCACACGGCAGGTGTCCTGGAGCCGACGGGTACCCCTCGGTGTGCATCTCGCCAACCTCGGCAGCTACTCCGACTTCCTGGTGAGGGACAAGGAAGAGGCGCACGGCTTCCTCGCCGGGGAGCGTGAGCGGCTGGCCGGTGTCTTCCCGGACGGCACGGTCGAGGAGACCTACGTGGTGAGCCTGGCCGTCGCGCACCCGTGAAGAATCCGCCGTTCCGCCCCGCAGAAGGGACCTGAGGGGCACGATGGGCGGATGGTGACACAGCTGGAGCGGCGCCGCGGGCAGGGCCGCCGGGCCGCCGCCGTCGTACTCGTCGGACTGGCGCTCCTGGCCGGTTGCGGTGGGGGAGCGGCCGACGGCGACGGCGAGCAGGACGCCCCGCGGACCGCGACCGGAACGCTGGAGCAACTGGCCGCCAAGGCGCGCTGCGAGCCGAATCTCCAGACCGACGCTGAGGAGATCCGCCAGGCCAACTGCCGCACCGGTGACGGGCGTTATGTGCTGGCCACCTTCGCCACCGATCGCGGTCAGCGGGAGTGGATCGACGAGGCCAACGACTACGGCGGCTCGTACCTGGTCGGCCGGAGGTGGGTGGCGGTGGGGGAACCGGAGGTGGTCGCGGCACTGCGCGGCCGGCTCGGGGGGACGGTGGAGACCGCCTCGCCGCACCACTCGGGGAGTAGTGGCAGTGGGAAGAGCGAGGAAGGGCACTCCGGTCACCACGGGAGCTGACCGCGCAGGTAGGAGGGGTGCCGCCGATCGTGTCAGCGGCACCTGCGACCGTCGTTGATGCAGCTCACCACCCTCTTCATCGTGTTCCGGCCGAAGACGTTGATGAAGTCGCCGTGATCCGTGACAGGTTTGTGCAACTGCTCGGGGAACGAGTCGACGGCGAATCCGGGGCCCGGCGGGACGTCGTACACGATGCGCTGCACGAGTTGCGGAATGGCCCGGAACCCGCTCGGGCACCTGCCGTCGTCCTGCGCGAACGCCACATGGGTGCGGTGATTCGCGCTGTCGGTGTTCCGTCCGTCCCAGCAGCTCTGGAACGCGAACGAGCGCACCACCTGGCTGCCTTCCGGGCAGATCGGATATTGGTCCTTGAGCTGGCGGTCCTCGAATCCGGTGCAGCTCCAGGAGGCGTTGGCGTTCGCGTCGCCATTGGTGAACGCCTTCGCGTCCCCGGTGATGATCCGCAGGAATCGCGGCATCGCCGTCACCTTCCCGGCCGGGGAACCGACGAATTTCAGCGTGACCTGGGACGGCGTCTGGATCTCCCCGACGTTCTGGTCTTTGCCGCCGCCGTCGGCGTCCACGTCGTTCTCGTCCTGGCCGTTCTGGAGGCGCAGCACCGGCCAGTAGTACGTGGATTTGTCGCCCTGATTGCGACAGGTCGTCGCACCCCTGGCGAGGTCGTCGTCGCTCGCGAATGCGTCGTTGGCCTGGTTGCCCACGTAATCGTGCATGTGGTGGGCGCCATTGCTCACGCCGGGCGCGACAATGACATTGTCCGGATTGAATTTGCCGTTCTGGTTGCGCCCGCAGTCGGTGGTGAACGTACCGCGTGAGGCGCCCCGTCGCTGGCGGGGGCGTTCGACGTTGGGCTGGACCGACTGGATGTCGACGAAGTCGGAGGCTTCGGGCCCGTTGCCCTCCTGGTCCTGGTCCTGACTCTCGTCCGGATCCTGACCCCCCTGGTCCTGGTCGCCCTCACCTCCCTCGCCGTCCGAGCCCTCGTCCCCCTGGTCCTGGCCGCCGTCGTCCCCGGTGCCGGGATCTCCGCCGCCGTCGCCATTGCCGGCCTCGTCGGCGCGCAGGCTGCACGGGGCGAGCCCCTCGAGTCCCTGCGGCCGGTCGGCGACGCGTTCGACAGCCGTCCCGATGCGGCCGAGGCTCGCCTCCCGCTTGCTTCTCAGCGGGCCGAGCACGGCGTTCTCGGCGAGATCCGGGTCCTGGGCGATCTCGTCCTTGCGGTCGGCGAATTGTTCGTACGCGTCGGTGATCTGGGTATCCATTGCCGCCAGTTCGCGGTCGACCTCCCCGCGTGCCTGTTCGGGCACTTCGGGTAGTTCGTTTCCCACGTCCGGACAGTCGATGGTGGACATCCGGGGACCCTCTGTACGGGTCTGTTCAGGAGGGGAGCCGGACCATCCTTCTCCCGCGCTCGCGTAGACATTGACTGCGACCAGCCCACCTCCTCCCAGAATCAGTGCGGCCGAGGCGGCAATCGCCCGATTGGCCAGTGAGCTGCGTTTCTTGCGCGATGTGCGTCCCATGGAACTCCTCTGCTTCGAGGGAGAAGCGTGACGTTCCATACGGGCCGGTTACGCACTCCGTTCAGGCGGTCGTGGAATTCGTGGGAAGCTCCATTCGCAAATCGCCCTGAACGCTCAACTCTCAGGCGAACGCTGCGATTTGAGCATCGATCGGCGCCCCGGTCAGCCGGTTGGCGAGTGTCGACATCGTGTACGCGCCGATGCCGAGCACCACCTCCAGCGCGTTCTGTGCGGTGTAGCCGTGCGCCAGGAAGCTCCCGAGGGAGTCGTCGTCGACGGCGCCCGCTGCCGCGAGGACGTCCAGGGTGAACTGCCGTACGGCCTGCAGTCGTTCGTCGGAGAGCGGCGGTGCCCCGGCGTCACGGAGTGCGGCGATCAGCGCCTCGTCCGCGCCGAGCGCGGTGAGCTTCGCCGTGTGCATCGCCACGCAGACGTGGCACTCGTTGCGGGTGGCGATCGTCATGATCACGACTTCGCGGGAGAGCGGGTCGAGTGTGGTCGACTCGAAGATCGCACTGATCTTCAGGAAGCCGTCGAGCAGCTGGGGCGACGTGGCGAGCCGGCCGACGGCCGAGGGCAGGTAGCCCGACTTCTTCGCCACGGCCTCCATGGTGCGGCGCGCGGCGGCGGGGGCGGTTTCGAGGGTGTGCTCGGGGAACGCGGACGAGGTGATCGCTGGCATGGGTACCTCTCGCGGTAAACTCGACAACATGATTGACGAAAAGGTAAACCAGGTTGTCGAGTTTCGCAATGGCTGAACGGGAGGCGGGGGCTGGAGCGGGCTTCGAGCTGCCGCTGCTGCTGTTCGCGGGATTCCGGTCGATCATCGACGAGCTGCACCGTGAGCTGGCCGCGCAGGGCCACCCGGACGTCCGCCCCGCCTACGGCTTCGCGCTCCAGGCGGTTGGACGGGACGGTGCGAGCGCCAGCGAGATCGGGCGGCGGCTCGGAGTGTCCAAGCAGGCCGCGGGTAAGACCGTCGAGAAGCTGGAGGCCCTCGGTTACGTGGAGCGCGTCGACGATCCGCGGGACGGCCGCAGCAAGCTCGTCCGGCTCACCCCGCGCGGCATCGACGTCCTGGTGAGGTCCGCCCAGCAGTTCGACCGCATCCGGGCGGAGTGGGCCGGAGCCCTCGGCTCCGAACGCGTGGCCGCGATGGAGGCCGACCTGCATGCGATGGCGCCGGCGAGCGCCTTCCGCCTCGACGCGGCGGGGTGGTTCACGGGCTGAACACCCGCGGGGGACCGCCCGGCCCGGACGCCCCGGAGCGGGGGCTCGGGCCGGGCGGGAGCCCCCGGTCCCGGTCGGGCCGACCGGGAGGCTCTCCCCGGCAGGCCAGGAGAAAGACCCTAGCCCCGGTCGAGATACGCCAGCACCGCCAGGACGCGGCGGTTGTCGTCGTCCGACGGCGGCAGGGCGAGCTTCCCGAAGATGTTCGAGGTGTGCTTGGCCACCGCCCGCTCCGTGATCACCATCTGTGAGGCGATCGCCGCGTTCGAACGGCCCTGGGCCATCAGCTCGATGACCTCCAGCTCCCGTGGCGTGAGGCGGCCCATCGGCTTGTCCTGCGCGCGCCGCGACAGCAGCTGCGAGATCACCTGCGGGTCCATCGCCGTGCCGCCCGCGGCGACCCGGCGCACCGAGTCGATGAACTGGTCCGCGTCGAAGACTCGGTCCTTCAGCAGGTAACCGATGCCGCCGTTGCCGTCCGCCAGCAGCTCGCGGGCGTACAACTGCTCCACGTGCTGGGAGAGCACGAGCACCGGCAGCCCGGGCCGGTTCTTTCGGGCCGTGAGGGCGCACTGGAGGCCCTCGTCCGTGTGCGACGGCGGAAGCCGGACGTCGACCACGGCGACGTCCGGCTTCAACTCGGCCAGCGCCCGGGCCAGTTCGGGCCCGGTCTCCACGGCCGCCGCGACCTCGAAGTCGTACGCTTCGAGCATGCGCACCAGACCGTCGCGCAGCAGGAAGAGATCTTCGGCTAGGACAACTCGCAAGGAATCTCCATGGTCACCATGGTGGGACCGCCCGCAGGGCTGCTGACGGCCAGTACGCCGTCGAATGTACCGAGTCGGCGTTCGATGCCGCTCAGCCCGGAGCCCGAACCGACGATGGCTCCGCCCTTGCCGTTGTCCGTGACGGAGATCCGCAGCATGCCGTCCGCGTGGTGCATGTCCACCCAGAGGCGGTCGGCGCCGGCGTGCTTCACCGCGTTCGTCAGCGTCTCGCCGACCGCGAAGTACGCAGCCGACTCCACCGGCGCCCCGGCGCGCCCGGTCAGCTCCACGTTCACCTCCGACTGAAGGGGCAGCCGCAGGGCCAGGGCCTTCACCGCGTCTCCGAGCCCCCGCTCCGCGAGGACCGGCGGGTGGATGCCGCGCACCAGGTCGCGCAGCTCGGTCAGGGCCTCGGCGGAGGACTCGCGGGCCATGGCCAGCAACTTCTTCGCCTGGGCGGGGTCCTTCTCGATGAGCGCCTCGATGGTGCCGAGGTTCATGCCCATCGCGACCAGCCGGGCCTGCGCGCCGTCGTGCAGATCGCGCTCGATGCGGCGCAGTTCGGCTGCGGCGGTGTCGACGGCTTCGTGCCGGGTCTCGGTGAGCCGGTCGACGCGCTGCGCCAGTGCCTGCTCCGGGGTGGGGGCCAGGAACCGGTGGGCCATCAGGAAGTTGGCGCGTACCAGCGGCCGGGCGGCGCCCGCCGCGAGGAAGAGGAGTACGGCGCCGAGCGCGGCGGCTGCCAGGCCCGTCGCCTGACTGTCGACCGGAATGAACGCGTACCAGTACGCATCGTCCTGGAACACCCGCCACAGGCCCGCCGCCAGGACGAAGCCCTCCAGGGGAAAGACCATCAGCGCGAAGGCGAGGAAGGACACCACGCAGCCGGCCGTCATGTCCACCACAAGCCACTGGAGGTCCCGCCAGGTCGCCGGATCCTTCAGCATCAGCGTCGTGCGCTCCACCTGCCCCGTGAACCCGGTGCGCAGGTCCGGCGGGAAGGGGCGGTACGGGACGGGGATACGGACGTCCGACCACGTGGCCGCGTACAGCCGGCGCTGGTTGGCGTGCTTGCGCACGGCCCCCAGGACGAACGGTGTGGTGACGAGTCCGATGCCCAGCACGATGAAGACGAGGGAGAGGACCGACAGGACGAACAGGGTCACCGACCCGACCAGGCTGATGAATCCCAGGGCGAGCCCACGCCCGGCCGCCGGCACCGCACCTCTCATCCGGCTCACTGTCGCAGTCGTGTTCACAGCTTCTCTCCCTTCACGGGGTCCCGGGACGGACCCGGGTCCGAGGACAGTCTCACCCGGCGGGCGTGTCCGCCGTCAGCCGTTTCACCACCCGGCCGGGGTGTATCTGGCACCACCCCCGGTTCTCGCTCTACGGCTCCCGGGAACGGGGGCGTCGGCGGCTGGGGCGCCGGATCGCCCGTCCCTAGATTCGGAGGCGTCCTGTTCGACGTTCGACCTCTACCCCTGGGGGCGGTACCGCATGAAGCGCAACCTCGCGGCAAGCATCGGTGTGTGGAGCGCACGCCACCGTAAGACGGCCGTTCTCGGCTGGTTGCTCTTCGTCGTGCTCGCCACGGGCATCGGCGGGGCTTCCGGCATGGTCGAGATGAGTGAGGCCGAGAACGGTGCGGGCGACTCGGCACGGGCCGAGCAGATCCTGGACGACGCGGGCCTCGGTCATCCCGCCGGTGAGCTGGTCATGGTGTCCGGCAGGAAGGCCGGGGAGTGGAAGGAAGCGGCGGGCGAGGTGTCCGCGGCCGTGCGCGGGACCGGCGAGGTGCAGAACCTCTCCGCGCCCGTCCCCTCGAAGGACGGCAAGGACGCACTGATCACCTTCGAGATGAAGGGGGACGCGGCGACCTCCGCCGACCGGGTGCAGCCCGTGCTGGACGCGGTGTCCGGCGTCCGGGAGGCCCGTACGGACGTCGACATCCACCAGTTCGGCGAGGCCAGCGCCGGTAAATGGCTCGGTGACCTGCTCGCCGAGGACTTCCAGAAGGCCGAGTTCACCGCCGTGCCGCTCGCGCTCGGCATCCTGCTGGTCGCCTTCGGGGCCGTGGTGGCCGCGCTGCTGCCGGTCGGACTCGCTCTGACCGCGTGCATGGCGGCGTTCGGCCTGCTGTCGCTGGCCAGCCACCAGCTGCACCTGTTCCAGACGACGTACTCCGTGATGTTCCTGATGGGTTTCGCCGTCGGCGTCGACTACTGCCTCTTCTACCTGCGGCGCGAGCGCGACGAGCGGGCCGCGGGGCGGGACGCCGAAACGGCGCTGCGCATCGCCGCGGCCACCAGCGGCCGGGCCGTGCTCGTCTCCGGTGTCACGGTGATGGTCGCGATGGCCGGCATGTTCCTGTCCGGACTGATGCTCTTCAAGGGCTTCGCGCTCGCCACGATCCTGGTCGTCTTCATCGCGATGCTCGGTTCGGTGACGGTGCTGCCCGCCCTGCTGTCCTGGCTGGGCGACCGCGTCGACGCGGGCCGCGTGCCGCTCCTGAACCGGCGCGGCAAGCGGGGGGCCCGGCCGAGCGGCGGAATCGCCGGCACGGTCCTGAAGCCGGTGCTCGCCCGGCCGAAGTTCTTCGCCGTCGCCTCGGCCGTCGTCCTGCTCGCGCTGGCCGCGCCCGCGCTCGGCATGAAGACGGAACAGCTCGGCATGGAGAAGCAGTTCGGCTCGGACTCCGAGCTCGCGGTCGCCTACGAGCACATCTCCGCGAGCTTCCCGGGCGGTCCCGACCCGGCCCTGGTCGTGGTCAGGGCCGACGACATCACCTCGCCCGGCGTCCGCGAGGCGCTCGGCACCTTCGACGAGGTGACCGTCCACGAGGCGGAGAACGTCGCGGAGATCGAGGTGCCGCTCCCCGCGGGCAAGGAGGATCTGGCCCAACTGCGTGACCACCGGCTGCCGGAAGCCTTCGGCGGGACCGGCGCGGAGTACGTCGTGACCGGCGAGGTCGCCGGCTCCGTCGACTTCAACGACCAGCTGAAGCGCGGCATCGTCCCGGTCTTCGTCTTCATCACGTCGGTGACGTTCCTGCTGATGCTGTTCTGCTTCCGCTCGTACGTCATCGCGGTGACGTCCATCCTGCTCAACCTCCTCTCCGTGGCCGCCGCGTACGGAGTGATGGTCGCCGTCTTCCAGCACGGCTGGGGCGCCGAGCTGATCGGCTCGGAAGGGGTCGGCGCGATCGAGTCCTGGATGCCGCTGTTCGTCCTCGTGGTCCTGTTCGGCCTGTCGATGGACTACCACGTGTTCGTGGTCTCCCGGATCCGCGAGGCCCGCGAGAGCGGCCTGGACACCCGGGCCGCGATCGACATGGGCATCCGGCGCACGGCCGGAGCGGTCACCGGCGCCGCGGCGATCATGGTGGCCGTCTTCTCGGTCTTCGGCACGCTGTCGATGCAGGACATGCAGCAGATGGGAGTCGGCCTCGCCGTCGCGGTGCTGCTGGACGCCACGATCGTACGGATGGTCCTGCTGCCCTCGGTCATGGCGCTGCTGGGCGAGCGGAACTGGCGCACCCCGCGCGGCCTCTCCCGGCTGCCCGGCGCGGAGCACGGCGAGTCCGCCCACGGGCGCGGGCGGGCCGGGGAGCCGGTGACGGTGGGCCGGCGCGGCTGACCCGGTACGCCAGGAGGCCCCCGGAACCGGTGCGAACCGGTTCCGGGGGCTTCCTCGTGCGTGAGGTGCGGTCAGGGCGCGTACTTGTAGCCCACGCGCCGGATCGTCTGGATCGACCCGCGGTGCGCCGCGCCCAGCTTGCGGCGCAGCCGGGCGACATGGACGTCGACGGTGCGTCCGTCGCCCACGTGCCCGTATCCCCAGACCGTCGTCACCAGCTGGTCGCGGGTGTGCACCCGGTGCGGGTGCGCCACCAGATGGGCGAGGAGTTCGAACTCCAGATAGGTGAGGTCGAGCGCGACGCCGTCCACGGACGCGGTGCGCCGGGTGGAGTCGATGAGCACGGGCCCGCCGTCCGGGTCCTCCGCGGGGACCGGCTCCGGCACGAACTGCTGCGTGGACAGGCCGTGTCCGTACCCGGCCTGCTGCCGCTGCCGGGAGGCCGCGACGGCTCCGGCGACGGCCGGCTGCTGATCGGCCGGTACGAGGACCAGGTAGCCGATCATCGGAGGCTGCCCCGGCAGCGCGGGCAAGGTGTGCTGCGGCGCGGGCAGCCAGGTGGCGCCCGGCGGCAGCAGGTCGGCCACATCGGCGAGCTGGACGACCTCGTCGGGGTCGACGGAGCGCAGCCGGTGTCGGTTGGGGGAGAGGGGGCGGACGGTGGAGGTGGCCGCAGCGGTCGCCGCGGATGCCGCGGTGGCGGCGGAAGCGGCGGAGAAGGTACGAGTGTTCGCCATGAGGGTCAGCTCTTTCGCGCGAGGAGTCGTCGAGGACGTACGTCGTGCGCGCGGGCCGAAGGCCGGGGTGAGCGGCTTTAGAGGGCCTGCGCGTTCCACGCGCGGCAACACACCCGGTCGAAGTCATGATGCTGACGAGAGGGCCAGAACGGCTCGAGGTCGCTGCGACCCGACGAGGTGTGCTGGAAGCTGGCCATGCCCCCATTGAAGCAGACATTGGCCCAGCGCAGCAGTGTCCTCTCACCCGTCGATACGGCCCTTTCGGCCGGCGGCCCCGGAACGACGACGCGGGGGCGCCCACCGGAATCCGGTGAGCGCCCCCGCGGACGGACGAAGAGCGGGATCAGACCTGGTCGGCCTTCTCCAGCGCGGCACAGCAGGTGTCGACGATCAGCCGCGTGACGACGTACGGGTCGACGTTGGCGTTGGGGCGACGGTCCTCGATGTAGCCCTTCTGGTCCTGCTCGACCTGCCACGGGATACGCACCGAGGCGCCGCGGTTGGAGACGCCGTAGCTGTACTCGTTCCACGGGGCGGTCTCGTGCAGACCCGTCAGACGGTCGTCGATGCCCGCGCCGTAGTTCTTGACGTGGTCCAGCGGCTTCGAACCCTCGCCCAGCGACTCGCAGGCGGTGATGATCGCGTCGTAACCCTCGCGCATCGCCCGGGTGGAGAAGTTGGTGTGCGCGCCGGCGCCGTTCCAGTCGCCCTTGACCGGCTTCGGGTCGAGGGTCGCGGACACGTTGAAGTCCTCGGCGGTGCGGTACAGCAGCCAGCGGGCGATCCACAGCTGGTCGGAGACCTCCAGCGGGGCCAGCGGGCCCACCTGGAACTCCCACTGACCGGGCATGACCTCGGCGTTGATGCCGGAGATGCCGAGACCCGCCTTGAGGCAGTTGTCGAGGTGCTTCTCGACGATCTCGCGGCCGAAGATCTCGTCGGCGCCGACGCCGCAGTAGTAGCCGCCCTGCGCGGCCGGGAAGCCGGCCTCGGGGAAGCCGAGCGGACGGTGGCCGTCGAAGAAGGTGTACTCCTGCTCGATGCCGAAGATCGGCTCCTGGCCCTCGAACTGCTCGGCGACCGGGCGCAGCGAGGCACGGGTGTTGGACTCGTGCGGCGTCATGTCGATGTTGAAGACCTCGCACAGGACGAGGACGTCGTCACCGCCCCGGATCGGGTCCGGGCACGTGAAGACCGGCTTCAGCACCCGGTCGGAGGCGTGTCCCTCGGCCTGGTTGGTGCTCGAACCGTCGAAGCCCCAGATGGGCAGGTCCGCCACGTCCGTGGAGGGCGAGCCGGCCATGATCTTCGTCTTGGAGCGAAGCTTGGCGGTCGGCTCGGTGCCGTCGATCCAGATGTACTCAGCCTTGAACGTCACGGAAGCCATCCTTCGGGGGGTGCTGCGGTCTATGCCGCGCAGCTTCGCAAGACGCGATTTCCCGGCCGTTGCCCGAATGTGAACCCCGTGTTACCGAGGTTTCCTCCGTTATACGCTGCGGGTGAGCGGCGGTAGCCGGAAGGTCCTCGGCCGACCGGACGGGCCGCGTCGTATACGGGGCCGGACGGCGCTGTCGGCCGGGCCGGGCACACTGACCCCATGACCACACCTCTTGCTCCGAACACTCCGCTGCGGATCGGACTGCTGGGTACGGGCCCCTGGGCCCGCAACACCCAGGCCCCCGCTCTCGCCGACCACCCCGGCGTCCGGCTGAGCGGTGTCTGGGGCCGCCGGCCCGAAGCCGCGGAGACGCTGGCCACCGCCCACGGCACCGAGGCGTTCACGGGCGAGGCGGGCATCGACGCGCTCTTCGCGGGCAGCGACGCGGTGGCCTTCGCCCTGCCGCCGGACATCCAGACCCCGCTGGCCGTCCGCGCCGCAGCCGCCGGCTGCCACCTGCTGATGGACAAGCCGATCGCGACCACCGTGGCGGGCGCGCGGGAGCTCGCGGACGCGGCGGAGCGTGCCGGGGTCGCGTCCGTGGTCTTCTGCACCCTGCGGTTCGCCGCCGGGACGGCCGACTGGATCGCCGAACAGTCCTCGGTGGACGGCTGGTTCACCGCCCGCGCGCAGTGGCTCAGTGCGCTGTACACACCGGGCTCCGACAGCGAGTACGCCGATTCGCCCTGGCGCCGCGAGAAGGGCGGGCTGTGGGACGTCGGCCCGCATGTGCTCTCGGTCCTGATCCCGGTCCTGGGCGACGTGACGGAGGTGACCGCGGCCCGCGGGCCCTCCGGCACCACCCATCTGGTGCTCCGCCACACCTCGGGGGCGTCGAGCACGGTGACGCTCGGGCTGGGCGCGCCCCTGGGTGCGGTGGGCATGGAGATCGAGCTCAGGGGTGAGCGGGGAGTGGTCGCGCTGCCGAAGTGGAGCGATGCGGTGGGCTCCTTCCGGGCGGCGGCCGACGCGCTGATCGACTCGGTCCGTACGGGAGTGCCGCACCCCTGCGACGTACGGTTCGGGCTCCGGCTCACGGAGCTGCTGGCGCGGGCCGAGGCGGGCCTCGGGCCGGTGCCTGCCGTGTGAGGGCGTACCGTCACCGCCCGGACGGCTGCCGGCGCGTCCGCCGGGCGGTGACGGGTACTGCCCCTCCGGGGTCAGCCCACGCGCTCGATGCGGGCGTTGCGGATCAGGAACTTGCCCGGCTCGCGTACCTGCTCGAACGCCGCGTTGTTCAACAGGGCGCAGCTGCCGGAGACCGAAGAGACCTTCACGGTCGTGGACCTGTCGTTGTCGAGGTTGGTCACCCTGAGCTCCGTGCCCAGGGGGAACTCGCCGCTCGAAGCGGCCGGGGCACCGGCCTCGCCGGAGAGCGTCACGGTGGATCCGGCGCAGACGACTTCGCCCGCACCCCGGCCCGCGTCCTCCTCCGCGGTGGCACCCGCGCTGTCGTCCGCAGCCTCACCCGTACCGGCCGGCGGTTCCTGCGCCGGAGGCGCGGCGGCGTCCGGCCCGCCCTCGTCCGCCGCGCAGCCGGACGCGGCCTGCTGACGCCGGATCTGCTCGACGACGGCTTCCCGGTTGGCGATCCGCGCCGCCGACTGGGCGTCCGGAGCCGCCCGCTGCCCGGCGATGAACTGCTCGTTGTTGCCCAGCGCGGTGGCCAGCCCGGTGCAGACGACGGACGAGGCGTCCGCCGGTGGCGACTGCGAAGCCTGACTGGTTCCGGCCAGCACGGCCGCCGTCGCGCCGGCGAGCGCGACGGCCCCGGCCGAGAGGGCGAGTTTCTTCGTGCGGCTGAGGGTCTTCCTGCGTGACACGTGGGGCTCCTGTCCCCGGCCGGAACGTGGGAGACGCTCCGGCCGGACGCGGTGCGTGTGTGGCCCTACGTACGAGTAACAGTCCCCTTCGTTTCAACGGGCTCACCGACAACGTCCGTACCGGAGGCTTCCGTTCGGCTCCGGCTCACTCCGGAGGCAGCGCCCGGCACAGGGCGTCCAGCGCCTGCGGATAGGCGTGTTCGGCCGGGGTCGCGTACCCCACGACCAGTCCGTCCCGCCCTCCGCCGGTGACGGCGGGGTGGAGATATCCGGAGAGCCCTTCGACCGCCAGCCCCTGCCACGCGGCTGCCCGGACCACCGAGGTCTCCGTCCCCGGCGGGAGCTCCAGGACCGCGTGCAGACCCGCCGCGATCCCGGAGACCCGGACGTACGGCGCCCGCTCGGCCAGCGCGGCCACGAGCTGGTCGCGCCGGCGCCGGTGGCGCTGCCGCATCCGGCGCACCTGACGGTCGTACGCCCCCGACTCGACGAAGTCCGCGAGTGTCAGCTGTTCCGTGGCGCTCGACCACTGCTCGCGTTCGCCCTTGGCCGCCACGACGTCCTCCACCAGCCGTGCCGGAAGCACCAGCCAGCCGATCCGCAGGGCGGGGGAGAGGCTCTTGCTCACCGAGCCCAGCAGCACCACGTGTTCGGGATCGAGGCCCTGGACCGCGCCCACGGGCTGCCGGTCGTAACGGAACTCCCCGTCGTAGTCGTCCTCCACGACCAGACCGCCCGTCGCCCGCGCCCAGTCGACCACCGCGGCCCGCCGCTCCGGATGCAGCGGGCCGCCGGTCGGGAACTGGTGCGCGGCGGTCAGCAGGACCGCCCGGTCCGTCGCCCTCAACTCCTCGACGTGTGCCCCGTGTTCGTCCACGGTCAGCGGCCGGGTGCCGACGCCCTGCCCGGTGAGCACACGGCGGTGGAACGGCAGCCCGTAAGCCTCCACCGCCCACGGTCCGCCCAGGACGTCCGCGAGCAGGCGCAGCCCGTGCGCGGCGCCCGAACAGAGCACGATGCGCTCGGGTGACGTCCGTACGCCGCGCACCCGGGCCAGATATCCGGCCAGGGCGTGCCGCAGCTCCGGCCGCCCCTGCGGATCGCCGGGCCCGAAGGCGTCGTTCGGTGCCTCGGTGAGCGCCCGCCGGGCCGAGGCCAGCCACGCGGTCCTGGGAAAGACGGAGGGGTCCGGCTTCCCCTGGACCAGGTCGTGGGCCGGGTGGGCGGACCGGGGCGGGGTCCGCTGCCGGTGCACGGGGGTGACGGGCGCCGCCCGCTCGGCGACCCGGGTGCCCGAGCCCTGGCGGGCGGTCAGCCAGCCCTCGGCGACGAGTTCCGCGTAGGCGTCCGCGACGGTGTTGCGGGCCAGCCCGAGGTCGGCGGCGAGCGAGCGGTACGGCGGCAGCCGGGTGCCCGGAGCGAGCCGCCCGCCCCGGACCGCCTCGCGCAGGGCCCGCATGAGGACGGCCCGTCTGTTGCCCGTGCCCGAGAGGGCGAGCGGCAGATCGCTGCCGAGTACCTCTGCCGAATTGACCCATGAATCCGCCATCGAAATGCACCCCGTAACCGGTCGCTCGTTCTCGTAGATTCGTACCCATGACGACGACAGAGATCAAGACCGACGCCCCGTCCACCACCACCGGCACCACCGTCCGGCTCAACTTCGCCAAGGCCGCGCCGAAGGCGTTCCGGGCCGTGATCGGCCTGGACGCGGCGGCGCGTGAAGGACTCGACCCCACGCTGGTCGAGCTGGTGCAGATCCGTTCCTCGCACCTCAACCACTGCGCGTACTGCCTCCACATGCACACCACCGACGCCCGGAAGGCGGGCGAGAGCGAGGAGCGACTGCACATGGTCGCCGTCTGGCAGGAGGCGACGCACTTCTTCACGGAGAAGGAGCAGGCGGCGCTCGCCCTGACGGACGCGGTCACCCGGGTCGCGGACGGCGGGATCTCCGACGACGTGTACGCCCGTGCCGCGGCGCACTTCGAGGACGCGGAGCTGGCCCAGCTGCTCGCCCTGATCTTCGCCATCAACACCTGGAACCGGATCGCGCTGGCCACCGGAAAGCGCGCCGGCACCGACGAACGCTGACCCGCCGGGGTCAGCCGATCGTGGTGACCGCCTCGTGGGCGGCGGACAGGAAGCGGCGGACGGCGGCCGTCTCGTGGTCGTCGAAGCCGTGGAGCACGGCCACGGTGTTCTCGATCAGCGGTCCGAAGAACGCCTGCCCCAGCTCCACGGCCTTCGCGTCCACGGCGAGCAGCACCCGCCGCCGGTCGCGCGGGTCACGGGTCCGTGTGAGGTGGCCCAGCCGCACCAGCCGGTCGATGAGCGCCGTCGTGCCCGCCGAGTTGAGCCCGAGCCGGGCGCCCAGCCACCCCGCGGTCGCGTCCGTCCCCGCCCGCTCGGCGTCGAGCAGGCAGATCAACGCCCGTACGTCGGTGGGATGCATTCCGTGACGGTGGGCGAACTCGGCCTGGCGCAGGCCGAATTCGACGGTCACCTTACGCAGCAGATGGACGATCTCCAGCTCCGCTTCCCGGTCTTCCATCGCACTCCCCTTCATTATCTCGCTCAGCGAGATAATATGGGATCCATGGCACCCGTTCCGCGCAGCGAGCCCGCCGAGCCCGTCCCGGACCTGAGGCCGTTCCTCGCGGCGTACGACGAGGTCCTGGCATCGCACTGGCCCGCCGGGACCACCCGCACCCGGGTTCCCACCCCGTTCGGCACCACCCACATCAACAGCTACGGCCCCGAGGACCCAGCGGCCCCGCCCCTGATCCTGCTCCCGGGCGGGGGAGCCACCTCGACCGTCTGGTACGCCCAGGCCGCACGGCTCGGCCGCACCCACCGGGTCCACGCCGTCGACCTGGTCGGCGACCCAGGGCGCAGCGTGGCGGGGGAGCGCCCGGTCCGTACCGTCGCCGACCTGACAGCCTGGCTGGACTCCGTGCTCGGACACCTGGGCACGGGGCCGGTCGCCCTCGGCGGCCACTCCTACGGAGCCTGGATCGCTCTCCACTACGCCCTGCACGCACCCGGCCGGGTCCGGAAACTGGTTCTCGTCGACCCGACCGGGTGCTTCGCGGGCTTCCGCCCCGCCTACCTGCTGCACGCCCTGCCGATGCTGCTGCGCCCGAGCGCCGAACGGACCCGCGCCTTCCTGGCCTGGGAGACGGAGGGCGCCGCCCTCGCCCCGGCGTGGCTGCGTCTCAGGGACGCAGCCACGCGCTTCCCCGCCGCCCGGCCGGTCACCGGCCCGCGTCCCGCGCGCGAGGACCTGCGCGCCCTCGACGTACCGACACTCCTGCTGCTCGCCGGACGCGGCCGGGCCCACGACCCGGCACGCGTCGCGCGCACCGCACGCCGGCTGCTCCCGCACGCGCAGACGACGACGCTGGCCGGCGCCACGCACCACACCCTGCCGCTGCACGACCCGGAGGCCACCGAACTCACCACGGGAATGGAGCAGTTCCTGGCCCCCTGAGGCACTACGTCAACCGGCGCCTCAACGCCCCAACGCGTCCCGTACCGCCTCGTCCGTACGCCCCACGACGGCCGTGCCGTCGTCCGCGGTGATGATCGGCCGCTGGATCAGCTTGGGGTGCGCGGCGAGCGCCTCGATCCACCGCTCCCGGGAACCGGCCTCCTTCGGCCACTCCTTGATCCCGAGCTCCTTCGCGGCTGCTTCCTGGGTCCGTGTGATGTCCCACGGTTCGAGTCCGAGCCGTTCGAGCACGGCCCGGATCTCGTCGGGCGACGGCACATCCTCCAGGTAGCGGCGGACGGTGTACTCGGCACCCTCCGCATCGAGCAGATCGACAGCGCTGCGGCACTTGGAACAGGCCGGATTGATCCAGATCTCCATGGGGCCCAGGGTACGCGAGGGAGTCGCGAAAGCCCTTCTGGCCAGGGGCGATTGTCAGTGGGGGGCAGTAAAATGGAGGGAGTTCGTGAGGGTTCCACCACCGTGCCAGGAGGTTGCCGATGGCCGTCGCCACAGTCACGACCAAGCCGCTCCACAACCAGCTCACCCAACCTCTGCGGAGGAAGCGACTCCCCGCGGGCCGCCCCCGCGAGTGGTACGTCTCCCACAACCGCCGCCTGAAGGCCATGCGCCTGGCGATCGCCCTGCTCGACTCGGGCGTCTACCAGCCGTCGAGCGCCACCAACACCCGCATACGCACGACCGCCGAGCGCCTCGGCATCCACCCGCCGTCCGACACCACCTGCCGCATGGTCCGCACCCTGATCCGCTACGGCCGCTGACCACGGCGTCCCGCACCTGACACCTGTGCCCCCGGGAGACCGGGGGCACAGGCATGCCCGCACCCGGACGGCGTACACGGCATGCGGCCCGGCTCCGGTCGGCCTTGACTGGGACCATCGCGAGTGCTGGGAGGCGCAGATGACAGGGCGAGACGTACGCGTCGTACGAGGGGTATG
Source organism: Streptomyces sp. NBC_00234 (assembly GCF_036195325.1). Lineage (NCBI taxonomy): Bacteria > Bacillati > Actinomycetota > Actinomycetes > Kitasatosporales > Streptomycetaceae > Streptomyces > Streptomyces sp. NBC_00234. Next base: position 2,287,857 of record NZ_CP108101.1, on the reverse strand, counting down.
GGCCGCGCTGCTGACCGCGGTCGTGGCGACCGCGGCCGTCGGTTGCTCGGACGAGGACGGGGGCGGGAGCGGTGCGTCCGACGCGGCCTCCCAGGCGGCGTCCGCCGCCTCGTCGCTGGCCTCGAAGGGCTCGGACGTCGTCGCTTCGGCCACGGCCGCCGCCCAGGACAAGCTGGACGAGTTCAAGGGCGGCGTGGACGCCAAGGGCGATGTCGACCTCGGCACGGTGAACACGGACGGGGACCGCTCCACGGTGAAGTTCACCGTGACCAACGGGACCGACTCCGCCAAGTCCTACGTGGTGCAGATCAACTTCAACGACACGAGCGGCAACCTGCTGGACACGGTCGTCGTCTCGGTCGACGACGTCCAGGCGGACAAGAAGAAGGACGCCACGGCAACCAGCAACCGCAAGCTCACGGGCAACGTGAAGGCCGAGGTCGGTACGGCGCTGCGGCACTGACGACGGACCGCCGGGCACCGCAGGACTCGGCCGGGGGCCGTTACCCGACGACGGGTGACGGCCCCCGGCCGGTGGCTACGACGGCCTCCTATTTCCGTGCGCAGGGCCGTGGCGGTCCGGGCCCTGGCGGCCCAGCCGGCGGGCAGGAGCGCGCCCAGGACGGCGATGAGCAGGCCACCCAGTGCGAGCGGGAGCAGTTCGGCCCCGCCGTAGACGGCGATGACGGAGCCGGGGAGGCGGAGCCCCGCGCTGTCGCCCATCGCGGGCATGACCCAGCCGTGCACGGCCACGCCGAGCGGCACGCCCAGCGCGCCGGCGGCCAGTCCGGTCACGACGACCGAGGTGAGGACCATCGCGACGGTCTGCCGGGGCGTCATCCCGAGCGCCTTGTGGACACCGATCTCCCGGACGCGCTCACGGGTGTCGAGCAGGACGCCGTTGAGCACACCGAGCGCGGCGACGGAGACGAGCATCAGTGTGAGGATCGCGGCCAGCGCGTTGAGCGTGACGACCATGTCGCCGCCTGCGTCGAGCCCGCCGGCCCGAGCGCCGGCCCCGAGCGGTGCCAGGTCCTTGTTCAGTGCGTCGACGTAGCCGTCGACGTCGGCGCCCGACGCGACCGCGATGTGATGGCTCGTCCCGGTCAGGTCGGGATGCGCCGCCGTGAGCGTCGACGCGTCGGTGAACACCTGCATTCCGTCGAGGCGGGGGTCGAGGACCTCGCCGACGATGCGGACCGTGACCGGCTCGGCCGGGCCGTTGAGGCCGTTCAGGGTGACGGCGTCGCCGATCCGGACGCCGGTGGCGGCCAGGAACTGGGTCGGCACGGCGGCCTCTCCGGGCTTGTCGATCCAGCGGCCCGAGACCATCGTGTAGCCGCCCCAGGAGGCATCGCCCTTGAAGGCGATCACGTCGACGGTGCCGGTCACCCCGGACACGGTCGCCCGTACCGTCGCGGCGCTGTAGTACTTCCCGGTCCCAGGGGCGCCCTCGATGGCCGCGGCGACCGCGGCGGGATCGGCCCGGGGCCGCTTCCCGGAACCAGGGCCCTGAGGGCCGAACTCCGGCAGGGGCGCGGCCACGGTGACATCGGCGACGTCGTGGGCCTTGGCCTTCATCACCTCGCCGAGCGAGGCACCCATCCCCACGGTGAACGTGACGGCCACGGTGCCGAACAGGACCGCCGCGCCCATGGCCAGCGCGCGGGCGGGCCTCGCGAAGGGCCGGGCCAGGCCCAGCGCGACCGGTCGCGGCAACGGCAGCCGTCCTGCCAGGCGGGCCGCCCACCGTCCGCGACCCGCCGACGCCGTACGCCCGACGGGCGCGTCGACCGTACGCAGCCGACCGGCCCTCCAGGCACTCGCCCACGCCGTCGCCGCCACCAGGCCGAGCACCCCGGCGATCACCGTCAGGTCGACCCAGGGGGCGATGGTCAGGGAGGAGGCGCCGTAGACCTCCTCGGTCTCGGCCAGTACGGGGACGGCGAGCAGGTGGCCGGCCACGACACCGAGAGCCGTGCCGGCCGCGGCCGGGATCAGAGCCTGGCCCACGTAGGCCCGCACGACCTGGGCCGGGGTGAAGCCGACGGCCTTGAGGACGCCGATGCGGCGCGTGGCCGTGCCCACGGCCGACGCGACGACGTTGCCCACGATGAGCGCCGACATGACCAGGCCCAGGGCGCCGAACGCGATGAGGAACGGGACGTAGAGGGCGGTGTCGCGCTCGGCGCTCTTCCTGACGGTGAGCCAGGACTGTTCGCCGACGGCCGCTCCCGGAGGCAGGGCATCCGTCACGGCCCTGCCGCCCGCGGTGATCTGCGCGGGGGTGTCCGCTTCGGTGAAGCGGAAGAGCATCTGGTAGCCGCCACCGCCGGGGGCGGTGAGCGCCGGCATCTGGGACGGAACCACCCAGGCGTCAGCGGTCTGCGTGACCGAGCGGGCCGTACCGACCACCGTCAGCGTCGTACCGCCGGACAGATCGGGGAAGGCGATCTCCATGCCCAGGGCCGGGAAGAGCGAGGAGCCGGCGGACAGCACGATCTCGCCGGAGCGCGTGGGCCACCGCCCGTCGAGCAGGACCGCCTCGTCCACGTCCCGGCCCGGATCGCCCCGGCCGACCACGGTCATCGGCCACCCGGGGACGGCCCCGTCCGGCCGCGGGGTGACCGTCGCCGTGCGGAACGGCCCGGCCGCGGCGCTCACCCCTTCGGCGTCCCCGGTCTTCGACAGCTGCGCGGCACTCACCTTGTCCGCGTCGAACCGGACGGACAGGTGCGCGCCGTGCTGCCTGGCGAAGGCGTCGGCGAAGGGCGCGCCGGAGACCACGAGCAGCGATCCGCCGAGGACGGAGGCGGCCACCGCCATCATCGTGGCGAGCCCGATCACCAGCGTCTGCACCCGGCGTCGTCCCACCCCCGAGCGCACCACCGTGCCGAGCGCGCTCATCGGACGGCCTCCGGGGCGACGGCGTGCGTCCGGACGTCCTCGGTGATCCGGCCGTCGGCGATCCGGACCGTACGGTTCGTGCAGGACCGGGCCAACGCCAGGTCGTGGGTGACCACGACGATGGTCTGGCCCTCGGCATTGAGGTCGGTGAGCAGCCTGCTGACGTCCTGCCCGGCGGCCGTGTCCAGGGCCCCGGTCGGTTCGTCGGCCAGGAGCAGCGGTGGCCGGTTCATCAACGCCCGGGCCACCGCGACGCGTTGCCGCTCGCCGCCGGACAGTCGCCCCGGGTAGGCGCGGGCGTGCTGGTCGATGCCGAGGGTGTCCAGGAGTTCCGCCGCCCGGCGATCGGCTCCGCCGCGTGCCATGCCCGCGAGCCGCGCGGGCAGGACGACGTTCTCGGTGACGGTCAGGTCGTCGAGCAGGTTGAAGAACTGGAAGATCATGCCGATCTTCGACCGCCGGTAGAGCGCCGAACCGGCCTCGCCTAGGCGGTCCACCCGCACCCCGTCCACGGTGACGGTCCCCGTGTCGGGCCGGTCGAGACCCGCGATCAGGTTGAGCAGCGTGGACTTGCCGCTGCCGGAAGGGCCGAGGATCGCCACGGCCTCACCGGGCCGCACGGTCATCGACGCGTCGTGCAGGGCGGGCGGGCCGTCGTCGTAGCGGCGGCTCACCTCGCGTAGTTCGATCACCGGCGTGGTCATGAGAGGGCTCCTTCGATGCGGGCATCGGACCCTCGGACGCTAGGAGCGCGCCCGGCCCCCGCGCGTCGCCCGCCCGAACCCTTTGCCCTACCGCATCGGGATGATCTGCCGGAACGTCATCCTTGCGAGGTAGGCGCCCGATGTACGCGAGGTGCAGGGAACAACCACTGAGGGGGACTCCGAGGATTCGGGCGGCGGCGACAATGAGCCGGTGATGAACGTACGTACGGTGCTGGAGCGGCTCCGGGAAACCGCGCGCCGGACGGTCCGCGAGGCCAGGCTTCCCGGCAGCCCACCGCTGCGGCTCAGCCTGCGTTCCTGGCAGTTCGACGTGCTGGTGGCGCTGACGCTCGGTATCGCCACCGTCTACTACGGCATCGACAACGCCGACAACGTCGTGTTGCGGGAGATCGCACCCGGCGTGGAGCGCGTCGTGCCGCGCCCGAACGGCCCCCGCGGCATGGCCTTCATGGTGACCCTCGCGGCCATCGCCTCGGGTGCCCTGGTGCTGCGGCGCCGCTTCCCGCTCGCCGTGCTGTGCATCGTGACGGCCGCGACACTGGCGACACCGCAGAGCGTTCTGCGGCTGACGTTCTACGCGTTCGTCATCGCCGTCTACAGCGCCGCCGTGTACAGCCCGTACCGGGTGGCGACCCTGGTGGCGCTGCCGGTGTCGGTCGTCCTGGTCGGCACCTCGGGGAACTCGGTGACACCGATCGTCCCCAACGAGTACATCGCCCTGCTGATCCTCGTCCCGATGGCCGTGGCCGCCGTCGGCCTGCGTACCTGGAAGCTCCGAACCGACGAGGGCCGCACCCGGCTCTCCGCCCTGGAACGCACACAGGCCGAGGCGCTGCGGCGGGCCGTCGAGCACGAGCGGGCCAGGATCGCCCGCGAACTGCACGACGTCGTCACGCACAACGTCAGCGTGATGATCATCCAGGCGGGCGCCGCCCGCAAGATCATGAAGACCTCCCCCGAGCAGGCCGGCGAGGCGCTGCTCGCCGTGGAGGCGGGCGGGCGGGCGGCGATGACCGAGCTGCGCCACGTCATGGGGCTGCTCACCATGGCCGACGAGGGCGAGGGGACGGACGCAGGTGCGGACCTGGCCGACACGGCGACGGAGCTGGCCCCGCAACCCGGCCTGGACCAGCTGGAAACGCTGGTCGGACGGGTCCGGGACGCCGGACTGCCGGTCGACCTTACGGTGACCGGACCGCCGTGTCCCCTGCCGCCCGGCGTCGAACTCGCCGCCTACCGCGTGGTCCAGGAAGCCCTGACCAACACGGTGAAGCACGCGTCCGGCGCCACCGCCGCGGTGACCCTCGCATACGGCCCGGACCGGCTCCGGGTGGAAGTCATCGACACCGGCGGACACCCGGGCGCGAGCGCGGCAGCCGGAAACGGGCGGGGCCTGATCGGCCTGCGCGAGCGCCTCGCCGTCTACGACGGATCCCTGAACACCGGCCGCCGCCTGACCGGCGGCTACCGTGTGGAGGCCCTGATCCCCTTGGAGACACCGTGACCGAGCCGCTGCGTGTGCTCCTCGCCGACGACCAGACCCTGGTCCGCACCGGATTCCGGTTGATCCTCGGCGCCGACGGCATCGACGTCGTCGCCGAGGCGACCAACGGCACCGAAGCGGTCGAAGCGGTCCGCCGCACACGTCCCGACGTGGTCCTGATGGACGTCCGGATGCCCGAGATGGACGGCCTGGAGGCCACCCGCCGCATCCTCACCGGCGCCCCCGACGAACCCCGCGTCATCATCCTGACCACCTTCGACCTCGACCGGTACGTCTACGCGGCACTGTCCGCCGGGGCCAGCGGCTTCCTCCTCAAGGACGTCACCCCCGAGCATCTGACCGCGGCCGTCCGCACGGTCCGCACCGGCGACGCTCTCCTCGCGCCCGCCATCACCCGCCGCCTCGTACAGCGGTTCGCCCAGCGCGACGGCGACACCGCCGCCCTCCACCGCGACCTCGCCGCGCTCACTCCGCGCGAACTGGAGGTCTTCGGCCTGCTGGCCCGAGGACTGAGCAACGCCGAACTCGCCACCCGCCTCCACCTGGCCGAGACGACCGTCAAGACGCACGTCGCCCGCATCCTGGCCAAGCTGGGACTCCGCGACCGCGTCCAGGCCGTCATCGTCGCCTACGAGACGGGGCTGGTCAGCGCGGGCGGACGCGAGGCCCCGCAGCAGCCCACCGAGCAGCCTTAGACCGAAACCGTCGGGCGGCTGCCACCCTCCAGGCTGCTGGGGCCGCGACGACGCCGAGGGTTGCTCGGCCGACCATGATCGACTCGTGGACAGCATCGTCGGGATCCGGCAGGATCGGCGGATGCCGAAGTCGGAACGGCCGTTGGTGGTCGCCGTATGCGGGTCCCCAGGGGCCGGAAAAACCACCGTTGCCCGCGCGACGGCACGCCGCCTCGGTGTGCTGTTCCTGACCCGGGATGAGATCAAGGTCGGTCTCGGGCTGTCCTCCGCCTCCGTCGACGAGGACGGCGGTGTTCGGCTCAACCCGGACTTCCACGTGGCCGGCGGTCCTCTGAGCCTCCGCGCCGAGGCCGTGATGGTCGACTCGGCCCGGCTCCTCGCCTCCGCGGGGGTGAGCTTCGTCGTGGAGTCCTCCGTGCTTTCATGCACGCTGGTGGACGCGCTGCGCGCATGTGATGCACGGGTGCTCGCTGTTCACGTCGTTGCTCGCGATGCGGTCGTCGACGAGCGCCTCCGCGCCCGGGCGGCCGACGGCGGGGAGGTCGACCGACAGCTCCACTCCCAGTTCCGGCGAGGCGAGATGAAGCGGTCGATCTTCGAACCGCCGGGTGGAGTCGATGCCGTCGTCGAAGTCGATACCTCAGACGGTCGTGAACCGGACACCGAACCCGTCGAAGCAGCCGTCGTCGCCCTGATGCGGTGACCGAGCGCCACAAGGTGCACCCAGAACTTCGAGGCCGGGAAGGCCGCCGCTCGCGGAAAAGGCCGCCGGCCGTGTCTTCCGGGAGGGAAGAGCACGGCCGACGGCCCACAGACGGCACAGGCGAGCGGAGATCCGCTCTGACCTGCGGCGTTCTTAGATGTCGAAGTACAGCTCGAACTCGTGCGGGTGCGGGCGCAGCTGGATCGGGGCGATCTCGTTCGTGCGCTTGTAGTCGACCCACGTCTCGATCAGGTCGGGGGTGAAGACACCGCCGGCCAGCAGGTAGTCGTGGTCCGCCTCCAGGGCGTCCAGTACGGCCGGCAGCGAGGTCGGGACCTGCTGGACGTTCGCGTGCTCCTCGGGAGCCAGCTCGTAGAGGTCCTTGTCGATCGGCTCGGCCGGCTCGATCTTGTTCTTGACGCCGTCCAGGCCCGCCATCAGCAGCGCCGAGAAGGCGAGGTACGGGTTCGAGGACGGGTCCGGGGCGCGGAACTCGACGCGCTTGGCCTTCGGGTTGGAGCCCGTGATCGGGATACGCATCGCGGCGGAGCGGTTGCGCTGCGAGTAGACCATGTTGACCGGGGCCTCGAAGCCGGGGACCAGGCGGTGGTAGGAGTTCACCGTCGGGTTGGTGAACGCCAGCAGCGACGGGGCGTGCTTCAGGATGCCGCCGATGTAGTAGCGCGCCATGTCCGACAGGCCCGCGTAACCCTGCTCGTCGTAGAAGAGCGGGTCGCCACCGGCCCACAGGGACTGGTGGACGTGCATGCCCGAGCCGTTGTCGCCGAAGATCGGCTTCGGCATGAAGGTCGCGGTCTTGCCGTTGCGCCAGGCGACGTTCTTCACGATGTACTTGAAGAGCATCAGGTCGTCGGCCGCGGCGAGCAGCGTGTTGAACTTGTAGTTGATCTCGGCCTGGCCGGCGGTGCCGACCTCGTGGTGCTGGCGCTCGACCTGGAGGCCGTTCTTGTCCAGCTCCAGGGAGATCTCGGCACGCAGGTCGGCGAAGTGGTCGACCGGCGGGGTCGGGAAGTAGCCGCCCTTGTAGCGGACCTTGTAGCCGCGGTTGTTGTCCTCCGACCCGGTGTTCCAGGCGCCCGCCTCGGAGTCGATGTGGTAGAAGGACTCGTTCGCCGAGGTCTGGAAGCGCACGTTGTCGAACACGTAGAACTCGGCCTCGGGGCCGAAGTACGCGGTGTCGGCGATGCCGGTGGAGGCGAGGTACGCCTCGGCCTTCTTGGCCACGTTCCGCGGGTCACGGCTGTACTGCTCGCCCGTGATCGGGTCGTGGATGAAGAAGTTGATGTTGACGGTCTTGTCGCGGCGGAACGGGTCGACACGGGCGGTCGAGAGGTCCGCGCGGAGCGCCATGTCGGACTCGTGGATGGCCTGGAAACCGCGGATCGACGAGCCGTCGAAGGCGAGCTCCTCGGTCGGGTCGAAGGCCGCCGCCGGGATGGTGAAGTGCTGCATCACTCCGGGCAGGTCGCAGAACCGGACGTCGATGAACTTGACGTCTTCGTCGGCGATGTACTTCTTCACGTCGTCGGCGTTCTGGAACATCCAACTCCTCCTACTCCCGACCCGGAGAAGGGCGGGGTTGCAGCTCTTTCGTGCGGCCAGTGCGGTGGCACACGCTGGACCCGACCATAGGCAGACGGGATTTCTCAAGCATGACCCATTTGTTTCGCCCAAGTTAACCGGGCGAAGTGGGCGCGGCACCTCAGCGACGTGTTCCGTGCCCCACCTGGGCGGGCGCAAACGCGGGCGCAGTACCGTGGTCGGGTGGACAACAGGCAAGTAATCGGATCGTGGCTGTCCGGGCCGCGTGCGGCAGCCGAGGACATGGGTGTCGATTTCGGCTACCGGGGAAAGCGGCTGGGGCTGCCCGAGAACGGGCCGGGTTCCGTGGCCCCACTGGGCCGGCGCTTCGGGGCGATCTTCATCGACTGGGCCCTGTGCCTGGTGATCGCATACGGGCTGCTCGCTCGGGGTGACCAGCAGGCGGCGGGAAACTGGGCGCTCTTCGTCTTCCTCGTACTGAGCGTGCTCACCGTCGGTACCGTCGGCAGCACGCCGGGCAAGCGCATCCTGGGCCTGCGGGTCGTCGCGGAGAACGGCGAGCGGCTCGGCGCCGGGCGAGTGATTCTCCGGAGCGTGCTGCTTCTCCTGGTCATCCCGCCCCTGGTCTGGGACCGCGACGGCCGCGGCCTCCACGACCGGCTGGCCCGCGCCGTACAGGTCCGGACGTGACGCGGACGCGGTAAGAGGCACCGAAGGCGGATGAGCGCAGAGAAGACAGAAGGAAAAAGAAGGGGCGGTTCCGGACCTGTGGGTCCGGAACCGCCCCTTCTTGTACGAGGTGCGAGCTACGAGGTGCTGGGCCACGTGGCGCTGGGCTACGTGGTACGGGCTGTAAGGATCAGCGCATCTTTCCGCCGCGCGGCATCCGCATGCCCTTCGGCATCGGACCCTTCGGCAGCGGCATGTTGCTCATCAGGTCACCCATCGCCCGGAGCCGGTCGTTGGCCGCCGTGACCTGCGGGCCGGTCAGGACCCGGGGCAGCTTGAGCATCTTGGTGCGCACCTTCTTCAGCGGCACCTGGCCCTCGCCGTCACCCACGATGATGTCGTGCACCGGCACGTCCACCACGATGCGGGCCATGCGCTTCTTCTCGGCCGCCAGCAGGCTCTTCACCCGGTTCGGGTTGCCCTCGGCGACCAGAACGATGCCGGCCTTGCCCACGGCCCGGTGGACGACGTCCTGGCTGCGGTTCATCGCGACCGCGGGAGTCGTGGTCCAGCCGCGACCCACCCGGTCCAGAACGGCCGCTGCCGCGCCGGGCTGCCCCTCCATCTGACCGAAGGCCGCGCGCTCGGCGCGCCGTCCGAAGACGATCGCCATCGCGAGGAGGGCCAGGACGAATCCGAGGATGCCCGCGTAGATCGGGTGGTCGATCAAGAAACCGATCGCGAGGAGGACACCGAAGGTGACGATTCCCACACCCGCGACGACAAGACCGATCTTGGAGTCGGTCCGCCTGGTCATCTTGTAGGTCAGGGCGATCTGCTTGAGTCGCCCCGCGTTCTCGGCGCTGTCCGCGCCTTCAGTGTTTGCCTTCCTCGCCATGTACTGAAGTTTACGTGGCCTAAGAACGATGGTCGGCCACGGCCTCCAGTACGTGCTGGGCCTCGACCCGGTCCTTGGCCCTGCGGCGGTCCTCCAGGACCGCCGTCCAGGCGTTGCGACGGGCGGTGCGCTGGCCGCTGCTCAGCAGCAGCGACTCGACGGCACGGAGGGCGCTGGTGACGGACGGGATGGCGTTGGCGCGTACCGGCACGGCCTGCATGGTGGAGTTCCCTCTCGGAGCGGATGCGCTGACTGGGCGCGGACTGAGTACGGGAAGTCGTGACCGACAGCGGCCGACGGAGCTGCTGCCGCACGTGTACCCAGGGTCACTGCTTGGTGTTACCAGCGCGTGACCGGACGGTCAAACACCAATGAAGCGTGGAATTCGGTGCCGCGCACGCCGACGCGGCCCATACGCGTCCCCGACCTGCGGGGAGCGTATGAGCCGCGTCGCATCGTGCTTTAGCGCTCAGTAGCTGCTTGTGCTCGGTTTCACACAGCGGGTGCGGCTTCCGCGGGCGCCGCGGCCAGTGCCTGACGCCGCTCGATCGCCTGCTGGAAGAGCCGCCCGGCGCGGTACGAGGAACGGACGAGCGGACCCGACATCACGCCGGAGTAGCCGATCGCCTCGGCCTCGTCCTTCAGCTCCACGAACTCGTGCGGCTTCACCCAGCGCTCGACCGGGTGGTGCCGTACGGAGGGCCTCAGGTACTGCGTAATCGTGATGAGCTCGCAACCTGCGTCGTGCAGATCCCGGAGCGCCTCACTGACTTCCTCGCGGGTCTCGCCCATGCCGAGGATCAGATTGGACTTCGTCACCAGTCCGGCCTCGCGGGCCCGCGTGATGACTTCCAGGGAGCGCTCGTAACGGAACCCGGGGCGAATCCGCTTGAAGATCCGCGGGACCGTCTCGACGTTGTGCGCCAGAACCTCGGGGCGCGAGGAGAAGACCTCGGCCAGCTGTGCGGGCTCCGCGTTGAAGTCGGGGATCAGCAGCTCCACCTTGGTGGCGCCCGCCTCCCGCTCCGCGGTCAGGCCGTGGATCTGGCGGACGGTCTCCGCGTAGAGCCACGCTCCGCCGTCCTCCAGGTCGTCGCGCGCGACGCCGGTGATGGTGGCGTAGTTCAGGTCCATCGTGACGACGGACTCGCCGACACGGCGCGGCTCGTCGAGATCGAGGGCTGCGGGCTTGCCCGTGTCGATCTGACAGAAGTCACATCGCCGGGTGCACTGGTCACCACCGATGAGGAACGTGGCCTCACGGTCTTCCCAGCATTCGTAGATGTTCGGACAGCCGGCCTCCTGGCACACGGTGTGCAGGCCCTCGCTCTTCACGAGTTTCTGCATCTGCGTGTACTCGGGGCCCATCTTCGCCCGCGTTTTGATCCACTCGGGCTTGCGCTCGATGGGGGTCTGGCTGTTCCGGACCTCCAGGCGCAGCATCTTGCGCCCGTCGGGTGCGACAGCGGACACTCCGGCTCCCCTTTGCTTTCGCTGCATTCGAATCTTTGGCGAACACCAGGGTACGCCCGTAGTTAGAACGGCCTTACGTCTGGCCAACCTGCGGCCGACGGGGCCTATTCCCGACGGCTAGGGCCTCTCGTTTGGATCATGCCGGGCTCGCGGGGTCCGGCACGCCCATCTGCGGCGTTGTCGTCCATCACCAACGCCCCGCGTTGCCTCAATCCTCCGCCTTGCAGCTGCGCGCACCGGACCCCGCTCCCTGATCCGGCCTGATCCAAACGGAAGACCCTAGACGGCGGCCTTCGGAGCCTCGATGGTCCGGGGTGCGAGCGCCGCGTTCTCCAGGACCTCCCTGAGGTGCTTCTCCACCACCGGGAGGACCTCCGCGATGGTCACGTCACGGCCCAGCTCGTACGCGAGCGAGGTGACGCCCGCGTCCCGGATGCCGCACGGCACGATCCGGTCGAACCAGGTGTTGTCCGGGTTCACGTTGAGCGCGAAGCCGTGCATGGTCACACCCTTGGCGACGCGGATGCCGATCGCGGCGAGCTTGCGGTCCTCGCGGCGCTGGCCCGCGTTGGACGGCGCGTACTCCGGGCCGTTCATCCGCGGGTCGAACTCCTCGTCCTGGAGGCGCGGGTCGAAGTCGAGGGAGAGCCCGCCGAGGGTCGCCCGCTCCTCGACCGGGTCGCCGAGGACCCAGACGCCGCTGCGGCCCTCGACCCGGGAGGTCTCCACGCCGAACTCGGCGGCCGTGCGGATCAGCGCGTCCTCCAGGCGACGGACGTGCGCGACGACGTCGACCGGGCGCGGAAGCTTCTGGATGGGGTAGCCGACGAGCTGCCCGGGGCCGTGCCAGGTGATCTTGCCGCCGCGGTCGACGTCGATGACCGGGGTGCCGTCCAGGGGGCGCTCGTTCTCCGCCGTGCGCCGGCCCGCCGTGTAGACGGGCGGGTGCTCGAGGAGGAGGCACGTGTCGGGGACCGTGTCCTCGAACCGGGCGGCGTGCACCTCGCGCTGCTTCTGCCATGCCTCCTGGTACTCGACGGAATCCTCGCCGAACCCCAGACGGACAAACCGCAGCTCACTCACTTCAGGTGCCTCCCTACTAGTGGCGCCGGAAGGCCGGGGGGTATCCCCGGAACCACGGCACCATGCACTGATGTGCGCCCCCAGCCACTGTACGACCGCCCTCGTCGAGGCAGCCCGGCAGGTCATTTCCGTCAGCGCCACCAGCAATCCTCACACGATCGGATGAATGTGGGGCGAAGGCGGCCGGGGGTCCGGCCGGGGCCGCTAAATTCGCGCCGTTCCATAAGGGCTGCCCGCCCGGCCCCGAAGGCAGGAGACCCTACAGCTGATGTCGGAACGACCTCCGCAGCGCACCCCCAACCGTCGGCTCGCCGCGCTCATCGCCGAAGCCGGTTTCTCCCATGCGGGCCTGGCCCGCCGGGTCGACCAACTCGGTCTGGAGCACGGCCTCGATCTGCGGTACGACAAGACCTCCGTGACCCGCTGGCTGCGTGGTCAGCAGCCGAGGGGCACGACTCCCGCGCTGATCGCCGAGGTCTTCACCCGACGGCTGGGGCGGCGGCTCTCGGCCCAGGACCTGGGGCTCGACGCCTGCGCCCCCGTCTACGCCGGACTGGAGTTCGCCGCGACGCCCGCCGAGGCGGTCGACATCGTCAGCGGGCTGTGGCGAAAGGACTCGGGAAGCCACGCGGAGTTACGGAAGATCGCGTTCACCCCGGCGGGGCTGGTCGTGCCCAGCCGGGACTGGCTGATCGGGCGGGCTGACGAGTGGGTGGGAAGCGCCGAGCCGCCGACGCCGGCCGCCGCGTCCCGTGGCGCGGTCGGGGCGTCGGCGGGCGGCGGGCCGCCGGTCAACGGGGGGTCTCACGGAACTCATGGGGCGGCTGGGGGAACTGCCGCCGGTTCGCCCGACGGCAGCGGCCCCGGCGGACTTCGCGGCCCGGGAGGCCCAGGAGGCCCGAACGGCCCGAACGGCCCAGCTGGCTCCCTCGGCCTCGGCGGGCTCAACGGCGGCGGACCGCCCGGCCCCCAGACCCTGCACGGGGCGACCGCGGTGCACGGCCAGAGCGCCCGCAACGGCGCCCGCCCCGGAGCCTCCCGGCCGCCCACGCACCCGGCGCCCCCGGCCCCGGCCCTGTCGACCGTGCCGCGGCAGCGGCAGATCGACCGGGGGCCGGGCCAGCGGGTCAGCAGCGGGGACGTCGCGGCCCTGCGCTCCGTCGGCGAACTCTTCCGCACCCTCGACAACGCCTACGGCGGCGGTCACGCCCGGCAGGCCCTCGTCCGCTACCTGGAGCACGAGGCGGAGCCGATGCTCCGCGGGAGCTACGGCGAGGCCACCGGCCGGCGCCTGTTCTCCGCAGCCGCCGACCTGACCCGGCTGGCGGGCTGGACCTCGTACGACATCGCCGCCCACGGCCTCGCCCAGCGGTACTTCGTCCAGGCCCTGCGGCTCGCGCAGGCCGCGGGCGACCGGGGCTACGGCAGCTACGTCCTGATGACCATGAGCCGGCAGGCGGTCTATCTCGGGCACGGCAGGGAAGCCGTCCAGCTGGCGCGCGTCGCCCAGCAGGGCATCGGATCGTCGGCGCCGCCCGTCGTGCAGGCCATACTGCACGCGGTCGAGGCCCGCGGGCACGGCGTGCTCGGCGAGGCCAGGACCTGCACCACCGCGCTCGCCCGGGCGGAACGCGCCCTGGAGACCGCGCGGACCGGGGACGAGACCCCGCACTGGGCCCGCTACTTCGACGAGGCCCAGCTCGCCGACGAGTTCGGGCACTGCCACCGGGACCTCCAGCACTACCGGATCGCCGCCCAGCACGCGGAGCGCTCGCTCCAGCTGCGCTCCCCGGCGTACGCCCGCAGCCGGCTGTTCTGCCAGGTGGTCCTCGCCTCCGCGCGACTCGGGCTCGGCGAGCTCGACCAGGCGTGCTCCCTCGGCGCCGAGGCGGCCCAGCAGGCGTCGGAGATGCGGTCGGTCCGGGCCACCGAGTACGTACGCGACTTCGAGCGGCGCCTGGAGCCGTACCGGGACGCGGCAGCCGTGCGCCACTACCGGGACCGGGTCGCCGCACTCGGCTGACCCGGCCCCGGCAGCGGCCTGCGGGTGACTCAGCCCGCGCGGACGCCCCTCACCTGGACCTCCGCCAGGGACAGCGGATCGGTGGCGGACGCCAGCTGCACCCGGACGTAACGGCCCGTGGTGCCGGGCGGCAGCTCCACCGCGGTGGGTCGGCCCGCCTGACCGGTCATGTGCACGGCGGTCACCCCCGGTGCGGTGCGGGCCTCCTCCAGTCCGTCCGCGGTGATCGGGGTGTCCGAGGTCAGGACCCAGTAGTCCTTGAGGCGCTCGGCGCAGCAGTCGGTGCGGTTCCACACCTCGACCTGGTCCAGCGCCGCCGCGGAACCCAGATCGACCTGCCACCACGCCTGGTTCGACGGTTCGGCCGTGTGCGTCACCGAGCCCGAGCCCCAGTTGCCGTCGGTGTTGCCGTCGACGGCGCGTGCGGCCGGGGCGTCCCAGGCGGTGGCCTGCTGGGTCGCGGTCCTGCCGAGCGCGAGGTTCTCCGCCGCCACCTCCACCGTCACCCGGGTGGTGGTCCGCATCCCGTCGTGGCGCAGCGCGATGTCCAGCGTGTACGTGCCGGGCGCCGCCGAGGCGGGCGGGGTGATCTTGAACGGGACCTTCGCGTCCGCGCCGGGCGCCAGCGGTGCCACCCGGGTCGCTGCGGGGGTGACGGTCCAGCCCTCGGGGCCCGAGAGCCCGATACGGGTCTCCGGTGCGGGCTTCCTGGCCGTGTTGGTCACCGTCAGGCTGCCGTCGGCCGTGGCACCCGGGTTGAGCTCCTCCGGCAGCTCGGTCCGCGTACGGACGAGGCTGTGGACGCCCGGCGTGGCGACCTTGAAGACGTACGCGTGCTTGGCGGCCGTGGCCCCGGCACCCTGTGCGGGGGTCCTGACGACGACCCGCCCCCGGTCGTCCTTGCGCCAGGGCAGCGGCGTTCCGTCGGAGCCCAGGAGCGTGATCCGGGTGTCGTCCGCGACCGGTGTGTCCGAGCCGAGGGTCAGCTCGGCGCCGGGCCATTCGAGCGCGGTCGCGTACAGGGAGCCGTCCTTGACGGTGTAGCGGATCTTGTCGTCGCCGGTCGGCTCCTCCGCGTGGTGCCAGTACGTCGTCCCGTAGACCGCCTCGCCGTTGATCTTCAGCCAGGCGCCGATGTCGAGGAGGCGCTGCTGCTGGATCTCCGGGATCGTGCCGTCGGCGCGCGGGCCGACGTCGAGCAGCAGGTTGCCGTTCTTGCTCACGATGTCGCTGAGCGAGTCGATCAGCTGGTCGGAGGTGAGGTGGTCCTCCTCCGGCTCGTTCTGGTTGTACCCGTAGGAGTGCGCGATGCCGCGGCTCGCCTCCCACTTGTCGGGATCGATGTCCGGCTTCACCGTGTACTCGGGTGTCTGGAAGTCGAGTTCCTTGCTGTCGAGGTTGCCCGACTCGATCTTGCAGCGGTTGGCGACCGCGACTTCCTTGGGGTTCTCCCGGTTCTTCGCCCGGTTGTAGTAGTCGGCGATGACCGAGGCGGTCTTCCAGTACGAGGCGGGCTTCTCCCACTGGCCGTCGCACCAGAGCATGTCCGGGTCGTACTGGTCGACCAGCTCGCGCATCTGCGGAAGCATGTAGTCGTCCACGTAGTCGTCGACGACCGGGGCTCCGGTGTACGGGACGGGGGCCCCGGTGTACGGGTTGCGTACCGGATGGCCGGTGTAGGAAGGGTTGTTCCACTCGTACAGCGAGTAGTAGAAGCCCGCCCTGAGCCCGCCGTCCTTGCGGGCGGCCTTGAAGAGGTCGCCCGCCAGATCGCGCTTCGGTCCGAGATCGACGGTGTCACGGCCGCTGACCTTCGAGTCGTAGAGCGCGACGCCCTCGTGGTGCTTGGAGGTCAGGACGAAGTACTTGGCGCCGGCGTCCTTGAAGAGCTTCACCCAGGCGTCGGGGTCGTACTTCTCGGCCTTCCAGCGGCCGATGAAGTCGTCGTAGTCCGTGTCCTGGCCGAAGGTGTCCCGGTGGTACGTGTTCGTGGCGTTGCCGGGCGAGTTCATGTACGCCCAGTACCACTCGGCGTAGCTGCCGCGGGGTCCCCAGGCGGGCACCGAGTAGGCGCCCCAGTGGATGAAGATGCCGAACTTGTCGTCGTCGAACCACTGGGGAGTGGGGTGGCTGTTGAGGGATTCGACGGTGGGCTCGTAGTCCTTGGTGGCGGGTTCCGCCCCGGGGCCGGGGGCGGCTCCGAGCAGGCCGGCGAAGGTGGCCAGGGCGGCGGCTGCGACTCCTGTACGTCTGACGGTGCCGCGGTGCGTGCGGGTCACTGCGATTCCTTTCCGGAGAGGGCCCTCACCTGGCCGGGGCTCAGTGCCTCGTCCCAGGTGAGGAGGTCGTCGAGGTCTCCGCGCAGGCCGGCCTTCTCGGTGCCGATCGAGCGCAGGGGAAGCGGGACGGACGCGTCGACGGTGCCGACGCGCTCGCCGTCGGCATAGAGGGTGGTGCGGCCGGGCTCCGTCACCCAGGTCAGCTGGACCCACTGGTTCAGCGGCAGGGTGTAGTCGAAGCTCAGGTCGGCGGCGCCGTACCGGGTGAGGCCGACCTTTCCGGTGCCGTACTGCTGGAGCTTGAGCGCGCCCGCCTTGGAGCTGAGCAGCACCTGGTCGGCGGTGCGGGCGGTGGAGCGCACCTGCACGGAGGCCGTCCACGGCTCGGCGACGTCCAGGCCGCCGAAGCCGACGCCGTCCCGGTCGGAGTCGAAGCGCCATGCCTGGCCGTTCACTCCGTCGGCCACGGGCGTCGGGTTGTTGATGATGTAGGAGCTGCCCGGCAGTCCGCCCGCGGTGTCCTCGGCGAAGAGCGTGTTGCCGGGGCTGCCCGCGTAGGTCCAGCCGCTCGGGTACGCGGCGGTGTCGAAGGTCCAGTGATGGCTGGGGCGGCCGTCGTCCACCCGCGGGGCCGCCGGGGCGGGGGTGATTCCGGGCGGGTCGCCGATGCGGGCGACGAGGGCGCGGAGGCCGGTGACGGTGTCGGGGGTGGGGGTGGCGTTCCAGGCCCGGTCGGCCATGATCGCGCGGGGGCCGGCCATGTGCTGCTCGAAGTAGCCGTCCTCGGCCCAGAAGTTGTAGTCCGCCCAGTTGACCAGGGAGGAGCCGAGCATGTCGGGGGCGGTGCTCGGTGCCCAGCCGTCGTACATCCAGGGCTCGTCCGGATACAGGTGGTGGTAGTTGTTCGGGGTGTCGTAGAAGGGGCCGATGGCGATCTCGTCGTGCCCGGGGACGGCCGGTTCGGCGCCGGTCCCCTCCCAGGTGATGAAGACGATCGGGCCGTGCGCCTTCTGCTGGGGGGCGGTCAGGTGCTCGGAGCCGTTGTAGACGGCGGTCCGCTTGCCGTGTGAGGCGAGCACGTCGTCGAGGGTGTTGATGTACCGGTTGAGCAGGTCGCCGAGTGTGGAGACCTCGGGGTCGGCGGCCAGGAACTTCTGGACGCGCGGGCAGTCGGCGAGCTGGCCGGGTACTTCCTCGCCGCCGATGGAGAACAGCGGGGCGTCGAACCAGCCCGCGAACTCGTCGACGATCTCCTTGGTCTTCCCGACCGCCTTCTCGCTGGTCATGTCGATGATCCAGTCGGCGGTGAGATGGGAGTGGGTGTGGGCCCCGGTGCACGGATCCGTGCCGGCGCCGAAGCCGATGCCGAAGGCTTCGCTGATCACGGTCGCGTGCCCGGGGACCTCGATGCCGGGCATCAGCTGGACGTGGTGCCGGGCGGCGAAGCTCTTGAGGTGCTCGATGTCGGCGCGGCTGTAGCTGTGTTCGGGGTCGGCGAGGCCGGGGAACTTGGGGCTGTGGAGGCGGAAGCCCTCGGACTCGGACAGATGCAGGAAGAGTGTGTTCAGCTTCTGGTCGCCCATCCTGCGGATCAGGTTCTTCAGATAGGGGATCTGCCAGTACTTGCGGCCCGCGTCGAGGTGGACCATGCGGAGCTGCTGGGCCGGCCGGTCGAGGGAACGGGCCCGCGGCAGGGTGCGGTGGCCGGGGTCGGTGGCGCGCAGTAGCTGGAGCACGGTGCGTGTGCCGTAGAACAGGCCGTGGGTGGAGGCGGCTTCGATGCGTACGGGCCCCGCGCTGTCGAGCCGGTAGCCCTCGGCGCCGAACGGTGTCGGCGCGGGGCCGTCGGCGAGCCGGAGGACGATGTCGCCGTCCCCGGCATGCGTCACGTCGCCGCTGATGTCCGGGGTGATTCCGCTGACGGCGGTGAGTTCGGTGCGCAGCTGTCGGGCGAGCTCCTGGACGTTCTGCCGTACGGGACCCGGCAGTTCCTGGCGTCCGGAGGGCAGCGCCGTCCGGTCGAGGGAGCCCGGTTCGACCAGGAT
Organism: Streptomyces sp. NBC_00234; assembly: GCF_036195325.1. Classification (NCBI taxonomy): domain Bacteria; kingdom Bacillati; phylum Actinomycetota; class Actinomycetes; order Kitasatosporales; family Streptomycetaceae; genus Streptomyces; species Streptomyces sp. NBC_00234. The sequence continues at coordinate 2,269,290 of NZ_CP108101.1, read as the reverse complement.
GCGGGTCCGCGGAGTGAGCGTCGTCAGCCCGCCGAGGTCCGACCACTGGGTGGGGCGGGGAACGACCGGGGGCGGAGCGGACGCGGCAGCGGCGAGCGGGTCAACCGGCTCGCTCGCCACGGCAAGGGGAGCTATTGCTCCGATGACTAGGCTGAGGATAACGGACAGTACCGGTCCAGCACGACGCACAACGGCCTCCCGATTAGCGGCAATCGGGAGGACCGTATGGCGTGTGAGTACGCCATGACAAGAGAGAGGTCGGATGTGTTCTCCGGCCGGAGGGCTCTCGTCATGGAGTCTTCGGTGCGGTCAGGCGGCCGTGGAGAGCGTCGCCTCCGCCCCGTATCCCTCGTGTACGCCCAGGTCGGCGAGGATCGCCGACGCGGCGCGGCGGCCCGAACTCAGGGCTCCCCGGACCGTGCTCGTGTCGCGGTGGTCGCCGCACACGTACAGCCCGGCGAGTATCCGGACCGGACGGTGCGGATCGTGCGGAGCGGGCATCGCGGGGACCGCCTCCGGATCGTGGTGGGCCGCGAGCAGCTCCCAGTCGTCCGTGGGCATGCCGTACAGCGCCGCGAGGTGTCCGCGGACCGTGCGGTCGAGATCCGGTGGAGGCGTGCCGAGCACCGTCGACGTGATCAGGGTCCTGCCCTGCGGAGCGCGCGAGGGGTCGACCTCGCTCATGACCGCGGTGTGCGCGACCGGGCCCGAACGGTCCGCGTCCAGCAGGAGCGAGGTGCCGGTCGGCGGGGGAGCGGGGGCCGTGTGGTGCAGCACCGTCACCGGGTGGAACGACGGCATCCGCAGCCCGGGCAGCAGTTCGGCGGCTGCGCCGGCACCCGTCGCGAGCAGCAGGGAGCGGCAGCGCAGTTCCCCGTGCTCCTTGGTGCGGACCGCGGTGATGCCGGCCGCGGTGACATGCACGCCGGTCCGTACGGTGCCCGGCGGCAGCGTGGCCGCCAGCAGTTCGGGCAGCGCCGCGGAGCCGCCCGACGGTACGCAGAGCCCACCGCGCGCGTAGTCGCGCAGGGCGAGATCGGCGACGCGGCTCGATGTGGTGAGCTCGGGGTCGCTGAGCAGCGCGGAGAGCAGCGGGCGCAGAAAGCCGTTGACGGTACGGGACGGGAGGCCGCGCGCCGACAGGGCGGCGAGGGCGGTCCGTTCCGGCCGGGCCAGCAGGCGGGACTCTGGCGTGGCGGCCAGCCGGCCGAGCGCCGCGCCGAGCCGCGCCTGGTCGATCGCTCCGCCCAGCGGCGCATGGGGGGCGCTCGATCGGGTGCGCACGGCCCTGAGTGCGCCCCTCGCGCTCCGTATGGTGCCGGTGCGGTACTGACGGCCGTCGCTGTGGACGAGCAGCCCGGGTGCGAAGTCCCTGAGCGCCGGCCCGTCGAGGCCGGGGGTGAGGCCCGGCTCCGGGGAGCCGGAGCTGAGCAGCGGGCCGAGGTGGTCGAGCCGGAATCCGTCCACGTCGTGCGTGACCATCCGGCCGCCGACACAGGGGGCGGCCTCCAGGACACTGACGCTCACTCCTGCGCGGTTGAGCTGGTGGGCCGCGGACAGGCCGGCTGTCCCGGCCCCGATGATGATCACGTCTGCGTGATGTGCCGTGCCGATCACGTGCCCCTCCCCGAGTCGGTGCGACTGGTGGGAGGCTCTTGCCCCCAACAGGCCCCCGGAATGCCCGAGTTCGGGTCGAGGCTAGGAGGATGGCCGATACGGGCACAGCAGCGCGCGCACCGGGCACCGTCGCACCGGGGCGCACGCCCGCGTCAGCGCAGGGCGGCCCGGATGGCCGCGTCGATCCCGGGGAACGCGAACGAGAAGCCCGAGTCGAGCAGTTGACCGGGGAGCACCCGCTGACTGCCCAGCACGTCCTCCGCGAATCCGCCCAGGGCGATCCGCAGCGCGGGCGCCGGAGCGGTGAACAGCGTCGGACGGTGCAGCACCCTCCCCATCGCGGCCGTCACTTCGCGGTTGGTGACCGGGTCCGGGCCGGTCAGGTTGACCGGTCCCGACAGCACCGGGGTGTCGATGAGGTGGCGCAGGGCCGCGATGTGGTCGTGCAGCGCGATGAAGCTCCAGTACTGGCGCCCGTCGCCGAGCCGTCCCCCGAGACCCGCCTTGAACAGCGGGAACAGCCGCCCCCAGGCCCCGCCCTCCCGCGCCACGACCAGGCCGGTGCGGGCGAACACGGTTCGTACGCCCGCCTCCTGCGCGGCGGTCGCGGCCTCCTCCCACTCCACGCAGACGGACGGCAGGAAGCCCTCGCCGGGCGGAGCGCTCTCGTCGACCGCGCGGTCCCCGGTGTCGCCGTAGAAACCGATGGCCGACCCGGACACCAGGACCTTCGGCGGGGTGTCGAGGGAGGCGACGGCCTCGGCGATCGCCGCCGTGCCCAGCACCCGGCTGTCCCGGATCTCGCGCTTGTACGCCTCCGTCCAGCGGCGGTCACCGACTCCGGCACCGGCCAGGTGGACGACGGCGTCGCAGCCCACCAGCCCCGCCACGTCGACGAACTGGCGCTTGGGGTCCCACTCCACCTCATTGCCCGCGGTGGCCGGCCGGCGCACCAGGCGGATCACCTCGTGTCCGTCGGCGAGAAGCGAACGCACGAGCGCCGCTCCGATGAGGCCGGTCGATCCGGTGACGGCGATACGGGAGTGCGGCATGGCCCCATCCTGCCCCAGCCGGGCTCCGTGATGCCGCGCTCCGGCCGCCCGGCGGGCCGCCGGCGTCGTGAAATCACGCTGACCGCACGGGGCGACGCGTGTCACAGTAGAACGCATGCCCGAACTGCGTACCCATCCCGTCCGTCATGCCGCCCTCGCCGACAACGAGTCGCTGGGTGAACTCGACCGGGCCACCTGGTCGACCCTGCACGCGGTCCAGCCGCGGCCCCTGCCCCCGTACGAACCCTTCTTCGACGAGGGCCACCGGCCAGGGGACTTCCTCGTGGCGGAGGCCGGGAACGCCGAGGGCGAGGTCGTGATCGCCGGATACATCCGGCTGGTGCCGCCCACCCCGCTCGTCTGCAACGCACACGTGCGCCAGATACAGGGCCTCGCCGTGGCCGACTGGGCGCGCGGTCGCGGCGTCGCGCGGGCCCTCCTGCGGGCCTCGTTCGCCGAGGCGAGGCGCCAGGGCGCGAACCGCATCACGCTGCGCGTCCTCGGGCACAACACCCCCGCCCGCGCGCTCTACGCGGCGGAGGGCTTCGCCGTCGAGGGCGTGCTCCCCGGCGAGTTCTTCCTGAACGGGCGGTACGTGGACGACGTTCTGATGGGCCGTTCGCTCACGGCCTGAACAACCGCATGCCGCCCATGAGTTCGTGCAGGCAGCGGACGGCGAGCTCGGCCGGGGAGCCCGGTCCGGCGGCCGGTGCCTCCGTCTTCGCCCAGGACTCCAGGGCCACCCGCACCGCGTCCGTGGCGGCTGCGGCGGCGAGCCGTACCTCCAGCTCGTCCGCGTCCGGCCCCGCCAGCCGGGTCAGCACCGGCAGGAGCCGCTCCTCCGAGTCCTGATTGACCCGGTACCAGACGGCGCGCAGGGCGGGGTCGCTCGCCGCCGCGCGCAGCAGGCCGCGCGTCCCGATCAGCTGTTCGGCGGCCCGGTCGTCCGGGGCGGCCAGCGCGTCGGTGACGGCCTGTTCCAGTACGCCGAGCAGCGGCGCCCCGGGCTCGGCGGCCTCCAGCAGGGCGCGCCAGCGCTCCGCGCCGCCGGACAGCAGGGGCCCCACCGCGTCCTGCTTGGAGCGGAAGTACCGGTAGAAGGTCCGCAGCGCCACGCCCGCCCGGTGCGCGATGTCCTCGGCCGTCGTGGCGTCCGGCCCGCGCTCGGCGAAGAGCGCCGCAGCCGCGCGGGCGATGTCCAGCTGGGTCGCGGCCTTGCGGCGTTCGGTGAGGGACTGCTGCTGAGCGCTCATTCCCAGCAGGTTACCGCGCGCCCACCGACGCACACGGTGACGATGTGCATGAAATGCCGTAGTGGCAAAACGTGCCACTTAGTCGTACGGTGGTCACTGCTCAAGAGACTCGACGGGGGACTCAGGACCGGGAGAGAACACCATGAACCGTTATGAAGGCCGCCGCACGCTCATCACCGGGGGCGGCTCCGGCATCGGACAGGCCACCGTCCACCGCGTCCTCGCCGAAGGCGGCCGTGTCGTCGCCGCGGACGTCAGCGAGGCCGGTCTCGCCGCCACGTACGCGACCGCTGTCGCGAACGGCACGGCGGACCGCCTCACCACGACGGTCCTCGACATCTCGGACGAGACGGCGGTCCGCGCGGGCGTCGCCGGGGCCGTCGCCGCGCTCGGCGGCCTCGACGTCCTGGTCAACGCGGCCGGAATCCTGCGCTCCGAGCACACGCACCGGACGACGCTCGACTTCTTCAACACGATCATCGCGGTCAACCTCACGGGCACCTTCCTGATGATCCGCGAGGCGATACCGGCGCTCCTGGCCGGTGACAAGCCGGTCGTCGTGAACTTCTCGTCCACCTCGGCGAGTTTCGCGCACCCCTACATGGCGGCGTACGCGGCCAGCAAGGGCGGCATCCAGTCGATGACCCACGCCCTGGCGAGCGAGTACAGCAAGCAGGGGCTGCGCGTGGTGGCCGTCGCGCCCGGCTCGATCTCCTCCGACATGACGAGCGGCAACGGCCCGGGCCTGCCCGCCGACGCCGACCTCTCCCTCTTCATGAAGCTCACCCCCGCGCTCGGCGAGGGCTTCGCCAGCCCGGACACGGTGGCGGGCGTCGTCGCGATGCTCGGCTCCGAGGACGGAGCCTTCATCACCGGCACGGAGATCCGGATCGACGGAGGCACCCACTACTGACGCCCGTCCGGGTCCGTCAGGGGGTGCCGAAGCGGTCCCAGAGCGAGGGGAAGCGCGCGGCCAGCGCGGAGTCGTCCTCCAGGCTGAAGGGCACGCCCTCCGGGTCGGTGGCCTGGGGCGGAATGCCGAGGTCCGGTGCGACCACTCCGGTGAGCTGTTCGTACGCCTCGTCGGCGGCGTAGCCGAGATCCTCGCCGTCCCCGTCGAACTGCTCGTCGAAGTCGTCGAGGAGTTCGGCGAGGCCGTCCGGATCGTGCACCGCCCCCTCGAACACCTCCCGGCCCTGGCCGATCAGCCAGCAGCGGAAGTAGTCGAAGGCGTCGTCGCTCGCCCCGCCGAGCAGGACGGCGGCGGCGCCCCACAGATCCCAGCGGTAGGCGCGGTTGTAGCGGGCCTCGAAGTGCCGGGCGAAATCCAGCACGGAGTCGGGGTCGAGCTGCACCAGCCGTTCGACGAGCAGATCGGCATGGTCCTCGGGGTCGCCCTCGGCGGCCTCGCGGGTGCTGTCGATGATCTCCCAGAACTCCGTCTCGTCCATCACGGGTCAAGCATCGGCCTTGGGGGCGGGCGACGCACGCGGAGACACCGAAATGAAGCCCTTCAGCGATACAGATCGCGCAGACGTTCGGCGGCGTTCGAGAACCGGCCGCGCAGGGCGGCCGGTTCGAGGACTTCCAGCTCGGGGCCGAGCGCCAGCAGCTGGCCGTACGCGATGTCGAGCGACTCCACGGGCAGGGTGACCGTGGACCACCCGTCCGCGCCGGGCGGATCCGCCCGCTCCAGTGCCTCCTGGGCTGCCGCCCGGTCGACCGTGTACGCCAGGCGCCGGGCTCCCGCCGGGGACACCCGTACGGTCACCTCGGTACGGAGGATCGACCGCGCGAACTGCGTCGAGTGCGCGTCCCAGAACCCCGGCAGATCGAAGTCCTCGTCACGTACGAAGCGTTCGGCGGTCACCGCGACGGCCGAGAAGCGGTCGATCCGGTACACCCGGAACGTGTCCTGCACACGGGCGCAGAGGTACCAGATCCCGCCCTTCAGGACGAGCCCGTACGGGCTCAGCTCCCGCTCCACGTCTCCCTCGGCACCGGCGCTGCGGTACCGGGCCCGTACGACCCGGTCGTCCCAGACGGCCTCCGCGACAGCGGGCAGGAGTTCGGGGGTCACGGGCTCCTGGTACCAGCCGGGGGCGTCCAGGTGGAAGCGCTGGGCGGCGGAGGCGGAGGCGTCCCGCAGCGAGGGGAGAAGCGCCGCCGACACCTTGAGCCGGGCGGCGGACGCGGCGTCGTCGAGCCCCATCTCGCGCAGGGCGGACGGCAGCCCGGACAGGAAGAGCGCCTCTGCCTCGTGGCGGGCGAGGCCGGTGAGCCGGGTCCGGTACCCGCCGACGAGCCGGTACCCCCCGGCCCGCCCCCGCTCCGCGTACACGGGCACCCCCGCCTCGGACAGTGCCTGGGCGTCCCGGGCGACCGTCCGCTCCGACACCTCCAGCTCCTGGGCCAGCTGGGCGGCGGTCATGGAGGGCCGGGACTGGAGGAGCAGCACCATCTTGATGAGCCGGGCAGCGCGCATGGAGCCATTGTGGGGGCGGTCCGGAAAGCCCTCGAACCCGGGCGGGCTCGGGATTCGAGCCCGCCCGGGTCCGAGGGCACAGCGTCCGGATCAGAGTCCGTACCGCTCCCGGGCCTCCTTCACCGCGGACGCGGGGACCTCGCCACGACGGGCCAGCTGCGCCAGCGCCGCGACCGCGACCGACTGGGCGTCGACGCCGAAGTGCCGGCGGGCCGCCTCACGCGTGTCGGAGAGACCGAAGCCGTCCGTGCCGAGCGAGGACCAGTCCTGCTCCACCCACTGGCTGATCTGGTCCGGGACCGCACGCATCCAGTCGCTGACGGCGAGCACGGGGCCCGGCGCGCCGGAGAGCGCCTGGGTGACGTAGGGCACCCGCTGCTCGCCGTGGAGTATCGCCTCGTCGGCGAGCAGTGCCTCGCGCCGCAGCTCGCCCCAGGAGGTCGCGGACCAGACGTCGGCCGTGACACCCCAGTCGGCGGCCAGCAGTTCCTGTGCCTCCAGGGCCCAGTGGATCGCCGTACCGGAGGCGAGCAGCTGGAGCCGCGGCGCGTCCGCGCTCGCGGGCGTGCCCTCCTTGAAGCGGTACAGGCCCTTGACGATGCCGTCCTCGACGCCTTCCGGCATCGCGGGCTGCTGCTTCGGCTCGTTGTAGACCGTCAGGTAGTAGAAGACGTTCTCGGCCTCGGGGCCGTACATCCGGCGCAGACCGTCCTTGACGATCACCGCGATCTCGTACGCGAACGCCGGGTCGTAGTTGAGCGACGCGGGGTTCGTGGAGGCGATCAGGTGCGAGTGGCCGTCCGCGTGCTGGAGGCCCTCTCCCGTCAGCGTCGTCCGGCCGGCCGTGGCGCCGACGATGAAGCCCTTGCCGAGCTGGTCGGCGAGCTGCCACATCTGGTCGCCGGTCCGCTGCCAGCCGAACATCGAGTAGAAGATGTAGAACGGGATCATCGTCTCGCCGTGCGTCGCGTACGACGTCGACGCGGCGATGAAGTCCGCCATGGCCCCGGCCTCGGTGATCCCCTCGTTGAGGATCTGGCCGTCCTTGGCTTCCTTGTAGTACATCAGCTGGTCACGGTCGACCGGCTCGTACGTCTGGCCCAGCGGCGAGTAGATACCGGCCGACGGGAACAGCGACTCCATGCCGAAGGTGCGCGCCTCGTCCGGGACGATCGGCACCCAGCGCTTGCCGGTCTCCTTGTCCCGCATCAGGTCCTTGGCCAGGCGCACGAACGCCATGGTGGTGGCCATCTCCTGTTTGCCGGACCCCTTGTACAGGGCCTTGAACGCGCGCTCCTCCGGCTCCGGAAGCGCCACCGCGTGCACGCGACGGGCCGGAGCGGGGCCGCCGAGTGCGGCACGGCGCTCCTGGAGGTAGCGGACCTCGGGGGAGTCGGCGCCCGGGTGACCGTAGGGCACCAGGCCGTCGGTGAAGGCACTGTCCGGGATGGGCAGACCGAGGAGTTCGCGCATGTCCTTGAACTCGTCGGCCGACAGCTTCTTCATCTGGTGGTTGGCGTTCTTGGACTCGAAGCCCTTGCCGAGCGTGTAGCCCTTCACCGTCTGCGCGAGGATCACGGTCGGCGCGCCCTTGTGCTCGACGGCCGCCTTGTACGCCGCGTAGACCTTGCGGGCCTCGTGGCCGCCGCGCGAGGTGTAGAAACACTCGGCGATCTTCGCGTCGCTGAGCAGCTTGGCCAGCTCGGCGAGCGCGGGCTCGGCGCCGAAGAAGTGCTCGCGGATGTACGCGACGTCGCGGGTGGCGTACGTCTGGAACTGCGCGTCCGGGACCTCCCGGAGCCGGCGTACCAGCGCACCCGTGGTGTCCAGCTGGAACAGCTCGTCCCAGGCGTTGCCCCAGAGCGTCTTGACGACGTTCCAGCCGGCCCCGCGGAACGCGCCTTCCAGCTCCTGGACCACGCGGAAGTTGGCGCGGACCGGGCCGTCGAGGCGCTGCAGGTTGCAGTTGATCACGAAGGTCAGGTTGTCGAGCTGCTCACGGGCCGCGAGGGCGAGGGCCGCGGTCGACTCGGGCTCGTCCATCTCGCCGTCGCCGAGGAAGGCCCAGACGTGCGAGTTCGACGTGTCCTTGATGTTGCGGTTGGCCAGATAGCGGTTGAAGCGCGCCTGGTAGATGGCCGAGAGCGGGCCGAGGCCCATCGACACGGTGGGGAACTCCCACAGCCAGGGCAGCCGCCGCGGGTGCGGGTAGGAGGGCAGACCCTCGCCGCCCGCCTCCTGGCGGAAGTTGTCGAGCTGCTGCTCGCTGAGCCGGCCGTCGAGGAATGCGCGGGCGTAGATGCCGGGGGAGGCGTGGCCCTGGATGTAGAGCTGGTCGCCGGAGCCGTCCCCCTCCTTGCCGCGGAAGAAGTGGTTGAAGCCGGTCTCGTACAGCCAGGCGGCCGAGGCGAAGGTGGCGATGTGGCCGCCGACGCCGAAGCGGGCGCCACGGGTCACCATGGCCGCCGCGTTCCAGCGGTTCCACGCGGTGATGCGGGACTCCATCTCCAGGTCACCGTCGAAGTCGGGCTCCGCGGCGGTCGGGATGGAGTTGACGTAATCGGTCTCCAGCAGCTTGGGCAGCGCGAGACCGGCACCCTCGGCGTGCTGGAGCGAGCGCCGCATGAGGTACGCGGCGCGGTGCGGGCCGGCGGCCTTGGTGACGGCGTCGAGGGAGGCCGCCCATTCAGCGGTCTCCTCGGGGTCACGGTCCGGGAGCTGGTCGAGCTCGCTCGGAAGCTTTCCTACGGGGTCGGTCATGATCGCCGCCTTCCGGAGAGGAGGGGGGTGGAGAAGGCCCTGACTGGCAGGACAGGGCGATGGGGCCGGTGGGCCCGCGGAGTGAACTGTAAAACGCTGATCGATGATCGATCAAAGGGTTGAAGGGGAAAACTTCTCGATATGAAGAAAGTGGCATGCGGTGCCTCGAAACGGGGCACGCAGTGACGCCGCAAAAGGGATGAAAAGGGCGCTCGACTGTGCAGTCGAGCGCCGGGCGCGACAGATGGGCAAGGGGCCTACGCGCGGGGCGCGCAGCCCAGGACGTGTTCCTTCACCAGCACGCCGATCTGCGGGTCCTTCCGCAGGAACGCCTCGATGAGCGCCTCGTGCTCCTCCGCGTACGACTTCTGGACCGTGCCCAGCCAGCGGATCGACAGCGCCGTGAACACCTCGATGCCCAGCCCCTCCCAGGTGTGCAGCAGTACGGCGTTCCCGGCGGCCCGCACCATCTCCCGGTGGAAGGCCACCGTGTGCCGCACCTGGGCCTCGCCGTCGGCCAGCCGGTCCGCCTCGTACAGGGCCGCCACGTGGGGCGTCAGCGCCGAGCAGTCGTCGCCCAGGCCGGGGGCCGCCAGCTCCGCCGCGATCTGCTCCAGGCCCGCCCGTACGGGGTAGCTCTCCTCCAGGTCGGCCGCGGTCAGATTCCGTACCCGGACGCCCTTGTTGGGCGCCGATTCGATCAGGCGGAGGGTCTCCAGCTCGCGCAGAGCCTCCCGGACGGGGGTCTGGCTCACCTCGAGCTCGGTGGCGATGCGGCGCTCCACGATCCGCTCGCCCGGCTTCCAGCGCCCGCTGACGATCCCGTCCACGATGTGCTCGCGGATCTGTTCGCGCAGCGAGTGGACGACGGGCGGGGTCATGAGGGGCTCCTTCTGGGCAATCCGGCGCTGCTGCACCAGCAAGGCCGCCTCGACGACCGCTGGTGTCTAGACAATACGGCGGCGCCCCCGGCCGGAGGAGTTCCGGACGGGGGCGCCGCTGGTGAGGCTGGTTACAGGTGCTTCGCTCAGAGGCCGAGCTCGACCTCGAACTCACCGGCTTCCAGGATCGCCTTGACCGTGGTCAGGTAACGGGCGGCGTCCGCGCCGTCCACCAGACGGTGGTCGTAGGAGAGCGAGAGGTACGTCATGTCGCGCACCGCGATCGTCTCGCCGAGGTCCGGGTGGTTGATGACCACCGGACGACGGACCGTGGCACCGATGCCCAGGATGGCTGCCTGGTTCGGGGGCACGATGACGGTGTCGAACAGCGCACCGCGCGAACCGGTGTTGCTGATCGTGAAGGTGGCACCGGACATGTCGTCCGGGGTCAGGCCGCCACCGCGGGCCTTGCCGGCCAGCTCGGCGGTCTTCTTCGCGATACCGGCGATGTTCAGGTCGCCCGCACCCTTGATGACCGGGGTCATCAGGCCCTTCTCGGCGTCCACGGCGATGCCGATGTTCTCCGAGTCGAAGTACGTGATGGTGCCTTCGTCCTCGTTGATCCGGGCGTTGACGACCGGGTGGGCCTTCAGCGCCTGGGCCGCCGCCTTCACGAAGAACGGCATCGGGGACAGCTTGACGCCCTCACGGGCGGCGAAGGATGCCTTCGCCTGGTTGCGCAGCTTCATCAGCTTGGTGATGTCGACCTCGAGCACCGAGGTCAGCTGGGCCTGCGAGTGCAGCGCCTTCATCATGTTGTCGCCGATGACCTTGCGCATGCGGGTCATCTTGACCGTCTGACCGCGCAGCGGGGACGCCTCGAGCGCCGGCGCCTTGGCGGCCGGAGCCGCGGCGGCCGGAGCCGGCGCGGCAGCGGCGGCCTTGGCGGCCTCCGCGGCGGCGACGACGTCCTGCTTGCGGATACGGCCACCGACACCGGTGCCCTTGACCGCGCCCAGGTCGACACCGTTCTCGGCGGCGAGCTTGCGGACCAGCGGCGTGACGTACGCGCCGTCGTCACCGGAAGGCGCGGCCTGGGCGGCCGGTGCCGGGGTGACGGGGGCCGGAGCGGCGACCGGTGCCGGAGCCGCGGCCGGGGCGGCGGGCGCCACCGGGGCGGGAGCCGGAGCCGGAGCCGGGGCGGCGGGGGCCGGAGCGGCGGCGGGCGCCGCGGGGGCGGCCGGAGCCGGTGCCGGAGCGGCGGCCGGAGCAGCGGCCGGAGCCGGAGCGGCGGCCGGGGCAGCACCTGCCGCACCGATGACGGCGAGCTTCGCGCCGACCTCGGCGGTCTCGTCCTCGGCGACGACGATCTCCAGCAGCACACCGGAAACCGGGGCCGGGATCTCGGTGTCGACCTTGTCCGTGGAGACCTCGAGCAGGGGCTCGTCCTCCGTGACCTCCTCGCCGACCTCCTTCAGCCAGCGGGTGACGGTGCCCTCGGTGACGCTCTCACCGAGCGCGGGGAGGGTGACGTCGGTGCCGGAGGCGGCGGCGGCCGGAGCGGCGGCCGGAGCCTCGGCAGCCGGGGCCGGAGCCGCGGGGGCCTCGGCGGCCGGAGCCGGAGCGGCAGCCTCGGCCGCGGGGGCCTCGGCGGCCGGAGCGGCGGCGGGTGCGCCCGAACCGTCGTCGATGACGGCCAGCTCGGCGCCGACCTCGACGGTCTCGTCCTCGGCGACCTTGATGGACGCGAGGATGCCGGCGGCGGGCGCCGGGATCTCGGTGTCGACCTTGTCGGTCGAGACCTCGAGCAGCGGCTCGTCGGCCTCGACGCGCTCGCCCTCGGCCTTCAGCCAGCGGGTGACAGTGCCCTCGGTGACGCTCTCGCCGAGCGCCGGAAGGGTTACGGAAACCGACATGGTTTCAGTTGCTCCTTACGAAAGTGCGGAAGTGGTCGGTCGTCGCGCCTGTTCGACTGATCAGTCGTGGGAGTGGAGGGGCTTGCCGGCCAGGGCCAGGTGAGCCTCGCCGAGCGCCTCGCTCTGCGTCGGGTGGGCGTGGATGAGCTGCGCGACCTCGGCGGGCAGCGCCTCCCAGTTGTAGATCAGCTGCGCTTCGCCGACCTGCTCGCCCATACGGTCACCGACCATGTGGACGCCGACCACGGCACCGTCCTTGACCTGGACGAGCTTGATCTCGCCCGCGGTCTTCAGGATCTTGCTCTTGCCGTTGCCCGCGAGGTTGTACTTGAGGGCGACGACCTTGTCCGCACCGTAGATCTCCTTGGCCTTGGCCTCGGAGATACCGACGGAGGCGACCTCGGGGTGGCAGTACGTCACCTTCGGCACGCCGTCGTAGTCGATCGGCACCGTCTTGAGACCGGCCAGCCGCTCCGCCACCAGGATGCCCTCGGCGAAGCCGACGTGGGCGAGCTGGAGGGTCGGGGCCAGGTCGCCCACCGCCGAGACGGTCGGGACGTTGGTCTGCATGTACTCGTCGACGAGGACGTAACCGCGGTCCATCGCGACGCCGGCCTCCTCGTAGCCCAGGCCCTGCGAGACCGGGCCGCGGCCGATGGCGACCAGAAGCACCTCGGCCTCGAAGGTCTTGCCGTCGGCGAGGGTCACGCGGACGCCGTCCTGCGTGTACTCGGCCTTGTCGAAGAAGGTGCCGAGGTTGAACTTGATGCCACGCTTGCGGAACGCGCGCTCAAGAAGCTTCGAGCTGTTCTCGTCCTCGACCGGGACCAGGTGCTTCAGGCCCTCGATGATCGTGACGTCGGTGCCGAAGGACTTCCACGCCGAGGCGAACTCGACGCCGATCACGCCGCCGCCCAGGATGATCGCGGACTTCGGTACGCGGTCCAGCTTCAGCGCGTGGTCCGAGGAGATGACGCGGTTGCCGTCGATCTCCAGGCCCGGCAGCGACTTCGGCACGGAGCCGGTCGCCAGCAGGACGTGCCGGCCCGTGATGCGCTCGCCGTTGACGTCCACGGAGGTGGGGGAGGAGAGACGTCCCTCACCCTCGATGTAGTGCACCTTGCGCGAGGCGATGAGACCCTGCAGACCCTTGTACAGGCCCGAGATCACCTCGTCCTTGTACTTGTGGACGGCCTCGATGTCGATGCCCTCGAAGGTGGCCTTCACGCCGAACTGACCGGCCTCGCGGGCCTGGTCGGCGATCTCGCCGGCGTGCAGCAGCGCCTTCGTGGGAATGCAGCCGTTGTGCAGGCAGGTGCCGCCGACCTTGCCCTTCTCGATCAGGGCGACTTCCAGACCCAGCTGCGCTCCGCGCAGGGCCGCGGCGTAACCGCCGCTACCACCGCCGAGGATCACTAGGTCGAAAACGGTGCTGGCGTCGTTCGCCACGTCACGTCCTCCATGCATGTGCGCCGTACGCCGGGCCCCGTCGCTGGGGTGTGACCGGCCGGTCGGCTGGTGTTCGGCCGCTTTTGTTATTCGGCCCTGTGGTGGGGGCCCTGTCCTGCCGAGAACCCATCTTCGCACTTGTTGACGGTGGGCGGGACGCGGGGCCCGGGTCGGAGGCGGATGATCAGCCGCCTCCGGGGGTTACTACTGCGTACACACATACGGATTTCGTTGCGCGGGAAACCGTACGAGGGCAAGCGTTACTGCCTGATCGGGGCCACTGGCGTGAACGCGTACGGCCCCGGACGTATGCCCGGGGCCGACGTCACGAAGGACTCGCTCAGCCGAGGTCGCCGGCGGCGGTGTGCTCCGCCAGCGCGACCAGGGTGCGGACCGCGGATCCGGTGCCGCCCTTGGGCGTGTAGCCGTACGGCGCGCCCTCGTGGAAGGCCGGGCCCGCGATGTCCAGGTGCGCCCAGGCGATGCCCTCGCCCACGAACTCCTGCAGGAACAGACCGGCCACCAGGCCGCCGCCCATCCGCTCGCCCATGTTGGCGATGTCGGCGGTCGGGGAGTCCATGCCCTTGCGCAGGTCGGCGGGGAGCGGCATCGGCCAGGAAGCCTCACCGACCTCCTCGGCGATCTCGTGGATGGAGGTACGGAAGGCGTCGTCGTTCGCCATGATGCCGAAGGTGCGGTTGCCCAGGGCGAGCACCATGGCGCCGGTCAGCGTGGCGACGTCGACGATCGCGTCCGGGTTCTCCTCGGAGGCGCGGGTCAGCGCGTCGGCGAGGACGAGGCGGCCCTCGGCGTCCGTGTTGAGGACCTCGACGGTCTTGCCGCTGTACATGCGCAGCACGTCACCCGGGCGGGTGGCGTTGCCGGACGGCATGTTCTCGGCGAGCGCGAGCCAGCCGGTCACGTTGACCCGGAGGCCGAGACGGGCCGCGGTGACGACGGCGGCGAACACGGCGGCGGCGCCGCTCATGTCGCACTTCATCGTCTCGTTGTGGCCGGCCGGCTTGAGCGAGATGCCGCCCGAGTCGTAGGTGATGCCCTTGCCGACCAGGGCCAGGGTCTTCTCCGCCTTGGGGTGCGTGTAGGCGAGCTTCACCAGACGGGGGCCGTGGGCCGAGCCCTGACCGACGCCCAGCAGGCCGCCGAAGCCGCCCTTCACGAGCGCCTTCTCGTCGAGGACCTGCACCTTGATGCCGTGCTCCTTGCCGGCGGCGGTGGCCACGGCGGCGAAGGACTCGGGGTACAGGTCGTTCGGCGGGGTGTTGATCAGGTCGCGGGCGCGGTTGATCTCCTCGACGAGCGCGGTGGCGCGCTCGGCTGCGGCCTTGAACGCCTTGTCGCGCGGCTTGGCACCGATCAGGGCCACCTCGGCGAGGGGCAGCTTCGGGCCGTTGTTCTTGGCGCCCTTGGGGGCGAGCTTGTTCTCGCCGCCCTGGTAGGCGGTGAAGGCGTACGCGCCCAGGAGCGCGCCCTCGGCGACGGCGCCGGCGTCCTCGGCGGACTCGACGGGCAGCGCGAAGCCGGCCTTCTTCGAACCGGCCAGGGCGCGCGCGGCGGAGCCGGCGGCCCGGCGCAGTGCCTCGGGGTCGTACGCGTCGTCCTTGTCCGGGACCGGGCCGAGCCCGACCGCGATGACGACCGGGGACTTGAGGCCGGACGGCGCGTGGAGCTTGGTCACCTCGCCCTCGGCACCGGAGGCGCCCAGGGTCTCCAGGACGGTGGCGAGCTTTCCGTCGAACGCCTTGTCCACGGCCTCGGCGCCGGGTGCGAGCACCGGACCCTTGGCGCCCTTCGCGACGCCGACGACGAGTGCGTCGGCGCGCAGCGTCGCCGCACCGGCAGTGCTGAGAGTGAGAGCAGTCACGGTGGTGAAATCTCGCTTCCGTTGAGTTCTGTTTCGGTCGAGGGGTGGGCCGACCGTGCCCGGCGCATCGTAGACGCCGCCGCAATGTGCCGGGAATGAGCCTACGCGCGCCTTTCCTGTTGGCTCACAGCGGCGGGCCGTCCCGGGCCCCGCCCGGGTGTACGGCCGCCTGCCCGTCGCCCCGGTCGGGCGGGAAGGGGCGGCGCCAGTAGGGTCGTTGCCGGGTACCGGTACGAGCGTGGGGGAGAACGATGCGGTGGCAGGGCCGGGTTCGCGGTACGGGGCCGTGGGCGCCGCTGTCCGCCGCCGTACCGATTCTGTTGGTTCTGCTCACGGCCTGCACCTCGGGGCCGCCGTCCCCTGCCCCGGCCGCCGGGACGAGCCCGGGGGCCCACTGGCGCCCGGAGCCCGGTCTCGACTGGCAGTGGCAGCTCTCCGGCCGGCTGGACCCCTCGGTGGACGCGCCGGTCTACGACATCGACGGCTTCGAGAACAGCGCGGCGGCCGTGGCGGACCTGCACCGCAGGGACCGCAAGGTCATCTGCTACCTCTCCACCGGTGCCTGGGAGGAGTTCCGTCCGGACGCGGAGAAGTTCCCCGCGTCCGTGCTCGGCAAGGGCAACGGCTGGAAGGGTGAGCGCTGGCTCGACATCCGCCGTACCGACGTCCTGGAGCCGCTGATGGAGGCCCGGATCGCGATGTGCGCGAAGAAGGGCTTCGACGCGGTGGAGCCCGACAACATGGACGGCTACCGCAACCGCACCGGCTTCGCCCTCGACGCCGCCGACCAGCTGCGCTACAACCGGCTGATCGCCCGCATCGCCCACCGGCACGGCCTCGCCGTCGGTCTCAAGAACGACCTGGACCAGATCCCGCAGCTGGAGCCGGACTTCGACTTCGCGGTCAACGAGCAGTGCGCCCAGTACGAGGAGTGCGAGGCCGTCACCCCGTTCATCGAGGCGGGCAAGGCGGTCTTCCACGCGGAGTACGAGCTGGAACTGGCCCGGTTCTGCGCCGAGTCCCGGCGGCTGAAGCTGAGTTCCCTGCGCAAGGAGTACGCGCTCGACCCCTGGCGCAAGACCTGCGCAGCCGGCAGCTAGGGCCTGACGGCACGACCTAGAGCGCCAGCACCACCAGGGCGGCCGTGGCGGCCGTCTCCTCCAGCGCGCCGAACACGTCCCCGGTCACCCCGCCGAAGCGCCGCACGCAGTGCCGCAGCAGCAGCTGGGCGACGCCGAGTGCGATCGCTACGGCCAGGGCGTGGTGCACGGCCCCGTACCCGCCCAGCAGGGCTCCCGTACCCGCGCAGACCGCGAGGGACAGGACCGTCACGATCACGGCGCCGCGCAGGGGGACCGTGCCCGCCACCACCGCTCCCAGGCCCTCGGGCCGGGCCGGCGGGACACCCTGACGGGATGCCAGGGTGAGCGCCAGCCGGGCGGCGACGGCGGCCACGACCGTCCCCGCGGCTCCGTACGCCCAGCCCTGCCCGTACAGCTCGAAGAGGACGGCGACCTGGGCCAGCAGCACGAACAGCAGCGTGATGACACCGAACGGGCCAATGTCCGACTGCTTCATGATGCGCAGCGCTTCCTCGGCCGGCTTCGCGCTGCCGAGGCCGTCCGCGGTGTCCGCGAGGCCGTCCAGGTGCAGGCCGCGGGTGAGGACCGCGGGGAGGGCCGCGGAGGCGACCGCCGCGAGCAGCGGCCCCGAGCCCAGCAGCAGCGACAGCGTGCCCGGCACGGCGGCGAGCAGGCCCACCACGAGCCCGGCGAGCGGGGCGCGGAGCATCCCGGCGCGGGCCGATTCACGGTCCCAGCGGGTGACGCGGACGGGGAGCACGGTCAAGGTGCCGAAGGCGAAACGTATGCCGTGGCTGTTGAGGGAGGTCACCGCGCGCAGGCTAGCGGGTGTCCGCCACCGATAGATTGGCCGAATCGTTGCAAAAGCGACGGAGGTGACTTATCGGGAGTGGGTGGCATGGGTCACTGGTTTGATCAGAACATCGTCGAGCCGGGCAAGCTTCCGACGCTCCTCGCCCTGAGCGCCTTCGTGCTGACGTTCGGAATCACCCGCATGATCACCCGGATGATCCGGGCGGGGAAGGGTCCGTTCCGCAACGTCACGCCGGGCGGGGTGCACATTCACCACGTGGTGCCGGGTGTGGTGCTCACCGTGGTTGGCGGCTTCGGCGCGGTGGCCAGCGGACGGGAGGGCGGCGGAGCGGCGATCTGGGCGGTGGTCTTCGGTGTGGGCGCCGGTCTCGTGCTCGACGAGTTCGCGCTGATCCTGCACCTGGACGACGTCTACTGGACCGAAGAGGGCCGCCAGAGCGTCGAGGTCGTCGTCCTCACCGCCTCGCTCGTGGGGCTCTTCCTGGCCGGCTTCTCGCCGCTCGGGGTCAACGAGCTGAGCGACGACGAGCAGCAGGGCAGGCTGAATATCGTCCTGACGCTCGTCGTCAACTTCTGCTTCGTGCTGATCGCCCTGTTCAAGGGCAAGTTGCGGATGGCGGTCCTCGGCGCGCTCATCCCGTTCGTCGCCCTGGTGGGCGCGATCAGGCTGGCCCGGCCGACCTCTCCCTGGGCGAAGCGCTTCTACCGGAACAGGCACCGGGCGAGATCCCGGGCGGTACTGCG
Organism: Streptomyces sp. NBC_00234; assembly: GCF_036195325.1. NCBI lineage: Bacteria > Bacillati > Actinomycetota > Actinomycetes > Kitasatosporales > Streptomycetaceae > Streptomyces > Streptomyces sp. NBC_00234. The sequence continues at coordinate 2,251,356 of NZ_CP108101.1, read as the reverse complement.
CGCCTACCACCACGACGTGCGCTGGGCGGGCCCGCGCCGCAAGTTCCAGGACCTCATCGGTGGTGCTCCCGACCGGGTCGCGGTCCCCGAACGGAAGCCCTGACCACCGGGGCGGATCAGCCGCTCGCCCCGGCCCCGTCCACGGCCTTCTCGTCGGCGTCCTCGGAGTCCTCGGCGTCCTCGGCGTCCTCCGGGTCCGCGGCCTCGTCCGGCGCGCGCTCGGGCAGTTCCGCCGCGAGCGCCGCGGCGGCCTGGACGAGCGGGAGGGCGAGGAGCGCCCCGCTGCCACCGCCCACGGTGACACCGTGGTCGAGCAGCGGAGTGAGCGCCATGCGGTCCAGCGCCTTGGCCTGCGCCGGCTCCCCGCTCGCCTGACCGGCCAGCCACCAGTCCGGCGCCCGGAAAGCGGCCCGCTGCGCCACCAGGGCGCAGGCCGCCCCGACGACGCCGTCGAGGATCACCGGCATCCGGCGGACCGCGCTCTGCAGCAGGAAGCCCGTCATCGCCGCCAGATCGGCGCCGCCGACCGCAGCCAGCAGCTCCACCTGGTCGCCCAGCACCGGCCGTGCCCGACGCAGCGAGTCGCGGATCGCGGCGCACTTGCGCATCCAGGCCAGGTCGTCGATCCCGGCGCCGCCGCGACCGGTGACCACCGAGGCGTCCGTGCCGCACAGCGCCGCGATCAGGGTGGAGGCCGCCGTGGTCCCGCCGACGCTCAGATCGCCGAGCACCACCAGATCCGTGCCGGAGTCGGCCTCCTCGTCGGCGATCGCCATGCCCAGCCGGACGGCCTGCTCGGCCTCCTCGACGGTCATCGCGTCCTCGATGTCGATGCGCCCGCTGCCCCGCCGCACCCGGTGCCGTACGACGGACTCGGGGAGCAGCTCCGGATCGCAGTCCAGGCCGGCGTCGACGATCCGGACGGGCACCGAGAAGCGCCGGGCCAGTACGGCGACGGGGCTCGCGCCGTCCAGCGTGGCCCGGACGAGCTCGTGCGTGCTGCCCGCCGCGCGGCCGGAGACGCCCAGCTCCGCGACTCCGTGATCCGCGGCGAAGACGACGACGCGCGGCCGGTCGACCGGCTTGACCGGTACGGCCTGCTGGGCGGCCGAGAGCCATTCCCCCAGCTCGTCGAGGCGGCCGAGGGCCCCGGGCGGCACGATCAGCCGCTCCCGTCGTTCCTCGGCATCGCGCCGTACGCCGCCGTCGGGGCGTTCGATCAGGTCGGAGAAGTCGTCCAGATTCACGGGGGTCTGCCTCGCGGGGTCGGTACGTGATGGCCGGGAACCCGGCGGCGGGCTCCCGGACGGAACAGTACCCGGCAGGATTCTGACGCTTCGTCAGCGATGGGCCGCCCGCCACGCCCCGGACCGGGCTCCACCCCGGACGCGGGCGCTCACCCCCGCAGCACCAGCGCCTGCCCCGCCACCACCAGCAGCACGTGCTCGCACTCGGCGGCGAACGCGGCGTTCAGCCGTCCCAGCTCGTCCCGGAAGCGCCGCCCGGAGGCCGTCGCCGGGACCACGCCCGAGCCCACCTCGTTGGTCACGGCCACCACGGTCCGCCGGGTGCCGCGCACCGCGCTCACCAGCTCCGCCACCCGTACCCGCAGGGCCTCCTCGCCGCCCCCGGTCCACGTCGCGTCGTCCCACGCGCCCACCCGGTCCATCGCGTCCGTCAGCCACAGCGACAGGCAGTCGATCAGCAGCGGGGGGCCGGCGGCCGTGAGCAGCTCGGTCAGCTCACAGGTCTCCTCGGTACGCCACGCGGCGGGCCTGCGCTCCCGGTGCAGCCCCACCCGGGCCGCCCACTCCGCGTCCCCGTCCCGGCGCCCGCCGGTCGCCACGTACACGACCTCGGGGAAGGTCTCCAGCCGCCGCTCGGCCTCCAGCGACTTGCCCGACCGCGCGCCACCGGTCACCAGCGTGCGCCGCGGCACGTCGGGCACGGCGTGGTACTCGCCCACCACCAGCGTCGTTCCGTCCGGCACGGCCCGCGCCCCGCCCGCCGCGAGCTGCCGCGCCAGCTGCTCTCCGGGCGGTGCGTCATGGTCCAGGTGGACGGCGATCACCTCGGTCGTCGGTCCGATCGCCTCGACCGCCCGGAGCCTGGCCACCGCGTCGGGGCGCCCGATCACATCGCCCACCACCATGTCGTACGGCTCCGCCGCACGGTCGACGAGACCGCTGGGAGCGGCGCCCGGCGGCAGGTACAGCAGCCGCTCGCCCTCCGGTGAGGTCACCTCGTACCCGGTCCCCGGAGCGTCCATCGGCACCGCCCGCACCCGGTGGCCGCTGATGAGCGTCAGCTCCTGGCCGTCCGGCACCCGGCCGGCCGCCGGCAGCCCGTCGGGCAGTTCCAGCGCGGGCCCGTCGTGGGGATGGGTCAGCAGGACCTGGCGTACGGCGGTGAGCGAATGCCCGGCGCGGGCGGCGGCGAACACGGCCCCCGGAGTGAGGTCGAGCAGCAGCGCGTCGTCGACCAGCAGGGAGGTCGCGGCCCGCGTCCGCGCACCACGGGCGGACGCGCAGGCGGCGCAGGGACAGTCGGGCCGCGGCAGCCCGTCGGGGGCTCCGGTGCCGAGCAGAGTCAGTTCCACACTCCTGATCCTCCCGCGTCCATGCTTCACCTGCGCGCCCGGGCCAGGTACTAGGCTTCGGGCAGCAACGTGACCCAGGAGGCGGACATGGCGTGGACGTGGCGGTTCGAGAAGTCCGACGGTACGGAGACGGAGCCGGCGCTGACGCCGGACGAGTTCACGACCCAGGGCGATGCGGAGTCCTGGATCGGTGAGTTCTGGAAGGAGCTCCTGGAGGGCGGGGCGGAACAGGTCACGCTCTTCGAGGACGCGACGAAGATCTACGGCCCGATGAGCCTCCAGGCCGACTGAGAGCCCGTCGGTAGCTCTCCGGCAGGCTCTCAAGGCCCCGGGCCCGCCCGCGCCACGGCGCCCGGGCGGGCCACGAGCTTTTTGTCCGAAGCTGTTCGACGCCGCCCTCGGTTCACCCGGTGGTGCGTTCGGCGGGGGCCGCAACCGCGTCCGAGGCGTCCCCGAGCCAGCTGCGTTCGCGTGCCAGCAGCGCGATCTGGAAGCGTGTCCGAGCGCCGAGGAGCTCGGCGGTCTCGCTGATGTGCTTCTGGATCGTGCGCCGGCTCAGCCCCAGGACCCGAGCGATCGCGTCGTCCGTCATCCCCGCGGACATCAGGGAGAGGATGTCGCGCACCCGCCGCGGAGGCCGGCCGTCCTGTGCCGCGGTGATCGGCGGCCGGCCGGGTCCGCTGTCCAGCGACACAGGGGTCGCCCGTTGCCAGACGCTTTCGAAGAGCGCGGTGAGCACGGCGAGAAGCGTGGCCGAGTGCACGATGAGTGAACCCGCGGAAGGGTCCTCCTGCCGCAGCGGCATGATGCCGGCCGTCGCATCGAACACCACCAGTTTCATCGGGAGCCCGGCCAGCAGCCGCAACTCCCCGCCCCGGGACGTGCCGCTCAGGACGGTGTGCAGCGAGACGGCGTCGGTCATCCCGTCGGTGTCGTACACCGACCGGAGCCGCACTCCGTCGGGCACGGGCATCTGCGGTGCCGGCGCGTCCGATTCAGCCGCCGGGGAATTCGGCACCGAGGTGTCATCGAGCAGCGCGGCCCGGGCGACGTACGGAGGTTTGGCGAGGTGCAGCACCTCGTGCCTGCTGGACGCCAGCAGCTGCGCGTAACGCAACCCGACCTGCTCGGCGCTCTCCACCACCTCGAACAGGTCGGAGGTGACCCGGCGGTGCGACGCCGAGCGGTACGCCTCGTGCAGCTGCTCCATGTACAGCTCCGCCCGCGCCAGTTCCTGCCGCCTCCGGGCCAGCAGCGAACCGAGGGTGGAGCGGGGCGGGCCCGCGCTCCAGCGTGAGGGCCGGTCGCCGACGCGTACGACCAGGTGTTCGTTCTCCAGCGCCCGCAGGGCGTGCTCGGCTGCTGCCGGGGTGGCCCCGAGTGCTTCGGCGACCCTTTCGCTGCTCAACTCCGGCTGCGTGACCAGGCATTCGAGTACCCGGCCGGCCAAGGGGCCCAGGCCGGTCCCGGCCCACGGCACATCTGGTGGCACCGTCACAGTTGCCCCTTTCCGTGCACTGGCGAGGCCGATCGTACGTGGCGAGCCCACGGGAAAGATTATGTGCACGTTACATCCCGTACGGCGGGACGGGCCCGTTCCGCTTCTGCTCCTTCCCGTTCCCATCTGCGCAGTTGCGCGGACCCGCAGCCCGGATCTCCTTGCCCGGCGGGGCGCGCCCCGGAGAAGGTGATCGCGAGCCGCTGACGCGACGGTGCGTCGAAACCCTCTGGGTCACCCAGAACCCGCCAGGACTTGCCGGCACGTCGGAGGCGTTCATGCCACAGCTCAGCCCCGCGGGGGACGGACCTCCGGGTTCGTCGCAGCGCACGGCGCCGCCGCCCTGCTCCCGGCGGTGACACCGGCAGGGCCGCATCCGACGCGATGCCGCCGCTGAGGTGGTGCCCGGCAAGGGCGCCGGGCCATCAGCACTCGTCGCGGACATCGACGAGACCACCGTGACGGAAGGCGCCGCCGACGCCGCTCTTCCGGCGCAGTCAGGGCCGCTTCAGCCGATTGCCGGCCGCGGCCCTCTCTTTCGCGGTCCTCGCATCGGACGGTGCTCGGGTCCGCCCTCGCCCCGGTGCGCCCGCGTCGCATCACAGACCGTGCCGACGGCACTCCCGTCCCCTCGTCCCCGCCACTTACCGGCCGTCACCACCCCTCCGCGCAGAAGGAGTTACAGCAGTGCCCAACAACTTCCGTACCCATAGGGCCACATCACCTCAGGGATCCCGTCCATCCCGGCGAGGTACCCCCATCTACGGGCGCGGCGCGGCGGTTGCGGCCGTCGCTGTGGCCGCGCTCTTCGTGTCGGTCCTGCCCGCCTCGGGCGCCGCCTCCGTCCCGGTCGGCACGGACCGGGCACCACGGCAGGCAGCGGCGGAATCCGGACCCGGTGCCAAGGCGGTCGCGCTCTCTCCCGCGCAGCGGGTGAAGCTGCTCAGGGCGGCGACCGACGCACGCGCCGCCACCGCCCGTTCGCTGAGACTGGGCGATCGGGAGGAGCTGATACCCAAGGACGTCGTCAAGGACGCCGACGGCACCGTGCACACCCGCTACGAGCGTACCTACGCGGGCCTGCCCGTCATCGGCGGCGACCTGGTCGTCCACGAGGAGGGGGCGGTCCGTACCGTCACGAAGGCCTCGGCCGCCAAGGTCTCGGTGCCGACGACCGAAGCCGCCGTCACGGCCGCGACGGCGAAGAGGTCCGCCCTGGCCGCCGCGAAGACCGAGAAGACCGAGGACGCGGCCCCGGACGGATCGCCGAAGCTGGTCGTCTGGCTCGGGGGCGGCGGGCCCACGCTCGCCTGGCAGTCCGTCGTCAGCGGCGTGAGGGAGGACGACACCCCCAGCCGCCTGAGCGTGGTGACCGACGCCACGACCGGCAGGCAGCTTCAGAGCGTCGAACAGATCCATTCGGGTACCGGCCACAGTCAGTACAGCGGCCAGGTGCCGATCGGCACGGTGCGCAACGACAGCCTCTACGAACTGACCGACCCGGAGCGCGGGGGCCACAGGACGTACGACCTGAAAGCCAGCGGCGGCATCGGCGTGCTGGCCACCGACGACGACGACATCTGGGGCGACGGAACGGCGAACAGCCGCCAGACCGCGGCCGTGGACGCCGCCTACGGCCAACGGCAGGCATGGGACTTCTACCACGACCGGTTCGGCCGCAACGGCATCGCTGACAACGGTGTCGGAGCCTATTCCAGGGTCCACTACGGCGACGGATACGCCAACGCCTTCTGGGACGACCTCTGCTTCTGCATGACCTACGGTGACGGCCGGGACAACACCCGGCCGCTGACCGAACTCGACATCGCCGCGCACGAGATGTCCCACGGTGTCACCTACGCCACCGCCAACCTCACCTACTCCGGTGAGTCCGGCGGCCTGAACGAGGCCACCAGCGACATCATGGGCACGTCCGTGGAGTTCTTCTCCGACAACCCCGCGGATGTCCCCGACTACATGATCGGCGAGCTCGCCGACGTCCGCGGCACCGGAAAGCCCCTGCGCTACATGGACCAGCCCTCCAAGGACGCCTCCACCAGGGGCACTTCCCAGGACTACTGGACGGCGGACACCAAGACCCTCGACCCGCACTTCAGTTCCGGCGTGGCCAACCACTTCTTCTACCTCCTCTCCGAAGGAAGCGGGAAGAAGACCGTGCACGGCGTCGACTACGACAGCCCCACGTACGACGGCCTGCCGGTCGCGGCTCTCGGCCAGCGCGAGGCGACCGCCATCTGGTACCGGGCGCTGACCGTCTACATGACCAGTGGCACCGACTACGCCGGCGCCCGCGCTGCCACTCTCCAGGCCGCCGCCGACCTGTTCGGCGGGACCAGTGACGCCTACGAGGCCGTCGGCAACGCCTGGGCGGCCGTGAACGTCGGCGCCCGCTATGTGAATCACATCGCCGTGGTCGCCCCGTCCACGCGGAATTCGGCCGTGGGCCAGCCGGTCAGCCGCCGGATCGAGGCGACGAGCTCTCGGCCGGGACGCCTGAGGTACGAGGCGGACGCGCTGCCCAAGGGCCTGTCCATCAACGCCGGAACATGCCTGATCACCGGTACCCCGAGCAAGGCCGGCGACTTCGCGGTTGCCGTCACCATCAAGAACTCCCCGACGGTCAAGCGCACGGTGCGATTCGTGTGGACCGTCCTGGACTCGGGCGGAGATCACTTCGTCAACCCGGACCGGTTCGACATCCCCAACTGGAAGTTCGTCGAGTCACCGCTCATCGTCAGCGGCCGCAAGGGCAACGCCCCCAGCGATCTCAAGGTCACGGTCGACCTCTACCACCCGTGGGTCGGTGGTCAGGTGATCACGCTGGTCGGCGAGAACGGTACGGAGATCCCGGTCAAGGACTGGTACTGGAACAACGGCGAGGGCGAGCTGCACACGACCTACACGGTCGACGCGTCGGCGGTCCCCGCCAACGGCACCTGGAAGCTCCGGGTCCAGGACGACACCCCGGGCATCTTCGACGTCGAGCCCGGCTACCTCGACAGCTGGAGCCTCAGCTTCTGATCCTCATCCCCACCGCACCCGCCGCGCCATACCCACCGCACCACACCCGCCGCGCCCGGCCGAAACGGGCGCGGCGGGTGCACAGCTCGTTTCCGGCGACCGGCCGGCGAGGCCGGAGGCACCGGGGCGCGGGTTCCCGGCGCTCAGATCTCGCCCAGCGTGACCTCGGCCGTCTTCTCGGTGTCGTCGCGCGAGTACGTCACGGTGACCTTCTGGCCCGGCTCGTCGCCCGCCAGCGCCTCGGACAGCGAGGTGATGGTCGTGACCTCGCTGTCGCCGACCTTCGTGATGATGTCTCCCGCCCGCAGCCCCGCCTTGTCGGCCGCGCCGCCCTCGGTCACGCTGACCAGGGCCACTCCGACCGGCCGGTAGTCGTCGTCGACGACCGTGCGCCCGGTGATGTTCAGCGCGGCCCGGCCCGAGTCGGTGACCTTGCCGGTCTTGATGATCTGGTCGGCGACCGTCTTCACCATCGAGACCGGAATCGCGAATCCGATGCCCGGCGCCGCGCTGTCACCCATCTGCGGGTCCGTCGCCGCCAGGGTCGGGATGCCGATCACCTCGCTGTCCAGGTTCACGAGCGCGCCGCCGCTGTTGCCCGGGTTGATCGCCGCCGAGGTCTGCACCATGTTGGCGATGGTCGCCCCGGTGCCGCCGCCCGCGCGGCTCTCGGTGACGGTCCGGCCCAGGGCCGAGACGATGCCCTGGGTGACGCTGCTGGACAGGCCCAGGGGCGAGCCCATCGCCATCACGATCTGCCCCACCTCGACCTCGTCCGAGTCGCCGAACTTCGCGGGCTTGAGCCCCGCGGGCATCTCGGCGAGCTTGAGGACGGCCAGGTCCTGTTCCGGATAGGCGGAGACCAGGGAGGCGGCGATCACCGTCTCGCCGGTGGCGACGGTGACCTTGAAGGTCTTCTCGTCGCCGACCACGTGGGCGTTGGTGACGATATGGCCCTTGTCGTCGTAGACGATGCCCGAGCCCAGGCCGTTGGAGGCGTCGATCTGCACGACCGACGGCAGCACGTCCTTGATGACGTCCTGGTAGTCGTCCTGGAGATCGTTGGTGGCCTTGGCGGCGGGACCCTGCTGCGCGGAGCCGGAACGCGTGGCGTCGGGCTCGGCCGAACCGGCGTCCGAGCCGGAACACCCGCCCACCAGGGCGATCGCGCAGACACCGGCGGTCAGGGGCAGCAGCAGCCGGCGCACTCGACTGCGAGAAGGGGATGCATGCATGTCCGGAGTATCACTATCGACCCCATGAGGGGGCCTGTGCTGATACGCCGACCGGGCGTACGGCGCCGGCCGGCCGCCGCAGCCCTCCGGGCCCTCGCGGTGGCGTCAGCCGCGTACGCCGCACAGGTGCAGCAGCGCCGCCACCCGGCGGTACGGATCGGTCCGCCCGGCCCGGTCCTCCGCGTCCAGCAGCCGTGCCATCTCCGGCGGCGCCGGAAGCTCCGCCTCGTTGTCGGCGTTGTCGCAGAACACCCGCACGCCGTACCAGGCGTGCAGCGGGGCCGCGATGCCGGCGAGGGTGGCGGTCAGGGCGTCGAGCCGGTCGGCCCGCACCGTGAGGCCGAGCCGGTTGGTGTACGTGTCCGTGTCGAAGGCGTCCAGCGCCCCGGCGAAGTCCCCGGCGGTCCCGGGCCGCATCGCCAGCGCGTCCGCGTTCCGCACGAGAAGGGAGAGCAGTCCGCCGGAGGCCAGCATCCTGGCCAGCCCCGCCAGCATCGGATCGGGCTCCTGGACGTACATCAGCACGCCGTGGCAGAGGACCAGGTCGAAGCTTCCGGGCAGGAAGTGCACACCGGTGTCCTGGCCGTCGCCCTCGATCAGCCGGACCCGCTCGCGAATGCCCTCGGGCTCGTCCGCGAGCGCCTCGCGTGCGGTCCGCAGCATGTCGCCGTCGGACTCCAGGCCGGTCACCGAGTGACCGGCCCGTGCCAGGCGCAGGGCCTGGGTGCCCTGCCCCATGCCGACGTCGAGCACCCGCAGACGCCGCCCCACGGGGAAGCGGGCGGCTATCTGCTCGTCCAGCTGCCGGGCCACGAGCTCCTGGCGGACCACATTACGCAGTCCGCCGAGGCCCTTCGTCCACGCCGCCGCGCCACCCGTGAAACCGGAGACCGTGCTCAGGGCCGCTCTCCGCGCTTGACCTGCGGCTTGGGAAGCCGCAGCCGGCGCATCTGGAGCGTACGCATCAGGCCGTACGCGACGGCGCCGCGCTTCGGGGTGTCGGGGAAGCGCTCCGCCAGCTGCTTCTTGAGCCGGAACGCGAGACCGATCGAGTCGACGACGATCAGCACGATCACGCCGAGCCAGAGCAGCAGGGAGATGTTCTGGATGTTCTTGATCTGGATCACGCTGAGAATCAGGATGATCACTGCGAGCGGCAGGAAGTACTCCGCGATGCAGAAGCGCGAGTCCACGAAGTCACGGACAAAGCGCCGGACCGGCCCCTTGTCGCGCGCCGGCAGATAACGCTCGTCGCCCGTCGCGAGCGCCTCGCGCTGCCTGGCCAGGTCGGAGCGCCTGGCTTCGCGCTGGCGCTTCGTGGCCTCCTTGCGGTCGGTCGGCGTGCTCGAGGCGCGACGACGCTGCGTCTGGGCCTCGCTGCGCTTGGGGGTGGGGCGACCCTTGGGTGACTGGGGGTCGCGGGGCTGCTTGGAGAGGTCCGCCGTCACCTTGCCGGTGGGGGCCTTCTCGTCCTTGGAGGAACGGCTACGGAACACAAAACCCAAGGGTACGGGGTCGGCCGCGGGGACAACCGACCGGGCGGGAACGATCCGGCAACGGCATGCGTCCCTAAAGGCATCCCGACAGGGGCAGAACGGACGTCGCCGCTGGTTTCCCTGACCTTCACCTACTCCCTGCGCGGGAGCGGTCACCGGGGGCAGTCGTCCTTGGGGAGGAGCACATCCGTGCTCCGACAGTGCGGTAATAGAGGCAGGGCCCGTACTGTGGGTTCTGTTGGAGTGCTGGAGCTCAGTCCGTCAGAAGGGGGCGCGCGAAGCCCATGAGCGGTGTCATGAAGCGTATGGGAATGATCTTCCGCGCGAAGGCAAACAAGGCCCTTGACCGGGCCGAGGATCCGCGCGAGACCCTCGATTACTCGTACCAGAAGCAGCTGGAGCTGCTTCAGAAGGTGCGCCGCGGTGTCGCCGATGTGGCGACCTCGCGCAAGCGGCTGGAATTGCAGCTGAACCAGCTGCAGGGCCAGTCGTCCAAGCTGGAGGACCAGGGCCGCAAGGCGCTCGCGCTCGGTCGCGAGGACCTGGCCCGCGAGGCGCTGTCCCGCCGCGCCGCCCTCCAGCAGCAGGTCACGGACCTGGAGACACAGCACCAGACGCTGCAGGGCGAGGAGGAGAAGCTCACTCTCGCGGCCCAGCGGCTCCAGGCCAAGGTCGATGCCTTCCGTACGAAGAAGGAGACCATCAAGGCGACGTACACGGCGGCCCAGGCGCAGACCCGGATCGGCGAGGCGTTCTCGGGCATCTCCGAGGAGATGGGCGATGTCGGCCTGGCGATCCAGCGGGCCGAGGACAAGACCCAGCAGCTCCAGGCGCGAGCCGGAGCCATCGACGAACTGCTCGCCTCCGGCGCCCTGGACGACCCGTCCGGCACGGCGAAGGACGACATCGCCGCCGAGCTGGACCGGATCTCCGGTGGTACGGATGTGGAGCTGGAGCTGCAGCGCATGAAGGCCGAACTGGCCGGCGGCTCCTCCGCACAGCAGCAGGCCATCGAAGGCGGCACGCAGGACGCCGCACCGCAGTCGCAGCAGAGTCCGCACAAGTTCGACAAGCAGTAAGGGCAACGTCATGATCGTACGGATCATGGGGGAGGGTCAGCTGACGCTGGCCGACAGTCACGTCGCCGAGCTGAACAAACTCGACGACGAGCTGCTCGCAGAGATGGAGAGCGGCGACGGCGCAGGTTTCCGCTCCACTTTCCAGGCACTTCTCGGCAAGGTGCGAGAGCTCGGTTCACCCCTGCCGGACGACTCCCTGGAGCCGTCCGAACTGATCCTGCCGTCGCCCGACGCGACCCTCGAAGAGGTGCGCGCCATGCTCGGCGACGACGGTCTGATCCCCGGCTGACGTGCCACCCGCTCCAGCACCCTCCTGTGCCCCGCCCGGTCCGCCGGCCGCGGGGCACAGTGCTGTGGCGGAAGCCGTGCACGACCGGGACACGACAGGGCGCGACACGCCGTACCGTTGCTCGACGTGACCACCCTCGGAACCGGGTTCGTGCGTGCCCATCGCTGGCTGCGCGGCCATCCCCTCGCCTTCGACGCGGGGCTCGCCCTGGCCGTGCTCGTCAGCATGATCTGCGCGTCGTTCGCCGATCCGAACCACGGGGCGAACGGGCCCTCGTTCGGTACCCGCACCCCCGAACCCTTCAGCGTGCTCCTCATGGTGCTGGGCGCCGGGGCGCTCGTCCTGCGGCGGCGGAGCCCGATGGCGGTGCTCGCCGTGACCGGTGCCCTGTCCGCGGCGGAGTTCGTGGTGATGGACCCGCCCGCCCCCGTGGTGATGAGCGCCGTGATCGCGCTCTACACCGTCGCCTCCCGCACCGACCGTCCCACCACCTGGCGGGTCGGCCTGCTGACCATGACGGTGCTCACCGCGGCGGCGATGTTCTTCGGCTCGGCCCCCTGGTACAGCCAGGAGAACCTCGGCGTCTTCGCGTGGACCGGCATGGCGGGCGCCGCGGGGGACGCCGTCCGCAGCAGGCGCGCCTTCGTCGACGCGATCAGGGAGCGCGCCGAACGCGCCGAACGCACCCGTGAGGAGGAGGCGCGCCGCAGGGTCGCCGAGGAGCGGCTGCGGATCGCCCGGGACCTGCACGACGTCGTCGCCCACCACATCGCCCTCGTCAACGTCCAGGCCGGTGTGGCGGCCCACGTCATGGACAAGCGCCCGGACCAGGCCAAGGAGGCGCTCGCCCACGTCCGCGACGCCAGCCGCTCCGCGCTCAACGAACTCCGTGCCACCGTCGGACTGCTCCGTCAGTCCGGCGACCCCGAGGCGCCCACCGAACCGGCCCCCGGGCTCGCGGTCCTCGGCGAGCTGGTGAACACCTTCCGCAATGCCGGACTCCCCGTCGAGGTGGCCTGCACCGACCACCAGAACCCGCTGCCGGCCGCCGTCGACCTGGCCGCCTACCGGGTCATCCAGGAAGCGCTGACCAATGTGCGCAAGCACGCCGGAGCGGGCGCGAAGGCCGAGGTGAGTGTCGTACGGGTCGGGGCGACCGCCGAGATCACGGTGCTCGACAACGGCAGGGGCCGGACGGGCGAGGGCGAGGGTTCCTTCGCGGGTACGCGGGCCGAGGAGGGCGACGGCGGCGGCCACGGACTCATCGGTATGCGCGAACGCGTCACCGCCTTCGGGGGCACCCTCACCGCGGGCCCCCGCTACGGCGGCGGCTTCCGCGTCCATGCGATCCTGCCGGTCAAGGCCCGCACGGGTGAGCAGAAGGCGTCCGGTGCGACGGGCGGAACGGGGGGACACGCGTGAATCCGATCAAGGTGCTGCTCGCCGACGACCAGGCACTGCTGCGCAGCGCCTTCCGGGTGCTGGTCGACTCGGAGCCCGACATGCACGTCGTGGGAGAGGCGGCGGACGGCGCGGAGGCCGTGGCGCTGGCCCGCTCGACACGCGCCGACGTGGTGCTGATGGACATCCGGATGCCCGGCACCGACGGGCTCGCCGCCACCCGCATGATCAGCGCCGACCCGGATCTGGCGGATGTCCGCATCGTCATGCTCACCACCTTCGAGGTGGACGAGTACGTGGTGCAGTCCCTGCGCGCCGGCGCCTCGGGCTTCCTGGGGAAGGGTGCGGAACCGGACGAACTGCTCAACGCCATCCGTATCGCGGCGGGCGGTGAGGCCCTGCTCTCCCCGGCGGCGACCAAGGGGCTCATCGCCACCTTCCTCGCCCAGGGCGGGAGTTCGGGCGAGGGCCCGGACGCCGCGGCGTACTCGGAACGGCTCGCCGCCCTCACCGTGCGCGAACGGGAGGTGCTGGTCCTCGTCGCCGGCGGGCACTCCAACGACGAGATCGCCGAGCGGCTCGTGGTCAGCCCACTCACCGTCAAGACCCATGTGAACAGGGCGATGGCGAAGCTCGGCGCCCGGGACCGGGCTCAATTGGTGGTAATCGCGTACGAATCGGGCCTGGTGCGCCCCAGGGTCGACTAGCGGTCGGGGCCAGGGGTGGAGATGCGGTGTACTCCACCTGCGGTATGCGCGGCATAAGAAAGCACCCCCGGGGCCGACGATTCGGCCGCGGGGATCGGCGATCGTATGAACGGGTGGGGCGTGTCCCCCTTCGATCGCCCGCCCATCTGCCGCGTACGCCACAGAAGAGAGACCCACCCATGTCCTGGCTGTCCAGATTCAGCCTCGCGCAAAGGGCCCTGATCGGGCTGATCTCGATCGTCGCGCTCGTATTCGGAGCGATCGCGATCCCGCAGCTCAAGCAGCAACTGCTGCCCACCATCGAACTTCCGATGGTGTCGGTGCTCGCGCCCTACCAGGGTGCGTCCCCCGATGTGGTCGCGAAGCAGGTCGTCGAACCGCTCGAGAACTCCATCAAGGCCGTCGACGGCGTCGAGGGCATCACCTCGACCGCCAGCGAGGGCAACGCCGTCATCATGGCGACCTTCGACTTCGGTGACCAAGACACCAAGCAGCTCGTCGCCGACATCCAGCAGGCCGTGAACCGTGCCCGCATCCAGCTCCCGGACGACGTCGACCCGCAGGTCATCGCCGGCTCGACGGACGACATTCCCACGGTCGTCCTCGCCGTCACCTCCGACAAGGACCAGCAGGCGCTCGCCGACCAGCTGGACCGCACGGTGGTCCCCGCACTCGACGACATCGACGGGGTCGGCCAGGTGTCGGTCGACGGGGTCCAGGACCTCCAGATCTCCGTCACCCCCGACGACAAGAAGCTCGCCGCTGCCGGTCTGAACGCCGGCTCGCTGTCCCAGGCCCTCCAGGCGGGCGGCGCCACCGTCCCCGGCGGCTCGTTCTCCGAGGCGGGCAAGAGCCGCACGATCCAGGTCGGCGGCGGCTACACCTCGCTGAAGCAGATCGAGGACCTGACGGTCGCCCCGCAGAACCCGGCGACCGGCAGGCCCGGCAAGCCGGTCCGCGTCGGTGACGTCGCCACGGTGAAGGAGGAGCCGTCCACCGCGGTCTCCATCACCCGTACGAACGGCAAGCCGAGCCTCGCCGTCATGGCGACGATGGACAAGGACGGCAGCGCCGTCGCCATCTCGGACGCCGTCCGTGACAAGCTCCCGGACCTGCGCAAGGACCTCGGCGCCGGCGCCGAGCTGACCGTCGTCTCCGACCAGGGCCCCGCCGTCTCCAAGGCGATCTCCGGTCTGACCACCGAGGGCGCGCTCGGCCTGCTCTTCGCGGTCATCGTGATCCTGGTCTTCCTGGCGTCCCTGCGCTCGACCCTGGTCACCGCGGTCTCGATCCCGCTGTCCGTCGTTCTCGCGCTGATCGTGCTGTGGACCCGCGACCTGTCGCTGAACATGCTCACGCTCGGCGCGCTGACCATCGCCATCGGCCGGGTCGTCGACGACTCGATCGTGGTCCTGGAGAACATCAAGCGGCACCTCGGCTACGGCGAGGAGCGCCACTCGGCGATCATCACCGCCGTCAGGGAGGTGGCCGGAGCCGTCACCTCCTCGACGCTCACCACCGTCGCCGTGTTCCTCCCGATCGGTCTGGTCGGCGGCATGGTCGGCCAGCTGTTCGGTTCGTTCTCCCTGACCGTCACGGCGGCCCTGCTGGCCTCCCTGCTGGTCTCGCTGACCGTGGTCCCGGTCCTCTCCTACTGGTTCCTGCGCGCCCCCAAGGGCGCCGCGGAGAACCCGGCGGAGGCCCGCCGCAAGGCGGAGGAGAAGGAAGCGAGCAGCAGGCTCCAGCGGCTCTACGTCCCGGTGCTGCGGTTCGCGACCCGGCGCCGCATCACCAGCATCGTCCTCGCCGTCGCCGTCCTGTTCGGCACCTTCGGCATGGTCCCGCTCCTGAAGACCAACTTCTTCGACCAGGGCGAGCAGGAAGTCCTGTCCATCAAGCAGGAGCTCTCCGCGGGCACCAGCCTGGCGGCGGCCGACGAGGCCGCGCGGAAGGTCGAGAAGGTTCTCGCCGACGAGAAGAACGTCGAGGACTACCAGGTCACGGTCGGCTCGTCCGGCTTCATGGCGGCCTTCGGCGGCGGTACGGGAGCCAACCAGGCTTCGTACCAGGTGACCCTCAAGGACGCGGCCGGCTTCGACGCCACCCAGGAGCGGATCGACGAGGCCCTCGGCAAGCTCGACGGGATCGGTGACACCACGATCGCGGCGGGCGACGGCTTCGGCAGCCAGGACCTGAGCGTCGTGGTCAAGGCCGCCGACGGGGACGTCCTGGAGAAGGCGTCCGAAGAGGTGCGTACCGCGGTCGCCGGACTCGACGACGTCACCGACGTCCAGAGCGACCTCTCGCAGAGCGTCCCGCGCATCTCGGTGAAGGCCAACGACAAGGCCGCCGCCGCCGGATTCAACGACGCCACCCTCGGTGCGGCCGTCGCGGGCGCAGTGCGCGGCACGCCGTCGGGCAAGGCGATCCTCGACGACACCGAGCGCGACATCGTCGTCACCTCCTCCCGTCCGGCCGCCACCATGGCGGAGCTCAAGGACCTCCGGCTCGGCGCGGTCAGGCTCGCCGAGATCGCCGAGGTCGAACTGGTCCCCGGACCGGTCTCCATGACCCGGATCGACGGTCAGCGCTCCGCGACCATCACGGCCAAGCCCACCAGTGACAACACCGGTGAGGTGAGCGCCGCCCTGCTGAAGAAGATCGACGCCCTGGACCTTCCGGCAGGCGCCACCGCCACCATCGGCGGTGTCTCCGAGGACCAGAACGAGGCGTTCGTCAACCTGGGTCTCGCCATGCTGGCGGCCATCGCGATCGTCTTCATGCTCCTGGTCGCGACGTTCCGCTCGCTGATCCAGCCGCTGATCCTGCTGGTCTCCATCCCGTTCGCGGCCACGGGCGCCATCGGCCTGCTCGTCGCCACCGGCACCCCGATGGGCATCCCGGCGATGATCGGCATGCTGATGCTGATCGGCATCGTGGTGACCAACGCGATCGTGCTGATCGACCTGATCAACCAGTACCGGGCCCAGGGGCTCGGCGTCGTCGAGGCGGTTGTCGAGGGCGGCCGTCACCGGCTCCGTCCGATCCTGATGACCGCCCTGGCGACGATCTTCGCCCTGCTCCCGATGGCCCTGGGCGTCACCGGCGACGGCGGCTTCATCTCGCAGCCGCTCGCCGTCGTCGTGATCGGTGGTCTGATCACCTCCACACTGCTGACCCTGCTGCTCGTGCCGACGCTGTACGCGATGGTCGAGCTCCGCAAGGAGCGCCGCGCGAAGAAGAAGGCCGCCAAGCGCGACAAGAAGGCCGGCATCCCGGCTCCGAGCCCGTCCGAGGAGACCACCTCGGACGAACCGGAGCCCACGCGGGCCTGACCTCTGTGCACGTACGAGGGCCCCGGCACCGTTCGAACGGTGCCGGGGCCCTCGTACGTCCGTCCCGCGGCCGTGGACGGCGGGCTGCCGCTACGGCAGCGCCAGCATCCGCTCCAGCGCCAGCTTCGCGTACTTCTCCGTCTCCGGATCCACCACGATCCGGTTGACCAGGTTGCCCTCGGCCAGCGACTCCAGCGTCCACACGAGGTGCGGCAGGTCGATCCGGTTCATCGTCGAGCAGAAGCAGACCGTCTTGTCGAGGAAGACGATCTCCTTGTCCTCGGCCGCGAAGCGGTTGGCGAGGCGCCGCACCAGGTTCAGCTCGGTGCCGATGGCCCACTTGGAACCGGCCGGGGCCGCCTCCAGGGCCTTGATGATGTACTCCGTCGAACCGACGTAGTCCGCGGCGGCCACGACCTCGTGCTTGCACTCCGGGTGCACCAGCACGTTGACGCCCGGAATGCGCTCGCGCACGTCGTTGACGGACTCCACCGAGAAGCGCCCGTGCACCGAGCAGTGGCCGCGCCAGAGGATCATCTTCGCGTTGCGGAGCTCCTCGGCGGTCAGACCGCCGTTCGGCTTGTGCGGGTTGTAGAGGACGCAGTCCTCCAGGGTCATGCCCATGTCCCGTACCGCCGTGTTGCGGCCCAGGTGCTGGTCCGGCAGGAAGAGGATCTTCTCGCCCTGCTCGAAGGCCCACTCCAGGGCCCGCTTCGCGTTCGAGGACGTACAGATCGTGCCGCCGTGCCTGCCGGTGAACGCCTTGATGTCGGCGGAGGAGTTCATGTACGAGACGGGCACGACCTGCTCGGCGACGCCGGCCTCGGTCAGTACGTCCCAGCACTCGGCGACCTGCTCGGCGGTGGCCATGTCGGCCATCGAGCAGCCGGCCGCCAGGTCGGGGAGCACGACCTTCTGGTCGTCGCCGGTCAGGATGTCCGCGGACTCGGCCATGAAGTGCACGCCGCAGAAGACGATGTACTCGGCCTCCGGGCGCGCCGCCGCGTCCCGTGCGAGCTTGAACGAGTCGCCGGTGACATCCGCGAACTGGATGACCTCGTCGCGCTGGTAGTGGTGTCCGAGGACGAAGACCTTGTCCCCGAGCTTCTCCTTGGCGACGCGGGCGCGCTCCACCAGGTCCGGGTCGGACGCGGAGGGGAGATCGCCGGGGCATTCGACGCCCCGCTCGCTCTTCGGGTCGGCCTCGCGGCCGAGCAGCAGCAGAGCGAGGGGCGTCGGCTGTACATCCAGGGGCTGGGCGGTGGTCACGTCACGCACCCTTTCTTTTTCTGCGGCTAACCTTTTCGTCTATTTGACGCTATCTATCATAACCGCTTCGTGTCAGTTTGACGATGCCGATAGCGTCGATGTGACGCATCCCCCCGCCGGTGCGGTGTGCGAGCATGAAAAGGAACAGGCAAGCGGCGGCCCGGAATGAATCCGAGGCTCAGACGGTTGCAACGTCGGCAAGCAGTCCGTACAACCCGGGAGAGAAGCAGATGTCCGTATCGGACGAGACCACCACCGTGAGCGACGGCATCCTCCTGTCCGACGCCGCCGCAGCCAAGGTCAAGGGCCTGCTGGAGCAGGAGGGCCGCGAGGACCTGGCGCTGCGCGTCGCCGTTCAGCCCGGCGGCTGCTCGGGCCTGCGCTACCAGCTCTTCTTCGACGAGCGTTCGCTCGACGGCGATGTCGTGAAGGACTTCGACGGCGTGAAGGTCGTGACCGACCGGATGAGTGCCCCCTACCTCGGCGGCGCCTCCATCGACTTCGTCGACACGATCGAGAAGCAGGGCTTCACGATCGACAACCCGAACGCCACGGGTTCCTGCGCCTGCGGCGACTCGTTCAGCTGAGCCCCACGGCAGCGGCACGACAGCGGCGGCGGTCCCGGCATCCGGGACCGCCGCCGCTGTCGTACGCGCTCAGGCGCGCGGCACCGCGGCGCCGGAGGCCGCGTCCACGATCTTTCGGTCACCGATCGGCGCGTCCAGCGTCACCGTCCGCTTCAGTTCCTTGGCGATCATGATGCAGACCTTCTTCTCGTCCGGCTGCGACTCCGTGACGGACACCCGCACCTGGCCGGCGCTCTCCTCCGCGTGCGCCGTGTAGGTGCTGCACACGCCGCCCCAGAACGTCACCGTGAGGGTCCGGCCGTCCGCGCTGTACGAAGTGATCCGCCGCTCCCCGGTCTGCGCCGGGGGCTCCGGCTTCGCGAGATGGGCGGGATCCACCGCCACCTGCGAGACCGTGCTGAGCGGTCCGCCCGTGGCGGGGCGCACCGAGAACAGCCAGGACGGCACGAGCGTCTGCTTCCCCTCCACGTTCTGCGTGGCCAGCCCGAACACCGCTGAGTCCACCGTCATCTCGAACGGCTTCGCGGTGTCACCCGGCACCTCGCAGTCCGCCGGAGGGACCGCCTGCTCGCCCTCCAGGGGTGCGGGGGTGGCGCAGCCGCCGGTGTCGGAGACGCCGCCGCCCGCGGACGCGGCGTTCAGCTGCTTCAGCGCGTCGTCGGCGCCGACCACCGGATAGGTGTCGCCCTTCTCCAGGCCCTTCAGCTGTCCGCTGCCGCCCACCACTTCGCCGTCGGCGCCCACCTGGATCCCGGTCGCCCAGCCGTACGTCGGCAGGCCGCCGATCACCGGGTCGGCGTTCACCACCCTTACGGAGCCCATCAGTTGGTCGGCGTCGAGGGCGGCCTTGTCCTGGCCGGCCGCCTTGAGCACGGGGGCCGCCGCCGCCTTGGCGGCCTTCTCGCTCACCGGGACGGACCCCGCCGTGGGGTCCTTGACCGGCTTGTCCGTGCAGACCGTCTCGGAGGCGCACAGGTCCGGGCCGCCCGGGGCGTACCGGGCGAAGGTCCAGGTGCCGGGGGCCTGCTTGTCGACCTGGAGCACCGGGCCGGAGCCGTCCTGGTCCGTGCCCATCTTCCAGACGGTGCCCTCCGCCCTGGGAGCGCCTTCCAGGTCGAGCGCCCGGGCCAGCCGGGTCACCTCCGCCGCGCTCACCGTGCCCGTCGAGCGGTGGACGGCCGCCGTGTCCGGGCCGTCGGGCAGTTCGCCGGAGGCCCGGTAGACGATTCCCTCCCCGCCGGGCGGCGGTTCGCCGGGGGCGATACCCCTCGACGGCTCGGTGGGGCTGTCGGCGGACACGTCCAGGGAGAGCAGGGGAGGCGTGCGGTCCCCGCGGGACGCCGCGCTCCCGTCCGCGCCGCCGCCACCCGCCGCGGCGGCCCAGTAGGCGCCGCCCCCGGCGAGCAGCACCGCAGCCGCCACCGAGGCAACGGTGAGAGGTGAACGCCGCCGCTCGGGGCCGGACACGTCCTTGTCGGGTCGCTCGGTGCTCACCGGATCGCTCCTTCGACTGCATCGCCGGTCTTACCGCCTGTCACCCGGGTGGGGACACCGGTGGGACGGAGCAGGGGAGCACACGGTTCCACGGCGGGAGCGGGAGGAGTCGCGACCCGCCGGGCCGGCGGCCGGCTCAGTCGCCGTACTCGGCCGTCGCGTCGATGAGCCGGGCCGACGCGGGAGGCACCGTGACCCCGTGAATCAAGGACGGGGCCACCGGCGTCGTGGCAGTCTTCGTGGGTACCACCCAGTGCGGCGCCATCCGCGCGCAGTCACCGCGCAGCTCGGCCAGACTCATCTCGGATTCGCCCGGAGCGATGTGCTTCGACATATCCGCACCGTACGCACCCCGGAGCTCAGGTAGAAAGCCCTACTATCGGGTAGTTTTCCCCTTTCGGGCCTGGTGCGGCGAACGGGTAGCGTGAACTGTCACGCCGTCCCGGAGGTCGCGCTCACGCGTTCCTCCGCTTCCCGCAGGAGCAGCCTCCCCGTGCGTATTGCAGTCACCGGCTCCATCGCCACCGACCACCTCATGACCTTCCCCGGCCGTTTCGCGGACCAGCTGGTCGCCGACCAGCTGCACACGGTCTCCCTCTCCTTCCTGGTCGACAACCTCGATGTGCGCCGGGGCGGTGTCGCCGCCAACATCTCCTTCGGCATGGGGCTCCTCGGCACCCGCCCGATCCTGGTCGGCGCCGCCGGATCGGACTTCGACGAGTACCGCGCCTGGCTCGACCGGCACGGCGTCGACACCGGCTCCGTCCGGATCTCCGAAGTCCTGCACACGGCCCGCTTCGTCTGCACGACGGACGCCGACCACAACCAGATCGGCTCCTTCTACACGGGCGCGATGAGCGAGGCCCGGCTGATCGAGCTGAAGAACGTCGCCGACCGCGTGGGCGGCCTCGACCTCGTGTCGATCGGCGCCGACGACCCCGAGGCGATGCTCCGCCACACCGAGGAGTGCCGCACCCGGGGCATCCCCTTCGCCGCGGACTTCTCGCAGCAGATCGCACGGATGGACGGCGAGGAGATCCGCATCCTGCTCGACGGCGCCACGTACCTCTTCTCCAACGAGTACGAGAAGGGGCTCATCGAGTCCAAGACGGGCTGGACCGACGAGGAGATCCTGGCCAAGGTCGGCCACCGGGTCACCACGCTCGGCGCCCGTGGCGTCCGGATCGAGCGCGTCGGCGAGGCGACGATCGAGGTCGGCTGCCCCGACGAGGAGAAGAAGGCCGACCCGACCGGCGTCGGCGACGCCTTCCGCGCCGGTTTCCTCTCCGGTCTCGCCTGGGGCGTCGGCCTGGAGCGTGCCGCCCAGGTCGGCTGCATGCTCGCCACCCTCGTCATCGAGACGGTCGGCACGCAGGAGTACACCCTGCGCCGCACCCACTTCATGGACCGCTTCACCAAGGCGTACGGCCACGAGGCCGCCGGCGAGGTCCAGTCGCACCTCTCCTAGTAACGGCGCAGCCGGTACCGGCTAGGGCCTCTCGTTTGGATCATGCCGGGCTCGCGGGGTCCGGGATCCGGCCTGATCCAAACGAAAGACCCTAGTGGAGCCGGCGGACCACGTAGGCCGAGCCCCGGTCCGCCGGCTCCTCACCCGCGTACTCCTGCTCGCGCATCTCGCACCAGGCGGGAATGTCGAGGCGTGCCGCCTCGTCGTCGGCGAGCACCGTCACCGTGCCGCCCACGGGTACGTCCCCGATCACCTTTGCGAGCTCGATCACCGGGATCGGGCAGCGCTTGCCGAGCGCGTCGACGACGAGCGAGGCCGCCGGGGCGGGGGAGGGGGCCACGGACACGGGGGCGCCCAGCCGTTCCCGGACGCCGGTGACGACCCCGGGAAGCACCTCCAGGAAACGGTCGACCTCGGCCTCCGTGGTCCCCATGGGCAGCGACACCCGGACGTTCCCTTCCGAGAGCACCCCCATCGCCTTGAGCACATGGCTCGGCATCAGGGTGCTGCTCGTGCACGACGAACCGGACGATACGGAGAATTCGGCACGGTCCAGCTCCTGGAGCACTGTCTCTCCGTCGACATAGAGACAGGAGAAGGTCACCAGGTGCGGCAGCCGCCGCACCGGATCGCCGACCACCTCCACATCGGCCACCAACTGCGGCACCCGTGTCCGGATCCGGTCCACCAGGGCCCGCAGCCGTACGGACTCCGCGGCCGACTCGGCCCGCACCGCCCGCAAGGAGGCCGCCGCCGCCACGATCGCCGGCAGGTTCTCGAACCCGGCGGCCCGCCCCGACTCCCGTTCGTCCGCGGGGCCTTGAGGGGCGAACCGGACACCCTTGCGCACGGCCAGCAGCCCCACCCCGGCCGGTCCGCCCCACTTGTGCGCGCTGGCGGCCAGCAGCGACCAACCGGCGGGCACGGGCCCCCAGGCCAGCGACTGGGCCGCGTCCACCAGCAGCGGCACACCCGCCCCGGCGCAGATCCCGGCGACCTCGGCCACCGGCTGCTCGGTGCCGACCTCGTGGTTGGCGGACTGCAGGCAGGCCAGCGCGGTGTCCTCGCGCAGGGCCTCGGCGAAGGCGGCGGGGGAGACCGCGCCGGACCTGTCGACGCCCACCTCGGAGAACGAACCGCCCGCCGCTTCGTGGGCGGCGGCCGAATGGAGCACCGACGAGTGTTCGACCGCGGAAACGACCAGGTGGCGGCCGACACGCCGACGCCCCGAAAGGGCCCCGGCAATCCCCGAGTGCACCGCCCGGGTCCCCGAAGGGGTGAACACGAGCTCGTCGGGCCGGCACCCGACGGCCTCCGCGGCGGCCTCCCTGGCGGCGTCCAGCAGCATCCGCGCCCGCCGCCCCTCGCGGTACAGCCGGGCCGGATCGGCCCAGCCCTCGTCGAGTGAGGCAAGCAGCGCCTGGCGGGCGACGGGATGCAGAGGGGCGGAGGAGGCCGCGTCGAAGTAGGGCACGGCGCCACGCTAGCCCGCGCCCGGCCCGCATCCCGGAAGGGGATGCCCGCACGGGCAGGAGAGAGAGCGTCAGATGGCCCCCGGAGGCCCGGATTCCATCCCTTCGGGGAGTCGGACGGCGCGTTGGGCACCCTCCCCGCGCGACCCCAAATAGCGTCCAGTAGGGTTTGGTCCGCATAAACATCCAAACCCCTGCCCGCGTCAGGGCCGGCGACCGACCAGAGAGACGGGCGCGCCGACCGTGCGGGCGAGACTCTCGGGAAGGCGCTACGTGAGTCCCAACGGCTCCGACCGCTCGTCGCGGCGCCCGATGCGGCGGAAGCTGCCGCAGGTGCTGACTGCGGGCCTGGTTCTGGCGACGGCCTCCGGTTGTTCGTACAACTGGGAAGATTTTCCCCGCCTCGGTATGCCCACACCGGTAACGGAAGAGGCCCCTCGGATCCTCTCCCTCTGGCAAGGCTCGTGGGCGGCAGCGCTCGTCACGGGTGTCCTTGTCTGGGGGTTGATCCTCTGGAGCGTCATCTTCCACCGGCGTTCGCGCACCAAGGTGGAGGTCCCTCCGCAGACCAGGTACAACATGCCCATCGAGGCGTTGTACACAGTGGTTCCCCTCATCATCGTCTCGGTGCTCTTCTACTTCACCGCGCGCGATGAATCGAAGCTCCTGGCGCTCGAGGACAAGCCGCCCCACACCATCAATGTGGTCGGCTACCAGTGGAGCTGGGGCTTCAACTACATCGAGAAGGTGGAGGGCCAGCCCTCCGCCGGCAACGAGTTCCCCAAGGAGCTCGACGCCATCCCCGACCGGTACCGCGAGGACTTCCCCGAGGGCGCCGGCGGCGTCTACGACGTGGGCGTCCCCGGAACCCGTAACCCGCAGACCGGCAACCCGGGTCCGACCCTGTGGCTGCCGAAGGGCGAGAAGGTCCGCTTCGTCCTGACTTCGCGTGACGTCATCCACTCCTTCTGGGTGGTGCCGTTCCTCATGAAGCAGGACGTCATTCCGGGCCACACCAATGCGTTCGAGGTCACTCCCAACCGGGAGGGCACCTTCATGGGTAAGTGCGCCGAACTCTGTGGCGTCGACCACTCCCGGATGCTCTTCAACGTCAAGGTCGTCTCCCCCGAGCGTTACCAGCAGCACCTCAAGGAGCTGGCGGAGAAGGGTCAGACGGGCTACGTGCCGGCAGGCATCGAGCAGACGGACCCGGCCAGGAATGCGGAGACGAACAAACTGTGAGCATCCTCAACGAACCTCAGGGTGCCGCGGCAGCAGACGACTCGTACGAGGACGAGCTGCCGGTACGGCGCAAGCAGCCGGGAAATGTCGTCGTCAAGTGGATGACCACCACTGACCACAAGACGATCGGCACGCTCTACCTGGTCACGTCGTTCGTGTTCTTCTGCATCGGCGGACTCATGGCGCTCTTCATGCGCGCCGAGCTGGCCCGTCCGGGCACGCAGATCATGTCGAACGAGCAGTTCAACCAGGCGTTCACGATGCACGGCACGATCATGCTGCTGATGTTCGCGACGCCGCTGTTCGCCGGATTCGCGAACTGGATCATGCCGCTGCAGATCGGCGCGCCCGACGTGGCGTTCCCGCGGCTGAACATGTTCGCGTACTGGCTGTACCTCTTCGGCTCGATCATCGCGGTGGCGGGCTTCCTGACCCCGCAGGGTGCGGCCGACTTCGGCTGGTTCGCCTACTCCCCGCTGTCGGACGCCGTCCGCTCGCCGGGTGTCGGCGCCGATATGTGGATCATGGGTCTGGCCTTCTCCGGCTTCGGCACGATCCTCGGTTCGGTCAACTTCATCACCACGATCATCTGCATGCGCGCGCCCGGCATGACGATGTTCCGCATGCCGATCTTCACCTGGAACGTGCTGCTGACCGGTGTGCTGGTCCTGCTCGCCTTCCCTGTTCTGGCAGCCGCGCTCTTCGCGCTCGAAGTGGACCGTAAATTCGGTGCGCATATCTTCGACCCGTCCAATGGCGGCGCATTGCTCTGGCAACACCTCTTCTGGTTCTTCGGCCATCCAGAGGTGTACATCATCGCCCTGCCATTCTTCGGAATCATTTCTGAGGTCATCCCGGTCTTCAGCCGCAAGCCGATGTTCGGCTACATCGGTCTGATCGCCGCCACCATCTCCATCGCGGGTCTCTCCGTGACGGTGTGGGCGCACCACATGTACGTGACGGGCGGCGTGCTGTTGCCGTTCTTCTCGTTCATGACCTTCCTCATCGCGGTGCCGACCGGTGTGAAGTTCTTCAACTGGATCGGGACCATGTGGAAGGGGTCCTTGTCCTTCGAGACCCCGATGCTCTGGGCGATCGGCTTCCTGATCACCTTCACCTTCGGTGGTCTGACCGGCGTCATCCTGGCCTCGCCGCCGATGGACTTCCACGTCTCCGACTCGTACTTCGTCGTCGCGCACTTCCACTACGTCGTCTTCGGCACCGTGGTCTTCGCGATGTTCTCCGGATTCCACTTCTGGTGGCCGAAGTTCACGGGCAAGATGCTGGACGAGCGGCTCGGCAAGATGACGTTCTGGACGCTGTTCGTGGGCTTCCACGGCACGTTCCTGGTGCAGCACTGGCTCGGCGCCGAGGGCATGCCGCGACGCTACGCGGACTACCTCGCGGCGGACGGCTTCACCGCTCTGAACACCATCTCGACGATCTCCTCGTTCGTGCTCGGCCTGTCGATGCTCCCGTTCTTCTACAACGTGTGGAAGACCGCGAAGTACGGCAAGAAGGTCGAGGTCGACGACCCGTGGGGTTACGGCCGTTCGCTGGAGTGGGCCACGTCCTGCCCGCCGCCGCGGCACAACTTCCTCACGCTGCCGCGGATCCGTTCCGAATCCCCGGCGTTCGACCTGCACCACCCGGAGATCGCGGCGCTCGAGCAGCTTGAGCACCACTCCGACGCCGACAAGGCTCTCGCCGGTGGCAAGGAGGCAGGCAAGTGAAGATCCAGGGCAAGCTGTTCATCTGGCTGAGCGTCTTCATCCTCGCCATGGCCATCACGTACGGCGTGTGGTCCAAGGAGCCGGTCGGTACCACCGCACTGGTCCTGTCCTTCGGACTGTCCATCATGATCGGCTTCTACTTGGCCTTCACGGCCAACCGGGTCGACGAGATGGCTCAGGACAACAAGGAAGCCGATGTCGCGGACGAGGCCGGCGAGGTGGGGTTCTTCTCCCCGCACAGCTGGCAGCCGCTCTCGCTGGCCATCGGTGGCGCCTTCGCCTTCATGGGCGTCATCTTCGGCTGGTGGCTGCTCTACTTCTCGGCCCCGATCCTGCTGATCGGTCTCTTCGGCTGGGTCTTCGAGTACTACCGCGGCGAGAACCGCACCCAGTGACACGGCACCACCTGTAGGACCCGTTTCACCTGGTAAAAGGCCCGGTCGCTCCCTCTGGAGCGGCCGGGCCTTTCGCTCGTTTGCAGTCATTGAACGCGCTGGATCGGATGAATCTTCTTACGTTGAGTTCATGAAGCACACGCCGCGCATCCGCACCGTAGTGAGCTGCACTCTGCTGGTCGTGACCCTGGTTGCAGGTGCGACCGCCTGTGGCGAGCCCGATGATCATCAGTTGTCCGCCAGGCCGTACGACGCAGCCGGGCAGGTGTCCTTCAACGGCCCCTCCGGCAAGGAGAAGGCCGACCCGGACAAGCCCCTCGAAGTCACCGTCAAGGGTGACGACGGCCGCATCACCGACGTGACGGCCGTGGACGCCGAAGGGCGCCATCTCGCCGGCGAGCTCGCCGCCGACGGGAAGCGCTGGCACTCCACGGCCCCGCTGGCGGCCGGCGCCCGGTACACCGTCAAGGTCTCCACCGAGGACGAGGACGGCGCCCCCGGCAGCCGTACGCACTCCTTCGAGACGTCCTCGCCCAAGAAGCTGCTGAAGGTCTCCTTCGGCCCTCAGGCGGGCACCTACGGCGTCGGACAGCCCGTGACGGCGGAACTCAGCGCTCCGGTGAAGGACAAGGCCGCCAGGGCCACCGTGGAGCGCGCGCTGAAGGTCCGGTCCACACCGGCCGCCGCCGGCTCCTGGTACTGGGTCGACGACAAGAACCTGCACTACCGCCCGCAGGAGTACTGGCCCGCCAACGCCACCATCGACGTCCGGAGCAACCTCTCCGGCATCAAGGTGACCAACTCCCTCTACGGAGCCGCGGCGAAGCCCCTGAAGCTCACCACCGGGGACCGGATCGAGGCCATCACCGACGCCTCGGACCACTCGATGACGGTGAAGCGCAACGGAGAAGTGATCAACACCATTCCGGTGACCACGGGCAAGCCCGGCTTCTCCACCCGCAACGGCGTCAAGGTCGTGCTGGGCAAGGAGTACTACGTACGCATGCGCGGTACGAGCATCGGCATCGCCGAGGGTTCGTCCGAGTCGTACGACCTGCCGGTGTACTACGCGACCCGGGTCACCTGGAGCGGCGAGTACGTGCACGCGGCCCCCTGGTCGACCGGCTCCCAGGGCAACGCCAACGTCAGTCACGGCTGCACGGGCATGAGCACGGGTGACGCCGAATGGTTCTACGACACCGTGCGCCAGGGCGACGTCGTCAAGGTCGTCGGAAGCATCGGCGACACGATGACACCGTTCGACAACGGCTTCGGCGACTGGAACCTGTCCTGGGAGAAGTGGCAGCAGGGCAGCGCGCTGCACAACGGCACGCCCGACAGCGCGGTGGGCAGTACCGTCCAGGCGGCGCGCCTGCGCCCCCACGTCTGACCCGGCCGGGAGTGCGCTGCCCCTCAGCGGGACCGCGAACAGATGATCGGGAGCCCTCAGGCGTCCACGGAGAGCTTGCCCCGCAGCAGAGCGGCGAGGGCGTCCGCGAACTCGACCGGTTCGACCGGAAGGGTCACCGCGCCGTCCGCGCGGCTCCAGGTGGCCAGCCAGGCGTCCTGGGGGCGCCCGATCAGCAGCAGCACGGGCGGGCAGTGGAAGACCTCGTCCTTGATCTGCCGGCAGACACCCATACCGCCCGCAGGGGCGGTTTCGCCGTCCAGGACACAGACGTCGATGCCGCCGTTGTCCAGCGCGGTCAGGACGGCGGGCAGGGTCGCGCACTCGACGAACTCCACCGGGGGCACGTCCGCCGCCGGCCTGCGACCTGCTGCCAGCCTCACCTGCTCGCGGGTGTTGGCGTTGTCGCTGTAGACCAGGACCGTGGCGGTCGGCTGCATTGTTCCTCCGTGACATCTGCGTCTTCGGGGCTCTCCGGGCATGAACCGATGCGCGGATCGTACTCCGACGGACAGCCTGTCAGCACCGGTAATGACAGCGATTCGCTGGGCCGTTCGGGGAGGACACACGCGGTTGACACACCGAACGGCACCCCCGGGAGTGAGGGCGGGATAAGCGACCGACATAATGTCGGTCGTGGCGACAGCAACGACAGTAGAAACCGGGCACGCGCACCCGTCGGTCAATCGACCGAACCTCACCAGCGTCGGAACCATCATCTGGTTGAGTTCCGAGCTGATGTTCTTCGCGGCCCTCTTCGCGATGTACTTCACCCTGCGATCGGTGACGGGACCCGAGTACTGGAAGGAGATGGCTCATCATCTGAACTTCCCGTTCTCGGCGACGAACACCACGATCCTGGTGCTCTCCTCACTCACCTGCCAGCTCGGCGTCTTCGCCGCGGAGCGGGGCGATGTGAAGAAGCTCCGCACCTGGTTCATCATCACGTTCGTGATGGGTGCGATCTTCATCGGAGGCCAGGTCCTGGAGTACACCGAGCTGGTCAAGGACGCGGGGCTCTCCCTCTCGTCCGGACCGTACGGCTCGGTGTTCTACCTGACCACCGGCTTCCACGGTCTGCATGTGACAGGCGGTCTCATCGCCTTCCTGCTGGTTCTCGGCAGGACGTACGCAGCCAAGAGGTTCACCCACGAACAGGCCACCGCCGCCATCGTCGTGTCCTACTACTGGCACTTCGTCGATGTCGTGTGGATCGGCCTCTTTGCCACGATCTACATGATCAAGTAACCGGGCTCGCACCCACACACCATCGACGCAGAAGATCCTGACACCGGGGTAATCCGTGAAAAAGCTCTCCGCACGACGACGCCATCCGCTGGCGGCGGTCGTCGTACTACTCCTCGCGCTGGCGGCTACCGGGGGGCTGTACGCCGCTTTTGCGCCTGCGGGTAAGGCGCAGGCAGACGAAACCGCCCAGTCCCTCGCTATCGACGAGGGCAAGAAGCTCTACTCCGTAGGCTGCGCCAGCTGCCACGGAACCGGCGGTCAGGGCACCACCGACGGGCCGTCCCTCGTGGGCGTGGGCTCCGCCGCCGTCGACTTCCAGGTCGCTACGGGCCGTATGCCGGCACAGCAGCCGGGCGCCCAGGTGCCGAAGAAGAAGGCCATCTACACCCAGGCGGAGATCGACCAGCTCGCGGCGTACGTCGCGTCGCTCGGCGCGGGTCCGATCACGCCGACCGACAAGCAGGTCAGCCCCGAGGGCGCGGACATCGCCAAGGGTGGCGACCTGTTCCGTACCAACTGCGCCCAGTGCCACAACTTCACCGGTGAGGGCGGCGCGCTGACGCACGGCAAGTACGCCCCGAACCTCGCAGACGTGGACCCGAAGCACATCTACGAGGCCATGCAGACCGGCCCGCAGAGCATGCCGTCCTTCCCCGACACGACGATGCCCGAGCAGCAGAAGCGGGACATCATCGCGTACGTCCAGACCGTGAACGGTGACGACTCCGCCAGCCCCGGTGGGCTGAAGCTGGGCGGCCTCGGACCGGTCAGTGAGGGTCTGTTCGGCTGGATCGCCGGGCTCGGCGCACTGATCGCCGTTGCCGTTTGGGTCGCGGCCCACACCGCTAAGGCCAAGAAGTCATGAGTAGCCAAGAGATTCCAGAAGAGATCCTGCCGGTCGAGCAGGACACCGCGCACGGCGCGGTAAAGGTGGCGGACGATCCGTTCGCCGACCCGGGGCTGCCGGCCCACAAGCCGCGCATCCAGGACATCGATGAGCGGGCCGCGAGGCGCTCCGAGCGCGCGGTCGCGTTCATGTTCACGCTGTCCATGCTGGCGACGGTCGCGTTCATCGCGTCCTACGTCATCTTCCCGGTCGACAAGATCGTCTTCATCTGGCCGTTCGGTCACGTGAGCGCGCTGAACTTCTCCCTGGGTCTGACCCTGGGTGTGGCGCTCTTCTGCATCGGCGCGGGCGCCGTCCACTGGGCGCGCACCCTGATGTCGGACGTGGAGACAGCCGCCGAGCGTCACCCGATCGAGGCCGAGCCCGAGGTCAAGGCGCAGGTTCTCGCGGACTTCGCGGCGGGTGCCGCCGAGTCCGCGATCGGTCGGCGCAAGCTGATCCGCAACACCATGTTCGGTGCGCTGGCCCTGGTGCCGCTCTCCGGTGTGATGCTGCTGCGCGACCTCGGTCCGCTGCCCGAGAAGAAGCTCCGCAACACCATGTGGGCCAAGGGCAAGCAGCTCATCAACATGAACACGATGGAGCCGCTGCGCCCCGAGGACATCATCGTCGGTTCGCTCACCTTCGCCATGCCCGAGGGCCTGGAGGAGGACGCGCACGACTTCCAGACGCAGATGGGCAAGGCCGCCCTGATGATCGTCCGCATCGAGCCGGACGACATCAAGAACAAGCGTGAGCGCGAGTGGGCCCACGAGGGCATCGTGGCCTTCTCGAAGATCTGCACCCACGTCGGCTGCCCGATCAGCCTGTACGAGCAGCAGACGCACCACGTCCTCTGCCCGTGCCACCAGTCCACCTTCGACCTCTCCGACGGCGCCCGCGTCATCTTCGGTCCGGCCGGTCACCCGCTTCCGCAGCTGCGGATCGGCGTGAACACTGAGGGCAACCTCGAGGCGCTGGGTGACTTCGAAGAGCCCGTCGGTGCTGCATTCTGGGAGCGCGGATGAGTACTGCGACAGACACGAAGCGCAAGGCGCCCGCCGGTGAGCGGGTAGCCGACTGGGCCGACGGCCGACTGGGCATCTACGGCCTGGCCAAGGCCAACATGCGCAAGATCTTCCCGGACCACTGGTCCTTCATGCTCGGGGAGATCGCCCTCTACAGCTTCATCGTCATCATCCTCACGGGTGTGTACCTGACGCTGTTCTTCCACCCGAGCATGAACGAGGTCGTGTACCACGGCTCCTACGAGCCGTTGCAGGGCATCCGGATGTCCGAGGCGTACGCCTCGACACTCCACATCAGCTTCGACGTCCGCGGTGGTCTGCTCGTCCGGCAGATCCACCACTGGGGCGCGCTGATCTTCCTGGCCGCGATGTTCGTGCACATGATGCGCGTCTTCTTCACGGGTGCGTTCCGCAAGCCCCGTGAGGTCAACTGGCTGTTCGGCTTCCTGCTGTTCGTCCTGGGCATGTTCACCGGGTTCACCGGCTACTCGCTCCCGGACGACCTGCTGTCGGGCACCGGTGTCCGCTTCATGCAGGGCGCGGTCCTGTCCGTGCCGGTCGTCGGCACGTACCTCTCGATGTTCCTGTTCGGCGGGGAGTTCCCGGGCGTCGACTTCGTCGCACGGTTCTACTCGGTCCACATTCTGCTGCTGCCGGGCATCATGCTCGGGCTGGTGGTCGGCCACCTGATCCTGGTCTTCTACCACAAGCACACGCAGTTCGCGGGTCCCGGCAAGACCAACAAGAACGTCGTCGGCATGCCGCTGCTGCCGGTGTACATGGCGAAGGCCGGAGGCTTCTTCTTCCTGGTCTTCGGTGTCATCGCCATCGTGTCGGCCGTCGCCTCGATCAACCCGATCTGGGCCATCGGTCCGTACCGCATCGACCAGGTGTCGACCGGTGCCCAGCCCGACTGGTACATGGGCTTCTCCGAGGGCCTGATCCGAGTGATGCCGGGCTGGGAGATCAACGCGTGGGGTCACACCCTCGTCCTGGGTGTGTTCATCCCGCTGATGATCTTCCCGCTGGTCCTGGTCGCGATCGCGGTCTATCCGTTCATCGAGTCCTGGGTCACCCGCGACAAGCGCGAGCACCACATCCTGGACCGCCCGCGCAACGTGCCCACCCGCACGGCGTTCGGTGTCGCCTGGATCACCTGGTACTTCGTGCTGCTCGTCGGTGGTGGCAACGACCTGTGGGCCACGCACTTCCACCTGTCGATCAACGCCATCACCTGGTTCGTGCGGATCGCGTTCTTCGTGGCTCCGGTCATCGCGTTCATCGTGACGAAGCGCATCTGCCTCGGCCTCCAGCGCCGCGACAAGGACAAGGTGCTGCACGGACGCGAGTCCGGCATCATCAAGCGCCTGCCGCACGGTGAGTTCGTCGAGATCCACGAGCCGCTCAGCCCCGGTCAGCTGCACACGCTCACCGCGCACGAGCAGTACAAGCCGGCCGAGATCGGCCCGGCGGTCGACGAGAACGGCGTCAAGCGCAAGATCTCTCCCCTGGAGAAGCTGCGCGCCAAGCTCAGCAAGGGCTACTACGGCGAGGACAACCAGATCGCCAAGCCCACTGCCGAGGAGTACAAGGAGATCACCAGCGGCCACGGCCACCACTGATCACCTGAACTGATCGCCACGGCGAGAGCCCCGTCCATCGAATGGACGGGGCTCTTTGCCGCCCCCGGGGCTGGATAAGGTAGAGGCCATCCCCTTATCGGCTGTGGACCCAGGAGCGGACCATGAACGTTGTGACCCCGGACGGCGGCGACAGCGTGGCGGCTCGTTCCTGGCCGGGCGTGCTGAACCCCCTGCTGCGCGGCGAGGACCTGAGCTCGGACGACACCGCGTGGGCGATGGATCGCATCATGAGCGGCGAGGCGACCGACGCGCAGATCGCCGGTTTCGCCGTCGCGCTGCGCGCCAAGGGCGAGACGGTCGACGAGGTCACCGGACTCGTACGGACGATGTACGCGCACGCCAACACCATCCACGTGCCGGGCCGTACGGTCGACATCGTGGGCACCGGTGGCGACCTGGCCAAGACGGTCAACATCTCCACCATGTCGGCGATCGTCATCGCGGGTGCCGGCGCCAAGGTCGTCAAGCACGGCAACCGCGCCGCCTCGTCGGCGAGCGGGGCGTCCGACGTCCTGGAGAAGCTCGGCGTCAACCTCGAACTCACCCCGCAGCGGGTCGTCCAGGTCGCGGAGGAGGCGGGCATCACCTTCTGCTTCGCCGTGAAGTTCCACCCCGCGCTGCGGTACGCGGCCAAGGCCCGCAAGGAGCTCGGCGCGCAGACCACGTTCAACATCCTGGGCCCGCTCACCAACCCGGCCCAGGTGCGCGCCCAGGCCGTCGGAGTCGCCGACCTCCGGATGGCGCCCATCGTGGCGGGCGTGCTCGCCGACCGCGGCAACTCCGCCCTGGTCTTCCGCGGTGACGACGGCCTCGACGAGCTGACCACCACGGCGACTTCACGGGTCTGGGTGGTCCGGGACGGCGCGGTACGCGAGGAGGCGTTCGACCCGCGCGAGGTCGG
Organism: Streptomyces sp. NBC_00234; assembly: GCF_036195325.1. Taxonomy (NCBI): domain Bacteria; kingdom Bacillati; phylum Actinomycetota; class Actinomycetes; order Kitasatosporales; family Streptomycetaceae; genus Streptomyces; species Streptomyces sp. NBC_00234. The sequence goes on along the minus strand of NZ_CP108101.1, from coordinate 2,217,901 downwards.
CCTGGAGCTGGTGCCGGTGGAGGCCCTGCGCGGCGCCGACGCCTCGTACAACGCGGATGTCGCCCGCAGGCTGCTGGACGGCGAGACCGGCCCGGTACGCGACGCCGTCCTGCTCAACACCGCGGCGGCGCTGGTCGCCCTGGACGGCGGGCCTGGCACGCTGAACGAGCAGATCGCCGCCGGTATCGCCCGGGCCCGGGAGTCCGTCGACTCCGGTGCCGCCAAGCGGGTGCTGGAGCGCTGGGTGGCTGCCAGCAACGCCTGAACAGACGCCGTACGCACGGGGCGCGGTCCGCATGGCGGACCGCGCCCTTGCGCATGTCCGTGCGTATGGCAAGATGCTGGGCAGGTCATGAGTGACAGCGAATAGGCCCCGGCTCGCTGTCCGGCAACCCTCCGTCCGTGGCGGGGTGCCCCGGGTGAAGACCAGGCCGTAGGCAGCGAGGTCTACGGCAAGCGCGGGCCCCTCGGCATCTGTGAATGCCAACCCCCGGGGTCCTGGTCCCTAGGGAGCCTCTTGTGAGCAAGCGAATGCGTTAGGGCCTTCCCGCCCTTCTCCGCGCACCCTCATTTCTTTCTTCTCCTGCGTTGCCGCGAACGCGTCGGCACGCGGAATTCGCCTGCCTTTTACGGGAGTTCGCCATGTCTGTCTCCGCCGCTGCCCTCGACCAGTCCGTTTGTGCCCCGCTGCCGGTTCTGGGCAAGGACGTCACCGTTCCGCTCGTTACCGGTGGCGAAGTCACGTATGCCGCCCTCGACTACGCGGCCAGCGCCCCGGCGCTCCAGCGGGTGTGGGACGACGTCGCCGCGTACGCCCCGTACTACGGCAGCGTCCACCGGGGCGCCGGGTACCTCTCGCAGCTCTCCACGGACCTCTTCGAGAGCAGCCGCGCGACGGTCGCGGAGTTCCTCGGCTGCCGGGCCGACGACCAGGTGATCTTCACCCGCTCGACGACCGACTCCCTCAACCTCCTCGCCGCCGCGATCCCCGCGGACTGCGAGGTGTTCGTCTACGAGACCGAGCACCACGCCTCGCTGCTGCCGTGGCGCGACGCCCGCGTGACCTACCTCAATGCTCCCCGCACCCCGGCGCAGGCCGTCGAGACCCTGGAGCGCGCGCTCGCCGGACGCGACCCCTACGGGCCCGCACTGGTCTGTGTCACCGGCGCCTCCAACGTCACCGGCGAGCTGTGGCCGGTCAGGGAACTGGCCGCCGCCGCCCACGCCCACGGCGCGCGCATCGTGCTGGACGCCGCGCAGCTCGCCCCCCACCACCCGGTGGACATCGCGGAGCTGGACGTCGACTGGGTCGCCTTCTCCGGACACAAGCTGTACGCCCCCTTCGGCTCCGGAGTCCTCGCGGGCCGCGCCGACTGGCTCCAGGACGCGGAGCCGTACCTGGCCGGCGGCGGGGCCTCGCGCAAGGTCGCCCGGCGCGCGGACGGCGGCGTGGACGTGGAGTGGCACACCACCGCGGCCCGCCACGAGGCCGGTTCGCCCAACGTCATCGGCGTCTACTCGATCGCCTCCGCCTGCAAGGCGCTGACCGAGGCGGGCTTCGACAGCCTCGTCGCCCGCGAGCAGCGCCTCGTCTCCGCGGTCCGTGCCGGACTCGCCGAGGTTCCCGAGGTCAGGGTGCTCTCGCTGTTCGGCGACGACGCCCCGAGGGTCGGCGTGATCTCCTTCGTCGTCGAGGGCTGGAACAGCTCGCACTTCGCCGCGGCGCTCTCCGCGGAGTACGGCATCGGCGTCCGCGACGGACTGTTCTGCGCCCACCCGCTGGTGCGGACCCTGCTGGGCAGCGACCCGCAGGACCCGGGCGAGTGCGGCGCCCCGGAGGCCGGCCCGGGCGAGCGGTCCCTCAACGCGATCCGGGTCAGCTTCGGGGCCGGTACGCCGGACGAGCACGTCGAGCGCTTCGTCCGGGCGGTGAAGGAGCTGGTCAGCGAGGGCGCCCAGTGGAAGTACCGCACGGAGGACGGCCGCTGCGTCCCGGACCGCGGAACGGCTCAGGTCTGACGGACACAGCACTTCGGCCGGGTACGGGGATCCCCGTACCCGGCCGAAGTGCTGCGTGCCGCGCGACTCCCGACGGTGTGACTAGGCGTCGAGACCGATCGCGAAGGCCGCTTCGAGGTCGTGCTGCGAGTACGTACGGAACGCCACGTGCGTGTCCGTCCCCTCGACGCCCGGGATCTTGCTGATCCGGCCGGGGATGACATCGGCGAGGTCGTCGTGCTTGGCCACGCGGACCATGGCGATCAGGTCGTACGTACCGGTGACGGAGAAGACCTCGCTGACACTGTCCAGCGCGGCAATGGCCTCGGCGATCTCCGGAATCCGGTCCACGCTGGTCTTGATGAGCACGATCGCGGTGATCACGGCTGGCTTTCTCCCTCGGTGGCCGTGGCTGGAGACTTCACTCTAGCCCCACGGCGGTAGCACACCCAGGCGTAGAGGAACCCGGCGGCGAAGCCCGCCACGTGCGCGAGATACGCCACGCCCGGGCTGTTCCCCACACTCTGCGCCGCGAGCCACTGAAGGATGAACCAGAAGACCAGCACGATCCAGGCGGGGAAGCGCAGCGGCAGGAAGAAGAGGAACGGGAAGATGCTCGTGACCCGGGCCTTGGGGAAGAGGCAGAGGAACGCGCCGAGCACGGCGGAGATCGCGCCCGACGCGCCCACCAGGGTCTGGTCGGACTCGGCGTGCGCCGCCGCGTAGACGAGCAGGGCCACGTAGCCGCAGCTGAGGTAGAAGAACGCGAACCCGAGGTGGCCCATGCGTTCCTCGGCCATCGCCCCGAACACGTACAGGAACAGCATGTTGCCGAGGAGATGCAGCCAGCTGCCGTGCACGAACAGGGCGGTGAGCGGGGTGAGTAGCGCGCGTGCCGAGCCCTCCCACAGTTCGCTGGGGATCACGCCCCACCGTTCGAAGTAGGCGGCCTGCGCCGCGAGCAGCTGGTCGGCGGTTCCGTAGGAGGGGTTGAACCCCGACAGCGGGCTGATCAGGAAGACGGCGCAGCACAGCGCGATGAGTCCGTAGGTGACGGGCGCTCCGTCCGCCGCGGCCACGCCCCGGACTTTCCTCGCCTTGTCCCGCCAATCGACTTCCCGCCAATCGATCATGCACAGAGCATGACGCACCGGGGGGAACGGGACAGACCGCCTCGCCGTGTCGATGGGTATGCGCGAGGCCGTAGGGTTACGACAGGACATCCGCAGTTCGACGGCGCACCGCGAGATCGTTGGTACAGACAGCTTGAGGCTCGACGAACGAGGAAAGAGGACGCAACGATGACGACGGTCCCCATGCCGACCGACGGGACCCGCTGGCGCTGCACGCTCTGCGGAAATCTCACCCGGTTCGACGTGACCCGCTCCTCCAAGGTCGTGGAGTACGTCCATCTGGACCTGGCCGGGGAGTCGAGTGTCGAGGAGCGCGAGGTGGTCAGTGAGACCATCGAGTCGGTGCGCTGCCGCTGGTGCAACGCGGTGGACCAGATCGAGCTGGTAGACAGGCCGGGCGCCGACTCCTGACGGGGCCGCGGACAGACATAGTGGGGTGACGGATGGTGGAGCAGCCGACTCACGGCGCCGAACCGGCCGATGTGGCCGAGGGCGCCGTCGAGGCACTCGACCGTCCGCTGCCCGAGGGAGTGCGACGGCGGGTCATCGCGCTGGTCTCGGACGCGTTCGGCGGCCTGACCGTCGGCGAACTTCCCACCCAGCTCAGGCAGTACGCCCGTTTCACCCCGACCCGGCGCGCCAAGTTCGCCGGGAACGCGATGGCGGCTGCCCTGGAGAGCGAGCCGGCGTTCCGTCGGCGCATCGGTGAGCGGCTCTCCCAGGCCCAGCCCGAGCTGGCCGCCACGCTGGGGGCCGGCGCCCCGCCCGCCGCCGCCGATCCCGTCGACGTGGCCGCCGCGGCTTATGTGCTGCGGCCGGCCGGCTGGGTGAAGCTCGTCGAGGCCGCCGGTGAAGAGGTCCAGCGGGCCGACGCCGAGCGGGCCGACGAGGAGACCCGGCGCGAACTGGAGCGGCTGCGCGAGGAGCTGGCCCAGGCCCGCAGCCAGACCAGGAGCGAGACCGAGCGGCTGCGTGCCGAACTCGACGCCGCCCGCAAGGAGGCGGAATCGCTCCAGCGCAAACTCCGCAGCGCCCTCAGCGAGGTGAAGCGCAGCGAGGCGGCCCTGCGCCGCGGTGGCGCCGAGGCCGACACCGTACGGGCGGAGGCGGCGGTCCAGATCTCGGCCGCCGAGAGCGAGTCCCGGCGGCTGAAGGCGCGACTCGGTGAGGCGGAGGCTTCCGTCGAGGCGAGCCGGAAGGCGGCGAGGGAAGGGCGCTCGGTCGAGGACATGCGGCTGCGGCTGCTGCTCGACACCGTGCTCGACGCGGCGCAGGGGCTGCGCCGCGAACTCGCCCTGCCGCCCTCGTCGATCCGTCCCGCGGACAGTGTCGAGGCGGTCGAGCCCGGCCGGATGTCTCCCAAGGACATTGCCGCCAGGGCCCTTTCGGAGACCGATCCGGCCCTGCTCGACCAGCTGCTCGCGCTGCCGCAGGCGCACCTGATCGTCGACGGCTACAACGTCACCAAGACCGGCTATCCGCAGATGCCGCTGGAGAAGCAGCGGTTGAGGCTGCTGGGCGGTCTCTCGGTGCTGGCCGCGCAGACCGGGGCCGAGATGACCTGCGTGTTCGACGGGGCCGAGCTGGCCGCTCCGGTCCTGCTCGCGCCGCCGCGCGGAGTGCGCGTGCTGTTCAGCAAGGCGGGCGTGACCGCCGACGAGCTGATCCGGCAACTGGCCCGCGCGGAACCGCCCGGCCGGCCCGTCGTGGTGGTCTCCACCGACCGTGAAGTGGCCGACGGAGTGGCGAAGGCGGGTGCCAGGCCCGTGACGTCCGCCTTGCTCCTGAAGCGGCTTTCGCGCGTCTGACGCCTTGTGTCACGCATGTGTGGCATGTCGGAATTTTGGGAACGTACCGTCAAGTTGCCGCTACACGCCGTGTGATGTGAGCAAAGAAGTGCCTTGTGTGGCGAGATTTTGCTCGTGAGGATTTGAACTGATCACAAGTTGGTCACTAAGGTCGGGCCTCGAACCTTCGCACGGTTGATCACCCATCCGGGGTGGCAGCGAAGGAACCGCCGATTCCGTGACGTGTACGGAGCCGGGGATTTTCATCCCCCCATAGCCCGGTAGGCGGCTCGAGGAAGAAGGAGCTCGCCTTCGTGGCGTCCCACCGTCGTCCCAAGCAGCCGAGCCGCACCCGCGTGACCGTGCTCACCGCTACCGCCGCAGCGGCCGTGGCCCTGACCTCCCAGGCCGCGCACGCCGAGCCCAAGCCGACCAAGAACGAGGTCAAGGCGAAGGTCGACAAGCTCTACCACGAGGCGGAAGCGGCCACCGAGAAGTACAACGGGGCCAAGGAGCAGCAGGACAAGCTCAAGAAGCAGGTCGACGCGATCCAGGACAAGGTCGCCCGCGGCCAGGACGAGCTGAACACCCTGCGCGGCGAGCTCGGTTCGCTCGCCACCGCGCAGTACCGCTCCGGTGGGATCGACCCGTCCGTCCAGCTCTTCCTCGCTTCGGACCCGGACAGCTTCCTCGACAAGGCGTCGGCGCTCGACCAGCTGACGGCCAAGCAGACCGAGTCGCTCACGAAGATCCAGGCGAAGCAGCGCACGCTCGCGCAGCAGCGCAAGGAGGCCCAGGAGAAGCTGGGCGACCTCGCCGACGTGCGCAAGGCCCTCGGTGAGAACAAGAAGAAGTTCCAGGGCAAGCTCGCCGACGCGCAGCAGCTGCTCAACACCCTGACCGAGGCCGAGCGCGAGAAGATGCGCCAGGAAGAGGTCCGCGCCAGCCGGGCGTCGAGCGACCGCGTCAGCCTCGGCAACGAGGTCCCCGCGTCCGCACTCGGCCAGGCCGCCCTCCAGGCCGCCTCCACGCAGCAGGGCAAGCCGTACGTCTCCGGCGGCACCGGCCCCAACTCGTACGACTGCTCCGGTCTGACCCAGTGGGCCTACGCCCAGGCGGGCCTCCAGATCACCCGCACCACGTACACCCAGATCAACGACGGTGCCCGGATCGGGCGCAGCGCGCTGAAGCCGGGCGACCTGGTGTTCTTCAACAACACCTCGCACGTGGGTCTGTACGCGGGCAACAACCAGATCCTGCACGCCCCGAAGCCGGGCGCCGTGGTCCGTTACGAGTCGATGGACTACATGGGCACCTTCCAGTTCGGCGTCCGCCCCGCCTGACGCCCGAACGAGCGAATTGCGGCACCCTTCGCTGACGCCCCGCCCCGCCGGAGACCAAGGTCACCGGCGGGGCGGAGCTGTTTCCGGCCACCCGCCGGGCGGCGCGGTCTTTGGTCGCTGTGTAGCCGTCCGATTACTGTCTGCCTGCTGTGCAGCTCCCGGTCGTCGGTCCGCCCGCCCCGGGCGGCAGGGGCTGCGCACCGTCCGCGACCAGCGGGCGGGTACGCGGAAGGGAGTGCGGCTTCCTGTGGTGTCCCATCGCCGTTCCACACAGTCCGGCCTCAACCGGACCGTCCGGGTCACTGTCCTGTCGGCCGCCGCGGCGACTGCCGCGGCCACACTCGGGGCCGCCCCGGCGAGCGCCGACCCGCAGGACACGCGCGAGGCCACCAGGGCCCGCGTCGACCGGCTGTATGGCGAGGCCGAGAAGGCCACCGAGCTGTTCAACGAGGCCGGCGAGAAGGTCGACCTGCTGCGCGGCGAGGTGGGCCGGGCGCAGGACACCGCGGCCCGGGGCCAGCAGGACATCAACCGGATGCGCACGGCCCTCGGTTCGATCGCCGGCGCGCAGTACCGCTCGGGCGGCATCGACCCGTCGATCGCGCTGCTCCTCTCCGCGGACCCGGACACCTTCCTCGACCGGGCCGCCACCCTCGACCGGCTGAGCGCGCGGCGGACCGTCGAGCTGACCAAGCTCCAGCGGGTGCAGCGCAAGGTCGCCCAGACCCGCGCGGAGGCCACCAGGTCCCTCGCCGAGCTGGAGGCCGGCCGGGCGGCCGTCACCCGCCACAAGCGCACCGTCGAGGGCAAGCTCGCCCAGGCCCGTCAGCTGCTGAACTCCCTGCCCGCCGAGGACCGGGAGACCCTCGACCGGGCCTCCCGTTCGGGACGCGAGGACGCGGTCCCGGCCCTCTCGGACCGGGCGCCGGGTTCGGGGAGGGCCATGGCCGCGCTCATGGCGGCCAGGCAGGCACTCGGCCTGCCATACGTGTGGGGCGCCAACGGGCCCAGCGGATTCGACTGTTCCGGGCTCATGCAGTGGGCGTACGCCCAGGCCGGGGTCAGCCTCCCGCGCACCTCCCAGGCCCAGCGCTACGCCGGCCGGATGGTGCCGCTCTCCGAGGCCCGCCCCGGTGACCTCGTCGCCTACCGCGCGGACGCGAGCCACATCGGGATGTACGCGGGCAACGGCCAGGTGATCCACGCCCCGTACCCGGGTGCCCCGGTGCGTTACGACCCCGTCGGCATGATGCCCGTCTCCTCGGTCACCCGCCTGTGACCGTACGATCGGCAGGATGGCTGTTCAGAGGCGTGACGCAGGGCGGAAGCGGGTCCGTGCGCGGCGTACGGCGGGTGCCGTGCTCGCCGCGCTGCTCCTCGCATCCGCCTGCGCGGCCCCCGGCGACCCGGCCCGGGACACGGCCACCCAGGAGATCCGCGCCACCCTGGACCGTCGTGCGGCAGCGGTCCTGAACCACGACCCGGCGGGGTATCTGGCGGCGCTCGCCCCGAAGGCCACGGCCCTGCGGGCCGCCCAGCGCACCGAGCTCGCCAACCTCGCCGATGTGCCGCTGAAGTCGTGGTCGTACGAGCTGAGGACGGTGACGCCCCACGGCGCCGGCCGGGCCACCGCCGACGTCGACCTGCGCTACCGGATCGACGGCTACGACCGGGCCCCCGTGTCCGCCTCCCGCACCCTGGAACTGACCAGGGACGAGGCCGACGGCCGCTGGTACATCGCCGCCGACCGGCCCGGCAAGGGCGCCTCGGGCCTGCTGTGGCAGCAGGGCGACATCGAGGTCGTCCGGGGCAGCCGCAGTCTCGTCCTCGGGGTGGGCCGCCCCGAGGCGGAGCTGCGCGGGGTCGCCGAGACCGCGGACCGCGCCGTGCCGGCCGTCTCCGCCGCCTGGCCGGAGTCCTGGGCGCGCCGTGTGGTGGTGCTGGTGCCGGACACGGTGGAGGGCATGGCGGGGCTGCTGGGCTCGCCGGTGGCGAGCTACCGGGGCATAGCGGCCGTCACCACCGGTGAGGTGGGCGGCTCGGGCCGGGCTCCCGGCACCGCCGACCGGGTGATCGTCAATCCGCAGGCGTACGCGATGCTCGGCGCGTTCGGGCAGCAGGTCGTCCTCACCCACGAGACCGCCCACGTGGCGACCCGTGTCCACACCTCCCCGGCCACGCCGGTCTGGCTCTCCGAGGGCTTCGCCGACTGGGCCGCGTACCGCGGGGAGAACCGCGCGGCCGACCTGGTGGCGCCCGAGCTGGCCGAGGCGGTCCGTGGCGGAGAACCGCCCGCCGAGCTGCCCGTGGACGAGGACTTCGGCTTCGGCGGCGACGCGGGGAGGCTGGCGAGGGCCTACGAGGGGGGCTGGATGGCCTGCGAGCTCATCGAGGACCGCTGGGGCGCGGAGAAGCTGATCGCCTTCTACAAGGCCGTGGGGGGCCACCCGGGGCGGGACGGGGCGGTGGAGCAGGCGCTGCACACGGTGCTCGGCACGACCCCGCAGGAGTTCACGGCGAGCTGGCGCGACTACCTGGCGGCCCGGCTCGGCTGACGGTTCCCCCGCTCCGGGCCCTCGGCGGAGTCGGCGCGCGGCCCGTTCCCCGCCCGGGCGGGGACGGTCTCCTGCCACAGCCGCAGTCCGGCGGCCAGCGTCGCGGCCACCAGCAGCCCGTTGCGTACGAGGAGCAGGCCCACGCCCACCGCGTCTCCGGCGACCACGTGCGCGAAGCCGAGCGGGAACTCCAGCAGGGTGACGCCCGTGGCCACCAGCACCAGACAGGCGGGCAGCACCATCCGGCTGTCCCGGAACACCAGGCAGACGGCCGCCAGGCCGACCAGCCACAGCAGGTACTGGGGACTGATGACCCGGCTGGTCGTGGTGAACAGCAGGACCGCGGTGAACGCCGCGTCCGCCGGAGTGCGCACCGTGAACGTCCGCGCCCGCAGCCGCCACACCAGGAGCCAGCCGAAGGCGAGCACGGACAGCCCCAGGGCGAGCGTGGAGACCAGGGGGACGTACGGACCGACGAACTCCATCGAGCCGTAGCGCAGCTCCACCCCGCCCTCCCACCCGAACTGCCGGGCCACGTGGAACACCAGCGCCCCCAGTGACTCGATCTCGGTGCCCCGGTCCCGCTGGAACGAGAGGAACGCGAAGGCACCCGGCAGCGCCGCCGCGCACAGCACGGCCAGGGTCGCCGCCGTCGTCGCGGCGGCCGACCAGGCGCTCCGGCTCGTACGCCCGCGCGCCGTGCCCACCAGCAGCAGCGCGGGCCACACCTTCAGCAGCGCCCCGAAGGCGGCCAGCACCCCCAGCACCCGAGGCCGGCGCACCCCGGCCAGCAGCGCCGCCACCGCCACCGCGGTGACCATCAGGTCGTAACGGGCGTACGAGGTCGGGCCGAGGAGCGGCACCCCCGCCACCCACACCCAGGCCCCGGCGCCGCTCCTGCCCGGCCGCCGCCTCGCCCGCAGCAGCAGGCCGAACACCAGCGCGTCGCAGAGCAGGGCCAGGACGTAGAAGGCCGACGGATAGTCCAGAAACGGCAGCAGGGCCGGGGAGAGGACGGCGAGCGCGGCGACGGGCGGGTACTGCCAGGTGACGTCGTCCACCGGGTAGGTGCCGCTCCTCAGCACCTCGTACCAGCCGTGGTAGATCGCCGACACGTCGCTCGTCACGTCCGGCCCCGGGACCGTGAAGACCTTGAAGACGCAGAGCAGCAGCGTCGCCCGGGTCAGGGCCCACACCGAGAGAGACAGACGTGTACCGATTGCTCCCGTCATGACTGCCTCATCCGGTTCGGTGTGGTTTCGGAGGGCCATGATGCCCGGCGGGACGGTGCCGGAGCGACGAAGCGGGGCCGTTCGGTACTGTCGGCGGCGATGGACAAGACCCTGATCGTGACGAACGATTTTCCGCCCCGGCCCGGTGGTATCCAGGCGTTTCTGCACAACATGGCGCTGCGCGTGGACCCCGGGCAGCTCGTCGTCTACGCCTCCACCTGGAAGCGGAGTCCCGAGGGTGTCGCGGCCACCGCGGCCTTCGACGCGGAGCAGCCCTTCACGGTCGTGCGCGACCGTACGACGATGCTGCTGCCGACTCCGGCGGTCACCCGGCGGGCGAGCCGGCTGCTGCGCGAACACGGCTGCTCCTCCGTCTGGTTCGGCGCGGCGGCCCCCCTCGGCCTGATGGGGCCGGCCCTGCGCAAGGCGGGTGCGCGCCGGATCGTCGCCACCAGCCACGGGCACGAGGCGGGCTGGGCCCAGCTGCCCGGCTCCCGGCAGCTGCTGCGCCGCATCGGCGAGGGCACGGACACGATCACGTACCTCGGCGAGTACACCCGTTCACGGATCGCGGCAGCCCTCACTCCGGAGGCGGCGGGCCGCATGGTCCAGCTGCCGCCCGGGGTCGACGAGAAGACCTTCCACCCGGCCTCCGGCGGCGACCGGGTCCGGGCCGGCCTCGGGCTCTCGGACCGGCCCGTCGTCGTCTGTGTCTCTCGGCTCGTCCCGCGCAAGGGCCAGGACACCCTGATCCTCGCCATGCCCGCGATCCTCGCGCGGGAGCCGGACACGGTGCTCCTGATCGTCGGCGGCGGGCCGTACGAGGGGGAGCTGAAGAAGCTGGCCGCCGAGACCGGTGTGACGGACTCGGTGCGCTTCACCGGCCCGGTGCCGTGGGAGGAACTGCCCGCGCACTACGGCGCCGGTGACGTCTTCGCGATGCCGTGCAGGACCCGCCGCGGCGGGCTCGACGTCGAGGGCCTCGGCATCGTCTACCTGGAGGCGTCGGCGACCGGCCTGCCGGTGGTGGCGGGCGACTCGGGCGGCGCGCCCGACGCCGTGCTCGACGGCGAGACCGGCTGGGTGGTCCGGGGCGGCTCCGCCGAGGAGTCGGCCGACCGGATCGTCACCCTGCTCGGCGATCCGGAGCTGCGGCGGCGGATGGGGGAGCGGGGCAGGGCGTGGGTCGAGGAGAAGTGGCGCTGGGACCTGCTCGCGGAGAAGCTGAAGACGCTTCTTTGAACAGGTGACGGAGCGTCTGTCCGTATGTGAGAAGGGCCTGTTCCCCCGACGGGGAACAGGCCCTTCTCACAAGTGCCGGATCAGGCGCGGTAGATGGACTCGACCTCGTCGGCGAAGTCCTTCGCGACCACGTTGCGCTTCAGCTTCAGCGACGGCGTGATGTGGCCCGCCTCCTCGGTGAACTGCGCGGCCAGGATGCGGAACTTGCGTACGGACTCGGCCTTGGACACCGCGGCGTTGCCGTCGTCCACGGCACGCTGCACCTCGGCCAGCAGCTCCGGGTCCTCGCGCAGCGACACGGCCGTGGAACCGGCGGGCTTGCCGTGCTCCTCGGCCCAGCGGCCGAGGAACTCCTCGTCCAGGGTGACCAGCGCGCCCACGAACGGGCGGCCGTCGCCGACCACCATGCACTCGGCGACCAGCGCGTGCGCGCGGATCCGGTCCTCGATCACGGCGGGGGCGACGTTCTTGCCGCCCGCCGTCACGATGATCTCCTTCTTGCGGCCGGTGATCGCGAGATAGCCGTCCTCGTCGAGCGTGCCGATGTCACCGGTGTGGAACCAGCCGTCGGCCAGTGCCTCGGCCGACGCCGCCTCGTTCTTCCAGTAGCCCGTGAACAGGTGCTCGCCGTGCAGCAGCACCTCGCCGTCGTCGGCGATCCGGACGACCGAACCGGGCAGCGGCTGACCGACCGTGCCGATCTTCTGGCGGTCCCACGGGTTGAAGGCGGTGGCCGCACAGGTCTCGGTCAGGCCGTAGCCCTCCAGCACCGTGAAGCCGATACCGCGGTAGAAGTGCCCGAGCCGCTCGCCGAGCGGGGCGCCGCCGGAGATCGCGTACTCGCCCCGGCCGCCGAGCACGGCCCGCAGCTTGCTGAAGACCAGCTTGTCGAAGACCTTGTGCTTGATCTTCAGGCCGAGGGACGGACCCTGCGGGGTGCCCAGCGCGCGGCTGAACGCGATCGCGGTGTCGGCGGCCCGGTCGAAGATCTTGCCCTTGCCGTCGGCCTGCGCCTTGGCGCGCGCCGAGTTGTAGACCTTCTCGAAGACCCGCGGCACACCGAGGATCAGGGTCGGCCTGAAGGCCGCCAGCTCATCGGTGAGGTTCTTGATGTCCGGCACGCAGCCGAGCTTGATCGGGGCCATCACGGAGGCCACCTCGACCAGCCGGCCGAAGACGTGCGCGGCGGGCAGGAAGAGCAGGACGGAACACTCGCCGGTACGGAAGAGGGGCTTCAGCCGCTCCACGACGTTGCCGCACTCCGCGAAGAAGCTGCGGTGCGTCAGCACACAGCCCTTGGGGCGGCCCGTGGTGCCCGAGGTGTAGACGATGGTGGCCGGGTCGTCGGCCTTGGCGCTCACCGTGCGCAGATCCATGGTCTCCTCCGAGACCTGCGCCCCGGCGATGGTCAGTTCGTCGACCGCGCCCTTGTCGATCTGCCACACGTGGTTCAGCTCGGGAAGGCCCTCGCGCACGGAGGCGACGGCCTCGGCGTGGGCGTCGCTCTCCACGATGACGGCGACGGCTCCGGAGTCGCCCAGTATCCACTGGACCTGCTCGGGGGAGCTGGTCTCGTAGACCGGGACGGTGACCGCGCCGGCGCTCCAGATCGCGAAGTCCAGCTGCACCCACTCGTAGCGGGTGCGCGACATCAGGGCGATCCGGTCGCCGGGCTGCACGCCTGACGCGATCAGCCCCTTGGCCGCGCTTCTGACCTCGGCGAGGAACTGGGTGGCGGTGACGTCCGTCCAGACGCCGCCCACCTTGCGGCTCATCACCGCGACTTCGGGATGCTGAGCGGCATTGCGGCGGATGAGATCCGTCAGGTTGCCGTCCGAGGGGACCTCGTACAGGGCCGGAAGGCTGAACTCGCGCAAGACTGCTGCTCCTCATCGGGCTCCGGTGCCACGGCTCTGTGTGACGCACCGGATGCGGTCCAAGACTGGCACGTGCTCCGTGGGGTGAGCACGACTGGACTGCCCGGACGTTACCCACCGGTAGTCGGTTCCGGATAGGGGGTTCCGGCCAGATGTCTTATGCATCACACACATAGGTGGGCCTAGCGGGCAGAGTAGTGCACCCATGTGACGACCCGGAAGTAACCGCAGGTCCGGCCACACCTACCCACGGAGCGGGCCGAGATCTAGGGTGATCGGCATGCGAGGCAGCGGAGGGGACGGCCGAAGCGCGACCGCGAGGAGCGGTACGCGCATCCACGTGGTCAGCGACGTGCACGGCAACACCCAGGCGCTCGCCCGCGCGGGAGACGGCGCCGACGCCCTCGTCTGCCTCGGTGACCTGGTGCTCTTCCTCGACTACGCCGACCACTCGCGCGGCATCTTCCCCGACCTCTTCGGGGTGGAGAACGCGGACCGCATCGTGGAACTGCGCACCGCCCGCCGCTTCGAGGAGGCCCGCGCCTTCGGCCGCGCCCTGTGGGTGGGCAAGGACCGCAACGCCGCCATCGTCGGCGCGGTACGCAAGCAGTACGCGGAGATGTTCGCCGTCCTGCCCACCCCGACGTACGCCACCTACGGCAACGTCGACATCCCCGGGCTCTGGCCCGAGTACGCGGGCCCCGGCACCACCGTCCTGGACGGCCAGCGCGCCGAGATCGGCGGCCGGGTCTTCGGCTTCGTCGGCGGCGGACTGAAGACCCCGATGAACACCCCGTACGAGATCAGCGACGAGGAGTACGCCGCCAAGGTCGAGGCGCTCGGACCGGTGGACGTGCTCTGCTCGCACATCCCGCCCGACGTCCCGGAGCTGACGTACGACACCGTGGCGCGCCGCTTCGAGCGCGGCAGCCGGGCCCTTCTCGACGCCATCCGCCGCACCCGCCCCCGCTACGCGCTTTTCGGCCATGTCCACCAGCCGCTGGTCCGCCGGATGCGGATCGGCGTCACCGAGTGCGTCAACGTCGGTCACTTCGCGTCCACCGGGCGGCCATGGGCCCTGGAGTGGTGACACGGACCGCGGGACGGAGGCCGTCCCGTACGCGATAGCCTGCACGCGGCAGACCTCTGCCGAACGCGACCGGTACAGCGCACTGGAGGGCCACGGCGATGGCTGAACACACCAGCTCGAGCATCATGATCGAGGCGGCACCGGCCGACGTCATGGGAGTGATCGCCGACTTCGCCCGCTATCCCGAGTGGACCGGCGAGGTGAAGCAGGCCGAGGTGCTGGCAGGCGACGACCAGGGCCGGGCCGAGCAGGTCCGGCTGGTCCTGGACGCCGGAGCGATCAAGGACGACCACGTCCTCGCGTACACCTGGACAGGTGAGAACGAGGTCAGCTGGACCCTGGTGAAGTCCCAGATGCTGCGGGCCCTCGACGGCTCGTACACGCTGGTTCCGGTCGGCGACCGCACCGAGGTCACCTACCGGCTGGCCGTCGACGTCAAGATCCCGCTCCTGGGCATGATCAAGCGCAAGGCGGAGAAGGTCATCATCGACCGCGCGCTGGCCGGACTGAAGAAGCGCGTCGAGTCCGTCCCGCGGGGCTGACCGCGTGCGTACGGTCCTGGTCACCGGCCCCGGCGGCGCAGGCCGTACGACGGTCGCCGCGGCGACCGCCCTGGCCGCCGCACGCGCCGGGCTGCGCACCCTGTTCGTCTCCGCCGACGCCGTACCCGGATTCCCCACCGGCACGGAACCCGCCGAGGTCACCGACGGACTGCGGTACGCCCGCATCGACTCCGGCGAGCACTTCCGCGAGGAACTCCTCGCCCTCCAGGACCGGGCGTCCGGAGTGCTGGGCCTGCTCGGAGCCAACCGCCTCGCCGGCGAGGAACTCACCGAACTTCCCGGCAGCACACAGTTCGCGCTCCTCCACACGCTGCGGCGCGCCGCAGAGGGCGACTGGTCGAAGGACGGCACGGACGTCCTCGTCGTCGACCTGCCGCCGCTGCGCGAGGCCCTCGCCGTCCTCGCCCTGCCCGATCAGCTGCGCCGTTATCTGCGCCGCCTCCTGCCCCAGGAACGCCAGGCCGCCCGCGCCCTGCGTCCGGTCCTCGCCCAGCTCGCCGGGGTTCCCGCGCCCGCGCAGTGGCTGTACGAGGCCGCCGCCCGCAAGGACGCCGAGCTGGCCGCGGTCCAGGCCCTGATCGAGGACGGCTCGACGACCGTCCGGCTGGTCGCCGAACCCGGCCCGGCCGCCGAGGAGACCCTGCGCACCGCCCGTGCCGGACTCGCCCTGCAGGGACTGCGCGTCGACGCGCTCGTGGCCGGCCGCGTGCTGCCCCGGCACTCCGTGGACCCCTGGCTCGCCGGCCTCGCCGCCCAGCAGGAGAAGTGCCTCGACCACTGGTCGCAGGAGTGGGCCCCCACGACCCCCGTGCGCGAGGCGGCCCACCTCGGCCACGATCCACGGGGCCTGGACGATCTGGCCCTTCTCGGCGACCTCGCACCCGACGACCGGACACCGGGCCCCGCCGACGACCCCTGGTGGATCGAGGACACCCGGACCGCGGACCCGTCCGGGGACGCGGCCGACGGGACCCTCGTCTGGTGCCTGCCGCTGCCCGGCGCCCGCAAGGACGAGCTCCAGCTCGTCCGCCGCGGCGACGAACTGCTCCTCACCGTCGGCCCGTTCCACCGGATCGTGCGACTGGAGTCCGGGCTGCGCCGCTGCACCGTCTCCGGAGCGGCGCTCACGGACGGCGTGCTGCGTGTCCGGTTCACGCCGGACCCGGCTCTCTGGCCGCGGAGCCGATGAACGGTTTACCCCCGTTCGGGTAACGTCGGTACTACAGCACCCTTGCCCGCAGGAGCCCGCCATGAGTGAAGCCACCGATCGTCCCGCCGACGGCGACGCGTGGGCCGATGCCTGCGCCGAGGACCTCGCAGCCGAGAAGGCCAGGCGCCGCGCCGAGAACGGGCCGCAGCCCGGCTCCGCCGCCGAGGAACTGCGCAAGCTGGTCGACGCGGTGGCCGACAAGGTCTCCTCGCTCCAGTCGCCGCTGCTCGGCGTTGCCGCCCAGGGCGCCGTCCAGCAGGCGATCCGGCAGGCCAAGTCCGCCGTCGAGCCCGTCATCGAGCGCAATCCGGACCTCTTCGACCACCTCGCCGCGGCGGGCAACGAACTCCTGGCCGCCTACCGCTCGGCCGTCGAGGGCCAGGAGGCCCGCTGGACCCGTACCACCGAGGGTGCGGGCGGCGCCGACACTGCGAAGAAGGCGGCCGAAGACCCCTCCGACCCCCGCGACGAGGGCCCCGGCGGCAGCGAAAAGATCGACCTGGACTGACCCCGGGTCGGAGGCAGAAGGCCCGGCGCCTTCCCCGCCTCGGGTACGGTTGGCCGTAGCGGGGCTCGACCGAAACTGAGGGATTCATGGGACTCACCATCGGCGTCGATATCGGCGGCACGAAGATCGCGGCTGGAGTGGTCGACGAAGAGGGCCAGATCCTCTCGATGTTCAAGGTACCGACCCCGCCGACGGCCGAAGGCATCGTCGACGCGATCTGCTCAGCCGTGGCCGGAGCGAGCGAGGGGCACGATGTCGAGGCAGTCGGCATCGGCGCTGCCGGATATGTCGACGACAAGCGCGCCACCGTGCTGTTCGCACCGAACATCAAGTGGCGGCACGAGCCGCTGAAGGACAAGGTCGAGCAGCGCGTCGGTCTGCCGGTCGTCGTCGAGAACGACGCCAACGCGGCAGCCTGGGGCGAATACCGCTTCGGTGCCGGACAGGGCCACGACGACGTCATCTGCATCACGCTCGGCACCGGCCTGGGCGGCGGCATCATCATCGGCAACAAACTGCGGCGCGGACGCTTCGGCGTGGCCGCCGAGTTCGGCCACATCCGGGTCGTCCCGGACGGTTTGCTCTGCGGCTGCGGCAGCCAGGGCTGCTGGGAGCAGTACGCCTCGGGGCGTGCGCTCGTCCGCTACGCGAAGCAGCGCGCCAACGCCACCCCGGAGAACGCGGCGATCCTCCTGTCGCTCGGCGACGGCACGGTGGAGGGCATCGAGGGCAAGCACATCAGTGCCGCCGCCCGGCAGGGCGACCTGGTCGCCGTCGACTCGTTCCGTGAGCTGGCCCGTTGGGCCGGAGCCGGACTCGCCGACCTCGCCTCGCTCTTCGACCCTTCCGCCTTCATCGTCGGCGGCGGCGTCTCGGACGAGGGCGAGCTCGTCCTCGACCCGATCCGCAAGTCCTTCCGGCGCTGGCTGATCGGCGGCGAGTGGCGTCCGCACGCCCAGGTGCTCGCCGCCCAGCTCGGCGGCAAGGCCGGCCTGGTGGGCGCGGCCGACCTGGCCCGCCAGGGCTGAGCCCGCACCGTACGACCGGACGCCCGTCGCGCCCCCTGGGGAGCGGCGGGCGTCCGTCGTATCGTGAATCCCATGGTCATGACGCCGCTGCCCGACTCCCGTACCGAGCAGGACGGTTCGGCCGTCGTCAGAGTGCTCAGCTACAACGTCCGGTCCCTGCGCGACGACACCGAGGCCCTGGCCCGGGTCATCCGCGCCTGCCGTCCCGACCTGGTCTTCGTCCAGGAGGCCCCGCGCTTCTTCCGCTGGCGCAAGGCCGCCGCCAGGCTCGCCGCCCGTACCGATCTGGTGATCCTCAGCGGCGGCGCCACGGCGGCCGGGCCCCTGCTGCTCTGTTCGCTGAGGGCCACGGTGGAGCGGACCGAGGACGTGCTGCTGCCGCGCACCCCCGGACTGCACCGCAGAGGATTCGCCACGGCCGTGGTGCGGATCGCGGGAACCCGGATCGGGCTCCTCAGCTGCCATCTCAGCCTCCAGCGCGAGGAACGCCTGGCGCAGGCGGGCCTTCTGCTCGAACGGCTGGACAGCATGCGGGTGCCCCACGCGATCGCGGCGGGCGACCTCAACGAAGGGCCGGAAGGGCCGGCGTTCGAGCGGCTGGCCGGGCGGCTCCAGGACTGCCGGGCCGTACGCCCCTGGGGCGGCGAGGCCACCTTCCCGCCGGACGAGCCCCGACGGCGCATCGACGCGGTGTTCGCCACGGACGGCATCGAGGTGCTCGGCTGCGGTGTCCCCTCGGGCCTGCCCGGCGTCACCGACGCGGACCTGCGGGCCGCCACGGACCACCTGCCGGTGCTGGCGGCACTCCGGGTGCCCGCCCTGTCCACGACGGCCCGGCCGGCCTGACCCGCGGCCGCTCACGCCGGAAGGCGACGCCTCAGACCACCGCGCCGCGCCCCGGGTCCACGTCGTCCTCGTCGTCGTGAGGCATCCGCGCCACCAGCGTCGCGAAGCCGCCGAGGAAACCACCGATGCAGATCGTGGTGAGCCACCACGTCATCTCCCACTGCAGCAGCACGGCGATCAGCAGCAGGACCGGACCACCGACGACCGCGAGCCAGGCGAACTTCGCCGTGACGTCGGCCTCCGGCAGCGGCGGCGGCTCCGGCGGGACGAAATGTCCCTCCTCGCCGTCGTCGGGACCATCGGTGTCGCCGTTCCCGGGCTCTTCCACCTCGTAGTCGCGCGGGCCTGCGACACCGGGCGCGAAGACGACGGAACTGCCGAGCGCCTTCTTCTCCGGAGGCTTCGCGGGCTTGGGGGACAGCGGCTTGCCCGCGCCCTTGTCCGCGTCGTCGCCCGTGCCCGCGTCCGGCTCCAGGACGTTCAGCTGATCGTCCTCCAGCAGGGCCAGATCCTCGATCGACTTGAACGGCTTGGCGCCCGGCGGGTCCGGCGGCTCCTCGCCGTACCCCGCGACGATGGCCTCCCAGGCCGCTTCCTCGTCGATCGGCCGGGCGTCCTCGGTCCCCTCGGGGACCGCGGCGCCCTCCGTGGGACGCGGTTCGCGCTCCTCGTCACTGCCTGTGCGCTCCGCGTCGTGCTCAGCCACCGGACGTGCTCCCCTTCTTCCCGACGCTGGGTGCGAGGCGGCCGATGAACGAGTAGCTCTCCTCGAAGATCCGCTCCGCATCATGGTCCAACGTCGCCACGTGGTAGCTCTGTTCCAGCAGGATCTCCTGGACATCCGTCGACGACACCCGGCTGAGGACGCGGGCCGAATCGGCGGGCGGCACCACATGGTCCTGCGGGCTGTGCAGCAGCAGGAGCGGCTGGGTGACCTGGGGCAGCTCGGCGTCGACCAGACGGAAGAAGTTGCGTACCGAATGGGCCGCGTGCAGCGGCACCCGGTCGTAACCGGTCTCCTCGACGCCCTCCAGCGCGATGTCGCTGGTGAGGCCCTTCGTCGTACGCACGAAATGGCGGGCGACCGGGAGGGCGTAGGCCGAGAGACCGTGCACCTTGTTCGCCGGGTTCACGAGCACCAGGCCGGTGATCGCGTCACCGTGCTTCGCCGCGAGCCGCAGCGACAGCGCGCCGCCCATGGAGAGCCCGAAGACGAAGACCTGGCTGCACCGCTCCCGCAGGACGCGCAGCTCCCGGTCCACTTCCGCGTACCAGTCCTGCCAGCCGGTGACGGCCATGTCCTCCCAGCGGGTGCCGTGTCCGGGCAGCAGCGGGAGCGCGACGGTCAGCCCCCGCTCGGCCAGGTAGTCGGCCCAGGGGCGCAGCGACTGCGGCGATCCGGTGAATCCGTGACAGAGAAGGACGCCGACCTCTCCGCCATCGTGGCGGAACGGCTCGGCTCCAGGGAGGACCGGCACCGGGGGTCTCCTGTTCGTGAGGCTGTGACGGGTGGGTATGCGCGGGTACGGGTGAAGCGTCAGGGCTCAAAAGAGAGTGCGCAGAAGGATTACTTCACCGTACGCGACCGGACCGACACCGACCAGGGCCGTCACCGGTCGCAGCCGCGGGACCGGCCCCGTCTCCGCTGGGGGCACAGCCCTGTGCCGGGCGGGAGCGCGGGAGACCCCACAGGTTAAGGTCTCATCGACAGCACACAGGAGGCACCCGAGTTGATCTACGGCGCAATGAAGTTCTCCATCGGCGGCTCTCTGAAGCTCGCCTTCAGGCCGTGGGTGGAGGGCCTGGAGAACATCCCCGCACAGGGGCCTGCGATCCTCGCGAGCAACCATCTGTCGTTCTCCGACTCGTTCTTCCTGCCGGCCGTGCTCGACCGCAAGGTCACCTTCATCGCGAAGGCCGAGTACTTCACGGCGCCCGGGGTGAAGGGACGGCTGACCGCGGCCTTCTTCAAGGGCGTCGGCCAGCTCCCGGTGGACCGCTCCGGGGCCCGCGGCGCCGGCGAGGCGGCCATCAAGGCGGGCATACAGGTCATCGAGAGCGGCGGGCTCTTCGGGATCTATCCCGAGGGCACCCGGTCGCCGGACGGCCGTCTCTACCGGGGCAAGCCCGGCGGTCTCGCACGCGTGGCCCTCGCCACCGGTGCGCCCGTCATCCCCGTGGCGATGATCGACACTGAGAAGATCCAGCCCCCCGGGCAGGTGGTGCCCAAGCTGATGCGACCCGGCATCAGGATCGGCAAGCCGCTCGACTTCAGCCGCTACCAGGGCATGGACGGCGACCGCTTCATCCTGCGTTCGGTGACCGACGAGGTCATGTACGAGATCATGAAGCTCTCCGGCCAGGAGTACGTCGACATCTACGCGACGGCGGCCAAGCGGCAGATCGCCGACGAGGCGAAGCTCCGGGCCGAGGACGAGAAGCGCGCGCAGAAGCAGGCAAGCGCCGCGGAGGCCGCGGACAAGGACGGAACGGGACGGTCGGGCGCGTAGTCGCGCCGCTGTCCGTCCGGGGGGTGGGGGAGATGACCAAGCGCGAGCGTGTCGTGCGGATGTCCGTCGAGCAGCCGTTGTGGCGTGCTCTGACCGCGTACCGTCTGCTCACCCTGGGCTACGCGGTGCTTCTGGCGACCGTCGGGCGGGAGAAGTACGAGCGGCCGTGGGTGGCCGTCGCCTACCTGGCGGTGATGGCCGTCTGGACCCTCGTCACCCTCCCCAAGGTGGCCGGCGCGGCGCGCTGCACCAAGCGCTTCCTCGGCGCCGACCTCGTCGTCGCCCTCACCGGAATCCTCCTCACCCCGCTGGCCGACTTCGACGCCCAGCACGTCGACGGCCCGACCCTCCCGTCGATCTGGACGGCCGGTTCGGTCCTGGCGTTCGCCATCAAGGGCGGCTGGCGGTGGGCGGCCTTCGCCTCCACCTTCGTCGCCGTCGCCAACCTCATCGAGCGCGGCCACCCCAGCCGGGACACCCTGCACAACGTCCTGCTGGTCTGGGTCGCCTCCATCGCCATCGGTTACGTCGTCGAGGTGGCCCGCGCCAGTGAACGCACCCTGGCCCGGGCCCTGGAGATCGAGGCGGCCACCCGCGAGCGGGAACGACTGGCCCGCGACATCCACGACAGCGTCCTCCAGGTCCTCGCCATGGTGCAGCGCCGCGGCTCGGCGCTCGGAGGAGAGGCCGCCGAACTGGGCAGGATGGCCGGTGAGCAGGAGGTCGCCCTGCGCACCCTCGTCTCCAGCGGCCTGGTCCCCACCACCCGGGTCTCCGAGGACGCCGCCGACGGCGCCGTGGTCCGTACCGTCGAGATCGACGACGAAGGGGCCGGCGGAGCCGACTGCGATCTGCGTACCCTGCTCGCCCCGCACGCGGGGTCCCGGGTCAGCTTCGCCGAACCCGGCGCTCCGGTGCTGCTGCCGCCCGAGGCCGCCCGGGAGCTCGCCGCCGCGGTCGGCGCCGCCCTGGACAATGTGCGGGTGCACGCGGGGCAGGACGCCCAGACATGGATCCTGGTCGAGGACGAGCCGGACGAAGTGATCGTGACGGTCCGCGACGACGGCCCCGGCATCCCGGAAGGGCGGCTCGCCCAGGCGGAGGGGGAGGGCCGGCTCGGGGTGGCCCTGTCGATCCGCGGGCGGCTGCGTGACCTGGGTGGCACGGCCGCGTTGATTTCGGTGCCCGGACAGGGCACGGAGGTCGAGTTGAAGGTTCCGAAGGTTCCACGGGGGAAGGCAGGATCGGCCCGATGAGTACACCGAACGCGCAGGAGTCCCAGCAGGTGCCCACGAAGGTGATGGTCGTCGACGACCACCCGATGTGGCGCGACGCGGTCGCCCGCGATCTGGCCGAGTCCGGCTTCGAGGTGGTGGCGACCGCCGGTGACGGCCCGCAGGCCGTGCGCCGGGCGAAGGCCGCCAGGCCCGACGTCCTCGTCCTCGACCTGAACCTGCCCGGGATGCCCGGCGTCCAGGTCTGCAAGGAACTCGTCGGTTCCCATCCCGGACTGCGGGTCCTGGTGCTCTCCGCCAGCGGTGAGCACGCAGATGTCCTGGAAGCGGTGAAGTCGGGCGCCACCGGCTATCTGCTGAAGTCCGCCAGCACCCAGGAACTGACCGACGCCGTGCGCTCCACCGCCGCGGGCGATCCGGTCTTCACCCCGGGCCTCGCCGGTCTGGTTCTCGGCGAATACCGCAGGCTCGCCTCCGACCCGGCCCCCGTCGCGTCCGACGAACCGAAGGCTCCGGCACTCACCGACCGGGAGACCGAGGTGCTGCGCCTGGTCGCCAAGGGACTCTCGTACAAGCAGATCGCCGAACGGCTCGTCATCTCCCACCGCACCGTTCAGAACCACGTGCAGAACACCCTCGGCAAACTCCAGTTGCACAACCGGGTGGAGCTCGTGAGGTACGCGATCGAGCGCGGTCTCGACGACATCGGCTGAGCGGCGCACCGAGGGGGCGGGCCGTATATTCGCGATGACCGGCCCCTACCCCTCGCTGCGCGAAAAACGGGAGACCTCGTGGAAATCCTGGCATTTGGTGTGCAGTCCGACGAGAAGCCCCTGATCGAGAAAGCCTTCGCCGGACAGCACGAGGTCCGCTGCCTGGACGTCTTCCTGAACAGGGACACCGCACCGATCGCGGCGGGCTACGAGATCATCTCCACCAGCGTCAACGCCGACCTCGGCAGCGGCGTCCTGCAGACCCTCGCGGCGGGCGGCACGCAGATGATCGCCCAGCGCTCCACGGGCTTCAACAACATCGACCTCGACGTCGCCGAGCGCCTGGCCCTGCGCGTCGCCCGGGTCTCGTACTACTCGCCGTACTCCGTCGCCGAATTCGCCTGGACCCTGGCGATGGCGGTCAACCGCCGCATCATCCGCGCCGCGAGCCGCACCCGCGACTTCGACTTCCGTCTGGACGGGCTGCTCGGACGCGACATGCGCGGACGCACCGTCGGAGTGATCGGCACCGGAAAGATCGGCGAGGCGTTCACCCGGATCGCCCACGGGTTCGGCATGAAGCTGCTGGGCTGGGACGTGGCCGAGAATCCCGCGTGCCTGGAGCTCGGCATGACGTACGTCGAGAAGGAGCGGCTCCTCGCCGAGGCCGACCTGATCAGCCTCCACGTACCGCTGCTGCCCGCGACCCACCACATCATCGGCAGGGAGGCCCTGTCCGCGATGAAGGACGACGCGATCCTGATCAACTCCAGCCGTGGCGGACTCATCGACACCATGGCGCTGGTCGCCGAGCTCAGGGCGGGCCGCTTCACGGGTGTGGGGCTCGATGTGTACGAGGCGGAGGCCGGGCTCTTCTTCCTCGACAAGTCCCTGGAAGGCGTGGACGACGACACCCTGGCCAGGCTGGTCACCTTCCCGAACGTCGTCGTGACCTCGCACCAGGCGTACTACACCGAGGACGCGGTGGGCCAGATCGTGGAAGCCACCGTGCGGAACGTCGCCGACTACCTGGCCGGCCGCCGCAGCGACAACGTCCTCGTGCCGGCCCTCCCCGGTGACTGAGGCCCCGGACGACCGCCGGGGCCCCGCTCACTCCGTCAGCTGAGCACCGGCAGACCCGCCAGCAGCTCGGTCACGATCGCGGCCCCGCGCACGGTCAGGACCGACTCCGGATGGAACTGCACGGACGCGAAGCCCTGCCCGCGCAGCGCGTGCAGCTCACCGGTGGCCGCGTCCCGGCTCGACTCGATGGCGTGCGCGGTCAGCTCGGCGGCCGTCGACTCGTCGCAGCGGGCCGTGAAGCTGTTGTAGAAACCGACGGTCTCCGGACGGCCGAACAGCTCGATCCGGGTCTGCGCCCCCTGGTGGGGCACCGCCTTACGGACGATCTCCATGCCCAGCTCGGCGGCGATCAGCTCGTGTCCGAGGCAGACCCCGAGCAGTCCGTGCCGGTGGTCACGGAGCAGTTCGGCGGCCATCGCGCGCAGCAGCCGCATCTTCGGATCAGCGGCGTCGGCGGGGTTCCCGGGCCCGGGTCCCAGCACGACGGGACCCTCGTGCACCCGTACGGCATCGCGCAGCCCGGGCTCGTCGTACCGGCGCACCGACACCTCCAGACCCGACGACCGCAGCAGATGGGCCAGCATCGCGGTGAAGGTGTCCTCGCCGTCCACCACCAGGGCATGACCGGACAGCTCCTGCGTGCGCTCCTGCATCCGCAGCCAGAACGGTGCGAGCCCGCCGCGCCGGTCGTCCAGCGCCGCCTGCACCCGCGGATCGGAGGCCAGCTGCGGACGCTCGGCCTCCGCCCGGGGCCGGCCCGGCCGCACGCCCAGGGCGGTCAGTACCCCGGCCGCCTTGGCGTGGGTCTCGGCGACCTCGCTCTCCGGGGTCGAGTGGCGTACGAGCGTGGCGCCGACGGGAACCTTCAGGTGTCCGTCGGCCGAGATGTCCGCGGTCCGGATCAGGATCGGTGAGTCGAGGGTCTGCGCCCCGTTCGCGTCGAGGCGCAGCAGGGCCAGCGCGCCCGCGTAGTAGCCGCGGCCACCGGGTTCGTACCGCTCGATCACCCGGCAGGCGTTCTGCACGGGGGAGCCGGTGACCGTCGCCGCGAACATGGTCTCCTTGAGGACCTCCCGGACATCCAGCGAGGAGCGCCCGCGCAGTTCGTACTCGGTGTGCGCGAGATGGGCCATCTCCTTCAGCCGGGGGCCGACCACCACCCCGCCCATGTCGCCCACGGTGCACATCATCTTGAGTTCCTCGTCGACCACCATGGAGAGCTCCTCGGTCTCCTTGCGGTCCCCGAGGAAGGCCAGCAGGCTCTCGGCGGTGGGGCCGCCGGCGGGGTAGCGGTAGGTTCCGCTGATCGGGTTCATCACGACCGTGCCGCCGGACATCCGCACATGCACCTCCGGGCTGGCACCGACCAGGGTCCGGTCCCCGGTGTGCACGACGAACGTCCAGTACGCACCCCGCTCGCCCGCCAGCAGCCGCCGGAACAGTGCCAGCGCGTCGGCCCGGCCGAATCCGGGGATCTCGCCGCCGAAGGTGCGCCGGATCACGAAGTTCGCGCCCTCGCCCTGCCCGATCTCGTCCTCGATGACCCGCCGGACGGTCTCCGCGTACTCCGCGTCGGGCACGTCGAAGCTCCCGCCCTCCACGCGCACCTCATGGGCGGGAAGCGCGGCGAGCACCTCGTCGAGCGGCAGCGCGTACGACTCCTGGGCGAGCAGGACGGACAGCGGAGTGCCGTCGTCGCGGACGTCGAAGCCACGCTCGGCGATCTGCCGGAACGGCACCAGGGCGAGCGAGGGCTGTTCGCCCACGGGGATGTCGGCGAGCCGGTCCGCTTCACGGACGCGGCCGATCAGTACGTCGACGGTGTCGTGGTCGTGGCCCGGAGTGCGCCTGCGCAGCAGGGCGAAGGGCGGGCAGTCGTCCCGGAGCAGGCGGTGGACGAGGTCGGTCGCGGAAACGGGCATGGTGTTCCTTCCGATGAGGAGGAACGGCTCCGAAACGCAGAGAAGGCCGCCCCCCGGGCGGCCTTCGCGAAGTGTGTACGCGCGATGAATCAGCGGGCCGCCGGATGAGCGGTCCACCACCAGTTCTGGTTTGTCTGCGCGAACATGCCGTGGATCGTAGCGCACCGCGACCGGGCGCGGCGCCCGTCGTGCCCCCTGGCGGCGGCCGTTCCCCGGGGTGACTTCGGACGGTCTGTCTCACCAGGCGAGCGTGTGCCGGTCGGGGAGCGGCGACCCCGTAGTCTTGCGGTGTGATCGTGAAAGCTGAATCCCGAAGTGTCGCCGACAAGGCGACCTGGCGAGACCTTCCCGCGGCGCAGCAGCCCGAGTACCCCGACTCCGAGGCCCTGCGCGATGTGCTCGCGGACCTCGAGTCGTATCCGCCTCTCGTCTTTGCCGGCGAGTGCGACCAGCTGCGTGCCCGCATGGGAGCCGTCGCCAAGGGCGAGGCGTTCCTGCTGCAGGGCGGCGACTGCGCCGAGGCGTTCGACGCCGTGTCGGCCGAGCACATCCGAGCCAAGCTCAAGACGTTGCTCCAGATGAGTGCCGTCCTCACCTACGCGGCCTCCGTGCCGGTCGTGAAGATCGGCCGGATCGCCGGTCAGTACTCCAAGCCGCGTTCCAAGTCGACCGAGACCCGCGACGGCGTGACCCTGCCGACCTACCGCGGCGACTCCGTCAACGGCTTCGACTTCACCGAGGCCGCCCGTATCCCGGACCCCCAGCGGCTGAAGCAGATGTACCACGCGTCCGCTTCGACGCTGAACCTGGTGCGTGCCTTCACCACCGGCGGTTACGCCGACCTGCGCCAGGTCCACGCCTGGAACCAGGACTTCGTGAGGTCCTCGCCCTCCGGCCAGCGCTACGAGGCCCTGGCCCGCGAGATCGACAACGCGCTGAACTTCATGAAGGCGTGCGGCACGGACCCGGCCGAATTCAAGGCGGTCGAGTTCTACGCCTCGCACGAGGCGCTCCTGCTGGACTACGAGTCCTCGCTGACGCGCACCGACTCGCGCACCGGCAAGCTGTACGACACCTCGGGCCACATGGTGTGGATCGGTGAGCGCACCCGCCAGATGGACGGCGCGCACATCGAGTTCGCCTCGAAGATCAGCAACCCGATCGGCATCAAGCTCGGCCCGACGACCACCGTCGACGACGCGCTCGGTTACATCGACCGCCTCGACCCGGACCGCGAGCCGGGCCGGCTGACCTTCATCGTCCGCATGGGCGCCGACAAGGTCCGCGACAAGCTCCCCGAGCTCGTCGAGAAGGTCACCGCCTCCGGCGCCACCGTGGCGTGGGTGACGGACCCGATGCACGGCAACACCTTCGAGGCCGCGTCCGGCCACAAGACCCGCCGCTTCGACGACGTCCTCGACGAGGTCAAGGGCTTCTTCGAGGTGCACAAGGGTCTGGGGACGCACCCGGGCGGCATCCACGTCGAGCTCACCGGTGACGATGTCACCGAGTGCGTCGGCGGCGGTCACGAGATCTTCGTGGACGACCTGCACCAGCGTTACGAGACGGCCTGCGACCCCCGGCTCAACCGCAGCCAGTCGCTGGACCTGGCGTTCCTGGTCGCCGAGATGTACCGCGACCAGTAGGAATCGCCGGACTGTACGGCTGTGGGGCACGGATCGATGTGATCCGTGCCCCACAGGCCGTTCCGGGGCTTTTACCCACCAGGGTCGACGGGTAAGGTTAGGTTAGCCTCACCGAAAAGATCGGGGCGGCGCTAGCGATCGATCCCGGTGGGAGGTGAACCGCATGTACGTCTGCTCGTGTTTCGGAGTCACGGAACAGCAGGTCAAGCAGCATGCGGACGCCGGCGCCTGTACGCCCCGGCAGATAGCCTCCGCCTGCAAGGCCGGTACGGACTGCGGTGGCTGTGTCCGGAGGATCCAGGCGCTGCTGGGGCGTGGCGACTGCCCGCGCCGCGAGCTGCTCGACCAGAAGCAGGAGTCGCTGGCCGGTCCCGTCGGCGCGACGCCCGTCGTCACCGGTTCGGCGGACATTCGGCTCTCCGACGCGGCCTGAGCCCCGGATCAGCTCTCCGGCTGCTCGATCAGCTGTGCGATGTAGAGCGGCTCGCCGAGCTTCTCGACCAGTTCCAGCTGGGTGTCGAGATAGTCGATGTGGTGCTCTTCGTCCGCCAGGATGGACTCAAAAATATTTGCGGACGTGATGTCGCCCTTGTTGCGCATCAGCTCGATGCCCCGCTTGAGGCGGTCGATCGCCTCCACCTCGACCTGTCGGTCGGCCTGGAACATCTCGGTGACCGTCTGGCCGACCCGGACATGGAAAAGCCGCTGGTAATTGGGCAGGCCGTCGAGGAACAGAATGCGGTCGGTCAGAATCTCGGCATGCTTCATCTCGTCGAACGACTCTGCCCGGGTGTACTTGGCGAGCTTCGTCCAGCCGAAGTTGTCCTGCATCTTTGCATGCAGGAAATACTGGTTGATGGCAGTCAGTTCGGCGGTCAGCTGTTCGTTCAGGAACTCGAGGACCTCGGGGTCGCCCTGCATCGCAGAGGCTCCTTCCAACCGGTGTACTGGGCAAGTTGGCCGCATCCTCGCACTGCGCTCCCCGGTCGTCCAGTAAGTGCACGCTTAGTACGAGTTGCCCGAATCGACTCTGCCCTGGTCATGACCACCCCTGCCTGTCTGTCACCATGGAGGCATGGGTCAGCCGGAAAGCCGGGAATACAGCGAATCAGGGCAGTCCGAGCTTCCGCCGGGGCAGCGCCTGCAGCGCGGCTGGCCGGTTACCCACTACGGGCCCGTTCCCAAGTTCAAGCCGGACCGCTGGGAGTTCAGGGTCTTCGGAGCCACCGCGGACGGCGAGAAGCGCTGCTGGAATCACCAGGAGTTCACGGCCCTGCCGTTCTCCTCGGTCGTCGCGGATCTGCACTGCGTGACGAAATTCAGCATGGTCGGCGCCGAATGGGGCGGGGTCCTCGCCCGTAACATCGTGGAACTCGCTCCGCCCGCACCCAATGTCACCCATGTGATGGTCTGGGCCGAGTACGGATTCAGCTCGAACCTCCGCCTCGCCGACTTCGCGGCGGACCGCACCGTGTTCGCGACCCACAAGGACGGCGAACTGCTCACCGCCGAACACGGCTTCCCGGTGCGGCTGGTCGTGCCCCACCTGTACGCCTGGAAGGGCCCCAAGTGGGTCCGCGGCATCGAGTACATGACCGCCGACCGCCGCGGCTTCTGGGAGGAGCGCGGCTATCACAACATCGGCGACCCGTGGAGCGAGCAGCGCTACTCCTACCAGGAGGAGCCCGGGGACGGCCCCGAGCTCTGACCTGCGGGTCTCCGCGCCTCAGTGGTGGTACTGGTGCACCACGGCGTGGCCCTTGCCGCGGCCGATCATCCACTTGTTGACCGGGACCGTGATGACGAAGGCGGCGGCCAGCGCGATGGCCAGGACGATCCAGAACATCGAATCCGCCAGGTGGGCGTCCATGGCGCCCGGCCACAGAGCGATCACGCCGTTGTCGATCAGTTCCATCACCGCGATCGAGAGGGTGTCGGCGGCGAGGGCGACCCGGAAGGCCGTACGGAAGTCGACGCCGGCCTTCAGGATGCCGCGCAGGGTCAGCGCGTAACCGAAGAAGAACGCCAGGATGATCGCGAGCACCATCGTCTGCATGTTGCTCCAGCCGAGGGCGGTGCCGATCACCATGCCGAGGATCTCGCCGATCGCACAGCCGGTGAGGCAGTGCAGCGTGGCCTTGGCGGCCATGGCCCAGCTGACCTTGCCGTCCGTACCGCCGCCGTGGTGGGCGTGGCCGGCGTGCGCGTCGTGCGCCGCGGGGCCGTGTCCGGTGTGCGCCTCGTGCCCGGCGGTGTCGTGCGTGCGGTTGTCGTGCTGCATGGTGTTCCCCCAAAGCCGGATAGCGGTTCCTGCCGACAACAGGAACCGTATACCCCCCTGGGGTATTCCTCAAGCGGGCACGGGACCGCGCAGCTCCTTCAGCCGGGCCACATCCGCCGCATGCCCCGCCTTGCCGCCGGGGGTCTCGATGATCAGGGGTACGCCGTCGGTCGCCGGGTGCGAGAACAGCTCGCGGAACGGCTCCGCCCCGATGTGACCGGCGCCGATGTTCTCGTGCCGGTCCTTGTGCGCTCCCACCACGTCCTTGGAGTCATTGGCGTGGATCAGCTTCAGGCGGCCCTCGCCGACGGTGTCCACCAGGAGATCGAGGGTCCGGCGCATGCCCGAGGGGCCGGTCAGGTCGTGCCCCGCCGCGTAGATGTGGCAGGTGTCCAGGCAGATGCCCAGCTTGGGATGGGAGTCCAGCGCCTCGAAGTACGGGCCGAAGTCCCAGGTCCGCGAGCAGAGCGAGAAGCCCTGCCCCGCCGTCGACTCCAGCAGCAGGAACGGGTCGTCGTCATGCGTCAGCTCGTCGAGCAGCGGCCGCATGTACCGGCGCACCTGCGCGAGGGCCTCCGCGGGAGGCCGCCCGCCGGTCGCCGACCCCGTGTGCACCACGACGCCCAGCGCGCCGATCTCCCTCGCCCTGCGCAGGGAGTGGCGCAGCGACTCCACGGACCGCTCCACCGTTGCCTCGGTGTGCGAGCCGAAATTGATCAGATACGGCGCGTGGACGTACGCCGGGACCGATCCGGCCGCGCACTCGGCGCGGAACAGCTCGTCCTGCGCCGGATTGCCGGGCGGGGTCGCCCAGCCGCGCGGATTGGCGGCAAAGACCTGTACGGCCTCCGCCTCCAGCTCGCGGGCGTACTCGAGGCCGACCTTGGCGAGGCCGCCCGCCACCGGGACGTGCGCGCCTACCGGGTTTCGCATGTGGATCTACAGTCCCTTGGTCCTGATCGTGATCGTGGAGCCCTCGGCGGCCTGTTCGCCGCCTTCGACGGACTGCCTTTCGATGGTGTCGCTGAAGGACAGGAACGGCCGGTCGACCTCGACCTCGAACCCCGCCTCCTCCAGTGTGCTCCTGGCCTCGTCGACGTCCTTG
The DNA here is from genome assembly GCF_036195325.1 of Streptomyces sp. NBC_00234. Lineage (NCBI taxonomy): Bacteria > Bacillati > Actinomycetota > Actinomycetes > Kitasatosporales > Streptomycetaceae > Streptomyces > Streptomyces sp. NBC_00234. Next base: position 2,186,994 of record NZ_CP108101.1, on the reverse strand, counting down.
CCCGTGACGTCCGGGACATCGAGCATCCGCGGCCCCTTGGAGACCGTGAGCTCGACGGAGTCGCCCTCGGCCGCCTCCGCGCCGTCGGCAGGCGTCTGCTCGGCGATGTCGCCGGCGGCCTCGGCGGAATTCACCCGGCCGGGCAGGACCTCGGCCTTCAGCCCCGCCTCCCGCAGCGCGGCGGTGGCGTCGTCGACCGAGAGGCCGGTGACATCGGGAACGTCGACCGGGCTGCCCTTGCTGACCACCAGGGCGACCGCCGATTCGGAGTGGCGCTCGGTGCCGGCCTCGGGGTCCGTACGGACCACCTCGCCCCGCGCCACGTCCTCGCTGAACTCCCGGGTCACCATCCCGGGCACCAGGCCGGCTTCCTTCAGCGCACGTCGGGCATCGGCGAGCGTGATGCCCTCGACATCCGGCACGTCCACCATTTCGGGACCGCGGGAGACGACGAGCCGCACGGAGTCGTTCCCGCGGATCCGCTCGCCGGAACCCGGGTCGCTGCTCATCACCGTGCCGCGGGCGGCGGTGTCGCTGTAGGCGCGGTCGATGCCCTTCACGTCGAGACCCGCGTCCGCCAGCCGCTGCTGGGCGGACTTCTCGGTCTGGCCCAGCAGTGAGGGGACACGCGTGAACTGCCCGGAGTTGATGTACCAGACGCCCGTGCCGACGCCCAGCACCAGCAGGACCGCGGCGAGCGCGGCGACTATCCCGCGTCGGGGGCCCGCTCCGAAGGGGCCGCGCCTGCCGGTCCCGTGCCGCCGCGGCGGCAGCGAGGGCGGCATCTCCAGCCGGCTGGTGTGGTGGGCGGTGCCCTGGCCGGGCGGCAGTACGCGCGGAATCACGCTCGTACGGTCGTCGGCGCCGTCGTGCTCGTCGCTGCGGGCCTGCGGGGGCGACGCGTCGAGCTGCTCGTCGGTGAGGGCGGCCCGGCACTCGCGCGTCTCGGCCAGCAGCACCACCGCGTCCTGCGGGCGCACCTCGGCGTTGCGGGCGGTGGCGCTCGCCACCAGGGAGTCCAGCTCCACCGGGAGCCCCGGGACGACCGCGGACGGCGCCGGGACGTCCTCGTTGAGGTGCTGGTAGATGACCTGGGCGGCGGTGTCCCCGGTGTGCGGCTTGCTGCCGGTCAGCATCTCGTAGAGCACGACACCGCACGCGTAGACATCGGCCCGGGTGTCGGCGGTGCCGTGCTCGATCTGTTCGGGTGCGAGATACGACACGGTGCCCAGGAGCGATCCGGTGGTCTCCGTGACGGTGCCCACCGCCCGTACGAGACCGAAGTCGGCGACCTTCACGCGGCCGTCGTCCCCTATCAGGACGTTCTCCGGCTTCATGTCGCGGTGGACGAAGCCCGCGCGGTGCGCGGCACCGAGGGCCGCGAGGACCGGCTCCATGATGTCCAGGGCTGCCCGGGGCTGGAGCGCACCGCGCTCGCGCAGGACGTCACGCAGGGTGCACCCCGCGACGTACTCCATCGCCAGGTAGACGTACGCCCCTTGGGCGCCCTGGTCGAAGACCGCGACGACATTGGGGTGCGCCAGCTTGGCCACCGACTTCGCCTCGCGGATGAAGCGCTCGACGAACGAGGCGTCGGTCGCGAGGGCCGGGTGCATCACCTTGAGGGCGAGCACCCGGTCGAGCCGGGTGTCCGTGGCCCGGTAGACCGTGGCCATGCCACCGACGGCGATCCGCGCGTCGACGCGATAGCGGCCGTCGAGCAGCTGCCCGATCATGGGGTCCTGGAGGGTCGTATCCACGCACCGAGTCTACGAGCCGCCGCTGACACGGCGGACGGTCCGGGCAGCTCCGGGGCGCTACTGCAGCCGAGCCGTGACAGGGACACGCTCCGGGCCCCGTCTAGAACGCCGGACGTTCCGGGTCCAGCACGGCACGCCCCTCGCCCGGGGACGACGCCTCGGCGAAGTGGCGGCGCGGAATCCGGCCCGCCCGGAACGCCAGGCGCCCGCCCTCCACCGCGTGCCTCATCGCCCCCGCCATCAGCTCCGGCTCCTGCGCCCGGGTCACCGCGGACGCCAGCATCACCGCCGAGCAGCCCAGCTCCATGGCGAGCGCGGCGTCCGAGGCGGTCCCGGCGCCGGCGTCCAGGATCACCGGCACCCCGGCCCGCTCGACGATCAGCTGGAAGTTGTGCGGGTTCCGGATGCCGAGACCGGAGCCGATCGGGGAGCCGAGCGGCATGATCGCCGCACACCCCACGTCCTCCAGCTTCCGGGCGAGCACCGGATCGTCGTTGGTGTACGGCAGGACGGTGAACCCGTCGTCCACGAGGGTCTCCGCGGCGTCCAGCAGCTCGATCGGGTCGGGCAGCAGGGTGCGCTCGTCCGCCACCACCTCCAGCTTGACCCAGTCGGTTCCGAGCGCCTCCCGGGCCAGCCGGGCGGTCAGCACGGCCTCGCCCGCGGTGAAGCAGCCCGCCGTGTTCGGCAGGACACGGATGGAGAGCCGTTCCAGGACGGAGAGGACCGAGCCCTGCACGGTCGGGTCCAGCCGGCGCATCGCCACCGTGGTCAGCTCGGTGCCGGAGGCGAGCAGGGAGCGCTCCAGGACGTCGAGGCTCGGAGCACCCCCCGTCCCCATGATCAGCCGGGAGGTGAAGGACGTACCGGCGAGGGAGAAGAGGTCGTCGGACATGGGTCAGCCTCCCTGGACCGCGGTGAGGACCTCGACGCGGTCTCCGTCGGCGAGCGCGGTGGAGGACCACTGGCTGCGCGGTACGACGGTCTCGTTGACGGCGGCGGCCACTCCGGAGTGCGAGGCGGTGAGCGTCGCCACGAGGGTGTCCAGCGGGGTGTCGTGGGGAACGCCTCGGCGTTCCCCGTTCACGGAGATCAGGACGGGGCCGGACAGGTGCTCGGTCATGCGGGCTGCTCCTGAGGCACGGGGGCGGCGGAGGGGGAGGGGGCGAAACGGCTCGGCGCGAAGGGGCGGCCCACCTCCGGCAGTTCGCCGGTGGTCAGCACGTGCGCCATCACGTCGCCGGTGACCGGGGTCAGCAGCACCCCGTTGCGGTGGTGGCCGGTGGCGAGGTGGAGACCGGGCAGGGCCGTCGGGCCCAGCAGGGGCGCGTTGTCGGGAGAGGCCGGGCGCAGGCCCGCCCGCGTCTCGGTGAGGGGCAGTTCGGTGATGCCGGGCACCAGCTCGTGCGCGTCACGCAGCAGCTCGTACACGCCGCCCGCCGTGACGGTGGTGTCCCAGCCGAGCTCCTCGCTGGTCGCGCCGACGACCAGCTCGCCGTTCGCCCGGGGGACGAGATACAGGTGGCTGCCGCGGACCACGGCGCGCACCGTCCGGCTCAGGAACGGGGCGTACGCGGGCGGCACGGTCAGCCGGAGCACCTGGCCCTTGACCGGGCGGACCGGCGGGACGACGTCGTCGGGCAGCCCCGCGAGCCGGCCGCTGAGGCTGCCGGCGGCGAGGACGACCTGGTCGGCGGAGAGCTCCGTCCCTTCCGCGAGCACCGCTCCGGCGGCACGGTCGCCGACGACGGACAACTCCCGCGTCCAGGTCCGGTGGAAGACCACTCCGGCGCGTTCGCAGGCGGTCAGCAGCGCCGCGGCCAGCCGTCGCGGATCGACCTGGTGGTCGCCGTCGACACGCAGTCCGCCGCGCACTCCGGGCGCCAGCATCGGTTCCAGCCGGCGGCACTCGCGGCCGGTGAGCCACTCGGACTCCAGCCCCGAACGCTGCTGCAGCGCGTGCAGTTCGCGCAGATGGGCGCGGTCGTCGGAGTCGAGCGCCACGGCCAGGGTGCCGCAGGCGCGGAAGCCGATCTCCTGCCCGCTCGCCTCCTCCAGCTCCGCCGCGAACGCGGGATAGCGGGCGGCGGACGCGACATTGAGGCCGAGCAGTGTCTGTTCGCCGTAGTGGAGTTCGGTGACGGCGGCCAGCATTCCGGCCGCCACTCCGGCGGCCCCGCCGCCCGGTTCGGGATCGGCGACCGCCGTGCGCAGGCCGCGTTGCGCCGCCCGCCAGGCCGTGACCAGTCCGATGATGCCGCCCCCGATGACGAGGACGTCGCATCCGTTCCGTTGAGCACGCATGGGCTTCCAGCCCCTCCCTTCGCCGGCATGACCCGGATCAGGTTCGTACGGTCGGAGGCCGTCCAGCCTCCCTCTCAGCCCGGTGCGTCCGGGCTCCCGCGAGTGTTTTACGTTGGCCACCCTAAACCCCGTCGCCCGTGGTCAGTAAGACCCGCAGTCAGCCAGTAAGGGAGCAACCGCCGTGGCCCGTTCGCTCGACGGACTCGTCCTCTCTCCGGTCGCCGACCAGGCTCCGGGCCAGGTCGGCACCCGTACCCGCTTCACGTACCACGAGCGCGACGGCGTGATCTGGGCCGAGTACGCGGGTGGTGACGTGCTCAGGGGCCATCTGGTGGGCACCCGCGCCGGAGACGTCCTGGACTTTCGCTACGTCCAGCTGAAGCACGACGGAACGACCTCCTCGGGCCACTGCGTATCGACCGTCGTCGGCCTTCCGGACGGCCGCGTGCGGCTGGCGGAGCGGTGGCGGTGGGAGTCCCAGGAGGGCAGCGGGACGAGCATCGTGGAGGAAGTCTCTTCCTGACGATGCGTCAGGTGTTTAAGGTGGACGGGTGAGCGAGCAGACGGAACAGCGGGCAGCGGGTCGGCGGACACGGCACCTCGTGGTCGTGGGGGCGGGTATGGCGGGCGTCCAGACCGCGGTGGCCCTGCGCGAACGGGGCTTCACCGGGCCCGTCACACTGATCGGCGCGGAACCGCACCAGCCGTACGACCGGCCGCCGCTCTCCAAGGCGGTCCTGCTCGGCAAGGCCGAGGACTCCGCCTTCGACGTCGACTTCGAGGCGCTGGACATCACCCTGCGTCTCGGGCTGGACGTGACGGGGCTGCGGCCCGGGGCGCACGAACTCGACACCCCGGACGGCCCCGTTCCGTACGACACCCTGGTCCTCGCCACCGGCGCGGAACCGATCGTCCTGCCGGGCTCCGAGGGCGTCCCCGGCGTCCACCTCCTGCGCACCCTCGACGACGCCGCACGGCTGCGGCCGGTCCTGGAGCGGCAGCACGACATCGTGGTGGTCGGGGCCGGCTGGATCGGTGCCGAGTTCGCCACCGCGGCCCGCGCCGCCGGCTGCGCCGTCACCGTCGTCGAGGCGGCCGGACTGCCCCTCGCGGGCGCCCTGCCCGCCGAGGTCGCCGCCCCCATGGCCCACTGGTACGCGCAGAGCGGCGCGGAACTCCTCACCGGCGCTCGGGTGGCCCGGGTCGAGCCCGGAGCCGTCGTCCTGGCGGACGGCCGGGTGATCCCGGCCGGAGCGGTGGTCGTGGGCATCGGCGCCCGGCCCGCCACCCGCTGGCTGGCCGGCTCGGGCATCGCGCTCGGCCCGGACGGCTCGGTCACCGCGGACAGCACGCTGCGCAGTTCGCTGCCCGACGTGTACGCGGTCGGGGACTGCGCCTCCTTCCCCTCCGCCCGCTACGGCGAACGCCTGCTCGTCCACCACTGGGACAACGCCCTCCAGGGGCCGCGGACCGTCGCCGCCGCCATCGCCGCCGCCGACGGTGACGGGCAGCCGCAGCCGTACGACCCGGTGCCCTACTTCTGGTCCGAGCAGTTCGACCGCTTCGTGCAGTACGCCGGCCACCACGCGGGCGCCGACACCCTGCTGTGGCGCGGCGACCCGGCCCAGGCGGCCTGGTCGGTGTGCTGGCTGCGCGAAGGAGCCCTGGTCGCCCTGCTGGCAGTCGGCCGTCCGCGCGACCTGGCGCAGGGACGCAAACTCATCGAATCGGGCGCCCTCGTCGACCCGGAGCGGGCCGCCGACCCCTCCGTACCGCTCAAATCGGCGACGCTCTGACACCACCTCGTGACCCCCTTACGGTCGGCCCGGCTACCGACTGTCAGTCCGGGATGGCACGCTTGTCCTTGTGACCGAGATTGACGCAAAGATCGATGCTCTCGTCCCTGCCTGGCTCTACCTCCCCGACATCGCGGAAATGCTCGATATCGAGGTGACGCGCGTGCGGCAGCTGGTCAAGGAAGGCCAGCTCATCGCCGTACGACGCGGTGAGAACCGGGCACTCCAGGTGCCTGCCGCCTTCATCGACGGCGACAAGGTGGTCAAGGGCCTCGCGGGGACCCTGACGCTCCTGAGGGACGACGGCTACAAGGACGAAGAGATGCTGGAGTGGCTCTTCACCGCCGACCCGACCCTGCCCGGTACGCCCGCGCAGGCGCTGAGTGAGAATCGCGGTACGGAGGTGAAGCGCCGCGCCCAGGCGCTCGCCGTCTGACCGAGACAACCGCACACGGAGTGCGGGCCGTGCCACACGGCCCGCACCCCGCCGTACCGACGGGGGAACCTCACCATGTCCACGCCTCGCACGCTGCTGTCCGACGCCCGGCTCTATCTGTGCACGGACGCACGCAAGAGGCAGGGTGACCTCCCCGCGTTCCTGGACGCCGTTCTCAGCTCCGGCGTGGACATCGTCCAGTTGCGCGACAAGGGCATGGAAGCAGGGGAGGAGCTCGAACACCTCGCGGTGTTCGCCGACGCGTGCAAGCGCCACGGGAAGCTCCTCGCGGTGAACGACCGCGCCGATGTCGCCCACGCCATCGGTTCCGACGTGCTGCACCTGGGACAGGGAGACCTGCCGGTGCCCGCCGCCCGGGCCGTCATAGGCCAGGACGTGGTCATCGGCCGCTCCACCCACGGCGAGTCCGAGGTCGACGCCGCGGTCGCCGAGCCCGGCGTGGACTACTTCTGCACGGGCCCCTGCTGGCCCACCCCGACCAAGCCCGGCCGCTACGCACCGGGCCTCGGGCTCGTGCGCTACGCGGCCTCGCTCGCCCAGCCGCGCCCCTGGTTCGCCATCGGCGGGATCGACGCGGGCAATCTGGACGAGGTCCTGGACGCGGGCGCCCGCAGGGTCGTCGTCGTGCGGGCGATCACCGAGGCCGATGATCCGGCCGCGGCCACCGCCCACCTCGCCGAGCGCGTCAGGGCACGCGCCAGCTGAGAAGGGCGCTGTCCGGGTTGTTGTCCGAAGGGTGGACAACACCCCTTTCAATTCGGGCAAATTGCCTGATCTGGTTGGGGTACCGCCCAGCCCTGGTTAACCTCCCAGTATGGCCCTTGGCACACCCTCCACCAGGACGGATCACGCGCGCACCGTGCGTGAGCTGCTCGCGACCGGCAAGACCTCGTACTCGTTCGAGTTCTGGGCGCCCAAGACGGAAAAGGGCGAGCGGAACCTCTGGAATGCGCTGCGCCGGGTCGAGGCGGTCGCCCCGAGCTTCGTCTCCGTGACGTACGGAGCCGGTGGTTCCACCCGCTCCGGGACGGTCAGGGCGACGCAGCAGATCGCCGAGGACTCCACGCTCACCCCCGTCGCGCACCTCACCGCCGTCGACCACTCCATCGCGGAGCTGCGCAACATGGTCGGGCAGTACGCGGACGCCGGAATCAGGAACATCCTCGCCGTGCGCGGAGACCCGCCCGGCGACCCGATGGGTGAGTGGGTCAGGCACTCGAGCGGTGTGCGGTACGCGGCCGACCTCGTCCGGCTCATCAAGGAGTCCGGCGATTTCTGTGTCGGCGTCGCCGCCTTTCCCGAAATGCACCCGCGCTCGACCGACTGGGACACCGACATCGGTCATTTCGTGGACAAGTGCCGTGCCGGTGCCGATTATGCGATCACTCAGATGTTCTTCAATCCGGAGGACTATCTGCGGATGCGTGACCGTGTGGTCGCTGCGGGTTGCGAAACGCCCATCATTCCCGAGGTCATGCCGCTCACCAGTGCCCGGCAGCTGGAAAGGTTCGCGCAGCTCAGCAACGCATCTTTCCCTTCCTCGCTGAAAGAACGCATCCTCGCCGCCAAGGACGATCCCGCCGCTGTACGCTCCATTGGCATCGAGTTCGCAACGGAGTTCTGCGCGAGGTTGCTCTCCGAGGGTGTCCCCGGACTGCACTTCATTACGCTCAACAACTCGACGGCAACGCTCGAGATCTACGAGAATCTCGGACTGCACAAGCAGTCGTGACCGGCCGTACCCGCCACCTACCGGGGGCGGTGGCCGCAGGAGGGGGCGGGCGTGGGCTGGACGGTCCTCTACATCGCATTCGGCATCGTGGCGCTGTGGCTGCTCGGTGAGGTGCTGCTGCAGTACAAGGCACGGCTGCGCTGGCGGCTGCTCGCCTTCGGCGGCTTCCTCCTCGTGGTCATAGGCGTGCTGATCCCGTCCGTGCTGGTGATCGCCCTCGGCGCTGTCGCCTTCGCGACCGGCCAGACCTATGTGACGCTCTCCTTCAGGCGGGGCTTCTCCACGGGCTGGGCCATAGGCGGCAGTCCCGGCGAGAGCCGGCGCCGCCGCGGCGGAAGCGAGCAGTCCGCCACCAGGGAGCCGACCCTGGAGGTCTCCGACCTGGAGTACCAGCCCGAACCGGAGGCCCCCGCCGCGGTCTACGCGCCGGAGCCGCTGCCCGACGACACCGGGCAGTACGGCGTGTACACCGAGTCCGCCTACGCCGCAGCGAACGGCGGGCGGACGGAGCACGGCGAAGCCCCGTACGACGCCTACGCCCCGTACCCCGACTACTCCCAGCCCGCCCAGGACCCCTACGCCGGGCAGGACGGCTACGCCACGCAGGGCACGTCCCCGGGCCAGGACACCTACGCGGGGCAGTACGACTACGGGACGGGCCAGCAGAGCTACGCGGCGTACTCCGACCCGTACATCGGGACGGGTACCACCGGCGGCTCCGCGCCGTACGGCTCGTACGACAGCTACGGCAACGGTTACGACAGCTACGGCGGCCAGCAGCAGTACGCCGATCCCTACCCCCAGCAGTACGGCGCGGAGACCCCGCCGGGAGGCGTCTGGGTTCCGCAGCAGCGCGAGGCCGAGCAGTATCCGCCGGTCCCTCCGCAGGATCCCGTACAGCCCGCCCCGTACGGCAACGGCTACGACACCGGCCAGAACGAGCAGTACCGCTACTGACGGTCCCTCCGGTCCGGGCTTCCCGGCCTCACCGGGAGCCGCGGAACCCGTCACCCTCCACGACGAGTCCGGCGACCAGTGCCCCCGACATCCCGGCGTGCGCCAGTCCGCCGCCGGGATGCGACCAGCCGCCCGCCAGATACAGGCCCGGCAGCCGGGTGCGGTTGCCCGCGTGCAGCCAGGCGCCGTCGGCCCCGGCCAGCGCCGGCGCCGGCACCGAACCGCCCTCCGCGCCGGTGTCGGCCGCGGTCTCGGCGGGGGTCCGCACCTCCGTGCGGATCACCCGGTCCCGCAGGCCGGGCACGGCCGCGTCGGCCACACCGACGACCGTGTCCGCGTACCGCTCGCGCAGTGCCGCGTCCGTCCAGTCGACCGGACCCTGCGGGGCCACCGTCACCATCAGGCTCACCGCCTCGTGCGCCTCGTCCGGACGGGTCGACGGATCGTCGGGCCGCAGCACCGTCACGGTCGGCCGTTCGGCGAGCCGGCCCCCGAACACGGCCTCCCGCTCCGCCGCCCCGTCCGCGCCGTGCACCACGGTCCGGTGCACGGCACCGGGCTCCCGGGCACCGCGCAACGACAGCATCACCAGGAACCGGCCCGGCACGGGCCCGCTCCCCGGGCGCGGCTGCGCCGCCACGTCCCCGTCCTGCCACAGCGCCTGACCCGGCACCAGCTCCGCGCGCGGCTGCGCGCCCAGCACCACGTGGTCGGCTTCGGCGCTCTCGCCGTCCGCCAGCTCGACGCCCGCCGCCCGGCCGTCCTTCTCGATGATCCGGACCACCTCGGCCCCGAAGACGAAGGTCACCCGCCGCGCCAGGCACCGCTCGTACACCGCGCGGGCCAGAGCGCGCATGCCCCCGGAGACGTACCAACTGCCGAAGGTCTCCTGCATGTACGGGACGAGGGCGGCGCTCGCCGGGGCGTGGCGAGGGTCCAGTCCGTACGACAGGGCGTATCCGTCGAGCAGCGCTGCCAGCCGGGGGTCGGCCAGCTCCCAGGCACCGATCTCCGCGACCGTCCCCGCCTGCCGGGCGGACCGCAGCAGTCTGCGCTGCCGGACCGCGGGATACGGATCGCGGCCCAGGACCTGCCAGTCGGGACGCAGGGGCTCCTCCAGCAGGGGGCGCCGCGAGCGGTCCCAGGCATCCCCGGCCCGGTCCATGAACGCGCCCCAGCGGCCACCGGCGCCCGCCCCGAGCGCCTCGTCCAGGGCGGAGACCACGCCGGCCCGCGAGGCGTTGGGCAGCGATACCGCCGTGCCGTCCGGGAAGAGATGCCGGCTCGCCGGGTCCACCTGGGTCAGCGTGACGCACTGCTCCAGGGACTCCTTGCCGGTCTTCACGAACAGGTCGCGGTAGACGGCGGGCAGGTGCAGCAGAGCCGGCCCCGTATCGAAGGCGAAGCCGTCACGGGCATACCGGCCGACCGAGCCGCCGTACGTCGCGGACCGCTCGTACACCGTCACCCGGTGGCCTGCCACGGCCAGCCGGGCCGCCGCCGCCATCGCGCCCGTCCCGGCGCCGATCACCGCAATTCGTGCCATGTCAGTGACCCTAAGGGGTGCCACCGACAGCTCACTCGGGAGGCCGGTGCACCACCGCTCCGGCCAGGCGTCTCTCCTCGCGCCGCTGGGCCCTGCGGCGCAGGAAGCGGCGGATCCGGGAGGCCAGGAAGACCAGTATCGCCATCCCGAGAACCAGCAGCGTCGCGGCGACGGACGCCGCGGCCAGCGGATGGAACATGGCGAACGTGATGATCCCGGCGACGCCCAGGTCCTCGGCCGTGCTCACCGCGATGTTGCTGAACGGCTCGGGGGAGGTGTTGACCGCCATCCTGGTGCCCGCCTTCACCAGATGACTCATCAGCGCGGTGGAACCGCCGACGGCCCCGGCCGCGAGCTCCGGCAGCGAACCGCTCTCGCCGGCGAGCAGCGCGGCGACGACCGCCCCGGCGAGCGGCCGGACGACCGTGTGCACCGCGTCCCAGGCCGAGTCCACGTACGGGATCTTGTCCGCCACCGCCTCGCACAGGAAGAGCACGCCGGCCACCACGAGGACATCGGTGCGCTGCAACGAGGCGGGCACCTCGTCGGTGAGACCGGTCGCACCGAAGACGCCGAGCAACAGGACCACCGCGTAGGCGTTGATCCCGCTGGCCCAGCCACTCGTGAACACCAGGGGGAGTACGGACACGGACGCGATCGTAACCAGCCGCGGCCCGGCGCGGGTGGGGTCGGGTGCGCAGCCCTGAGTATCCGTACCTAGTGCGGGAGATGAGTAGGTGTGCGGATAGGCCCTGACCTGCGCGGACGGCAGAGTGTGGAGCACGGAAGGGGCAAGGCGCCAGGACCGCCGGCACGGGGCGGCGGAACCGGCGGTGCCCCTGACGCAACGGGGGTGCACGGCGGAGGGCCCGGGACCACGGGGGAACACGGGGTCACGGGGGAAGGGTTCTCCGGCAGCACGGAAAACGCCGGTCCGGTGGAGTTCGAGGGGGATCGAACTCCACCGGACCGGCGTCTTCGTGTCCGGCTGTGCCTCCGGTGCCCCGGCTTCAGCGCCCGCTGACCCGCCCGTGCAGCAGCAGGGACAGCGCCGAGTGCACGTCGTCTATCGACCGCTCCGGCTGGAACGCCTGCCAGTCGAGCGCCGCGACCAGCACCATCCCGACGAGCGCGGCCGCGCTCAGCGGAATGTCGATCTCCTCGCTCAGCTCGCCGTTGCGGACGCCCTCCCTGAGCACCCCTTCGACGACGGCCACGGCCTCCTGGCGCACCACCAGGAGGGTCGCCTGCCAGGCGCGGTTGGTGCGCCAGAGCTCGGCGACGTACAGCTGGGTGAAGGCCGGGTAGCGGTCGATGAAGACCAGGCCCGCCCGGATCATCGCGTCCAGAGCCTCCACCCGGGTGCCGCCGCGCGCCTCGGTCTCCTCGGAGGCGGAGCGCAGCGACGCGGTGAGGAGCCCGACGCCGTGCCGCAGCAGCTCCTCGAAGAGCTCGGTCTTGCTCTTGAAGTTGTAGTAGACCGTGCCCTTGGCGACGCCGGCGCGCTCGGCGATCTCGTCCACCGTGGTGGCGGAGAAGCCCTTCTCGGCGATGAGCGTGACCGCTGCCTCGTAGAGCTTCTGCCGGGTGGCCTGGCGGCGCGTGCTGCTACTGCTTTCCATGCGATCGATTCTCACAGGTCCGGGCGCGCTCACAGACTGAGCTCCGGATGCAGCCGGTCCAGGGTCCACACCTGCTTGCGCCGCGCGGAGACCGCTGTCAGGGCCAGCGCCCCCGCGGTGAACGCCACCAGCACCGCGCAGGCCTGCCAGACCGGGCCGAGTCCGCCGCCGGTGATGAGCCGGCGCAGGCCCTCGACGATGTAGCTCATCGGCAGGAACGGGTGGATGGCGCCGAAGAACCCGGGGCTGGTCTGGACGGGGTACGTTCCGCCCGCCGAGGTCAGCTGCAGCATCAGCACCGCGAGGACGAGGATGCGCCCCGCGGCTCCGAAGCGGGCGTTGAGCCACTGCACGATCGCCGCGAAGCAGCAGGTCACCAGGGCCAGGAAGCCGATCGTCGCGGCGGGGTGGGCCATCCGGAGGCCGAGCCCCCAGTGCAGTACGGACATCAGCGCGGCGACCTGGAGCACGCCGATGGCGACGACGGGCAGCCAGCCGGCGAGGGCGATCCGCCAGGCGGAGGCCCCGGCGGCCAGCGCCCGCCTGTTGAGCGGCTGGATCAGCATGTACGCCACCATCGCGCCGACCCAGAGGGAGAGCGGGATGAAGTACGGGGCGAATCCGGTGCCGTAGTTCGGGGCCGTGTGCAGGGACGAGGACGCCAGCTGTACGGGATCGGCCATGACGCCCGTACGCGCGTCGCGGTCCTTCTCGGAGTAGTCGGGGATCTTGGTGACGCCGTCGTTCAGGCCCTGGGCGAGAGTCGCCGAGCCGTCTCCGAGCCGGAAGAGCCCGCTGTCCAGGTCGGTGGCGCCGGTCTTGAGCTTGCCGACACCGGTGTCCAGGTCCGAGGAGCCGGTCTTCGCGGTGCCCAGGCCGGTGTGGAGCGCGTCGGCGCCCTTGGCGACCTTGTGGGCGCCCGTGTTGAGCGCGTTGATCTTCGAGACCGCGGACTCCAGGTCGGTGTCCAGGTCCGGCGAGCGCTTCGCGAGGGCCTCGGCCTGCCCCTGGAGCGTCGTCAGGTGGCCACGCAGCTTCTTGAGGTCCCCGTCCTGGTTCTTGACCAGCGCGTTCACGTCGTCGGCCACCTTGGCGACGTCGGCCGCCGCCGTCACTGCCCGCTTCAGTGGCGCACAGACACCCGGGTCGGGCAGCAGCTCGTCCTCGCAGCGGGTGCGGTGGACCTCGGTGAGGTCGTCGGCGGCGGTGTGCGCGGCGGTGGCCGCGGTGGGCGCCGCCTTCACCAGCAGGTCGAGGTTGTCCCGCACCGTCTTTGACGAGTCGGCCACCAGCCGGGCCGTGTCGCCGATCGCCTTGCCGTTGTCCTTGAGGAACGGGCGTACGTCGGCGGCGATGCCGTTGACCTTGTCGGCGAGGAGCTGGGTGCCGCCGGCGACCTGCCGGGAGCCGGTTTCGAGGTCTCCCGCCCCCTTCTCCAGCTCGGTGATCCCGCCGGCCAGCCTGCCGCTGCCCGCCTTGGTGTCCTTGAGCCCGCTCGCGAGGTCCTCGGAGCCCTTCTTCGCCTTGGAGATTCCGCCCTTGAGGTCGTCGGCTCCCTTGGCCGCCTTCTCCGTGGCGTCATGGATTCCGGAGAAGGAGATGAAGATCCGGTCCAGGAACCCGCGCGAGGCGTTCGTCGACGCCGCGGTGCGTACCTCGGAGAACACCGTCCGGGAGATCTGCCCGACGATGTAGTTGTTCGCGTCGTTCGTCCGCACCTGGAGAGCGCCGGTCTCGGGGGATTCGCCGGAGCTGGAGGCGATCCGCTTGCTGAAGTCGGACGGCATGGTGAGCGAGAGGTAGTACGTGCCGTTCTCGACGCCCCGGCCGGCCTCGGCGGAGCTCACCTCGTGCCACTCGAAGACCTTGGAGTCGAGGAGCTTGCCGGTGATCTCGTCCCCGGCGGCGAGGCGCTTGCCCGAGACGGTCGCTCCCTTGTCGTCGTTGACCAGCGCGACGGGAATCCGGTCGAGGCGCCCGTACGGGTCCCAGAACGACCACAGGTAGAGGGCTCCGTACAGCAGGGGCAGCAGCATGAGCGCCACCAGTGCGGCGCGCGGCAGCTTTCCCCTGCCGAACCGCTTCAGCTCAAGCGCGGCCAGTTTCGGCGATCGCATCGGCCGTCCCCTCCTCGGTCGTGGTGTCGGTACGTACGGTGAGCGCGCCCTCGGGAGCCTCGCTGCACACGGCGATCACCGTCGTGCCGTCGTCGGCGACGGAGCGCAGCAGCGCCCATGCCTCGGCCCGCTCGGCGTCGGACAGCTTGAGGTCGGTGTCGTCCACGGCGAGCAGCCGGGGGCGGCCGATCAGGGCGAGCGCGACCGACAGGCGCAGCGCCTCCAGCCGCTCCAGATCGCGTACGGAGGTCCGTTCGGCCTTGGGCAGGGTGGCGGGGTCGAGTCCGGCCTCGTCCAGAGCGGCGTCGATGCGGGCCCGCGCGGTCGCGGCCCGTTCGGCGCGGGGGCGGAGCAGGGTGCGCAGCGAGCCGTCGAAGCGGCGCTGGAGCAGGGCCCGCTCGCGCAGGTGCTCGGCGACGGTGAACGCGGGGTCGAGTTCGCTGACGCCCGGCACCGGACCCAGGGCGCTGATCCTGCGGACCGCGGCGAGCTTGCCGGGAAGGCGCAGGCCGCCGGTCTCGGCGTGGCCCTCCGTGGAGCGCATCCGGCCGGTGAGTGCGAGGAGCAGGCAGGTGCGCCCGGAGCCGGACGGACCCTCGACCGCGAGGAGCGATCCGGGCGCGGCGGTGAAGCCGACCCCCCGGAAGGCCCATCCGCGCGGCCCTCTGAGCCCGAAGTCCTCGGCGCTGACAGCTGCCCCGTGCGGGCTGTCCACAGACCCTCCCCTTTTGAACTGACTGGTCAGTGCAAAAATCTAGCCCGAACTCGCGATCGAAGCAAAAGGCCAGGTCAGAGAGGTATCGACCGGAATTGTCAGTGGCGGCCGTCACCATGGATACAGACGGCCACGAAGCCGTCACGCGACGACAGGAGGTTCGTCATGGCCAGCTCGTCCGCAGCAGCCGCCCCGCGGCGCCGCCCAGGCAGCCCTGCCCCCTCACCGACCGGTCCGGCAAGCGACGTCCACCCCGTAGTGCGCCGGGCCACGGCGCCGCCCGCCGCCCTCGATCTGCTCGCCAAGGCCCGAGGCGGCCTTGACGAGGCCGCCGTGCTCGACGTACCCAACGAGCGGTACGCCACCGCCCACCTGGCCGCGCTGCGCACCGCCGCGGCCGTGCTCGCGGCCCGTGGCCGCCCCGAGACCAGCAGGCGGCGCCGGGAGCGGATCCGGAGCGCCTGGGAGGTGCTGCCGGAAATAGCCCCGGAGCTCACCGAATGGAGCGCCCTGTTCGCCTCGGGGGCCGTGCGCAGGGCCCGCGCCGAAGCCGGCATACCGGGCGCCGCCACCAGCCGTGACGCCGACGATCTGCTGCGCGACGCCGCCATGTTCCTGCGGCTGGTCGAGCGGCTGCTGGTGCTCCAGCCGGTGCTTCCCCAACCGAGAAACGGGCGGGCCGAAGCGGGGTGACCGGGACGGCGGCGCGAGGCAATAGGGTGGGCGGACCCGTACCACCTGCACTGTTCACGCTCCGCCGTCCGTGGCGGCACCGTGCCGAGGAGTCAACTGCCGTGTCGGACCAGCCGCGCCCCCGCGCCTCCCTCCGTACCGCCGTGGTCTGGGAGGTCCTGAAGGACGCTCTCGACCGTCGGGTCAAGGCGACTGGCAGGGACACCCTGGACGTCCTGGACACCGGTGGCGGCACCGGCAACTTCGCGGTGCCCGTCGCCCGGCTCGGCCACCGGGTCACCGTCGTCGACCCCAGCCCCAACGCGCTCTTCGCGCTGGAGCGCCGTGCCGCCGAGGACGGCGTGGCCGAACGGGTCAAGGGGGTCCAGGGAGACATCCTCGGCCTGTTCGACGTGGTGGAGCCCGGCGCCTACGACGCGGTGCTGTGCCACGGCGTCCTTGAGTACGTGGACGACCCCGCCGAGGGCGTACGGAACGCGGTCGACGCGCTCCGTCCGTCCGGCGCGCTCAGCCTGCTGGCCGCCGGTCTCGGCGGGGCCGTCCTGGCACGGGCACTCGCCGGGCACTTCACCGAGGCCCGGCACGCGCTGACCGACCCGGCGGGCCGCTGGGGCGAGGGCGACCCCGTACCCCGGCGCTTCAGCGCCGACCAGCTCACCGAGCTGGTCGGGGCCGCCGGCATGGAGGTGGGAGCGGTCCACGGCGTACGGGTCTTCGCCGACCTCGTTCCCGGCGTCCTGGTGGACACCGAACCGGGTGCGGTCGAGGCACTTCTCAAGCTGGAGGCCGCCGTGGCCGAACTGCCGTCCTTCCACGCCGTCGCGACCCAGCTGCACGTTCTGGGCGAGAAGCGCGCCTGAAGCGCGGCGGGGAGGCTGCCGGGGGTGGCCGCCGGGTGGCCGGAGCGCGGCTGATCAGCAACGCAGCTGCAGACGGAGTACGGCTCCGGGCACCCGTTCAGGGCTCCGGCCCCGTATGATCGGGTGACACCATTCGGCATGACGGATCGGACGTCGGGGAATCTACGCCTCAGCAGACGAACCGACATGGCGGTCCGGACTGGTTAATGGCTACAGGGCGGGTTTCACGGGGGCGAATCCCTGCCTATCCTGGAAGGGCCGCATACCGGTCGCCCCCCGCGGCCGACGACTAGGAGGACTCCGTGCCGCTCTCGGAGCACGAGCAGCGAATGCTCGAGCAGATGGAGCGAGCGCTGTACGCCGAAGATCCCAAGTTCGCGACAGCGCTTGAGGGAAGCGGGCTGCGTACGTACACCCGGCGACGGGTCTACCAGGCGGTCGCTGGCTTTCTGGTGGGTATCGCGCTCCTCATGGCCGGAATGGTCGCCCAGCAGATCTGGATCAGCGTGGTGGGGTTCCTCGTCATGCTGGGCTGTGCGGTGCTCGCGGTCACTGGGTGGCGCAAAGCACCCAAGCCCGGGGAACAACAGCCGGCCGGGAGCGGGGGCGCAGGCGAACGCCGACAGCCCAAGCAGCGCCGGTCGATGATGAACCGGATCGAGCAGCGGTGGCAGCGCCGCCGCGACGAACAGGGCCAATAAGTACGTCCGGCCCCCGGGAGAAAACCGGCCCGGACCGAAGAACATGACGCCAGACACTTATGGGTGAGGGGCGGTCGCATTTCTGCGACCGCCCCTCACCCGTTCCCTGTCCGTGCCTGTTCCCTGCCCGTTCCCGTGCGCAGCCTGCGTGCCGAGGTCCGGCCCGCAGGCCGGGCCCCGTCCCCGCCCAGCCTGGCTGCGCCCCGGGATCCCGGGGCGCAGGCTCCGCTCAGCCCTGCTGGCGGGAGAACCGGCGGAACCGCCCGGCCCACCGGTCGCGCCCCGGGCGCTCCGTCCACCTGAGGACGAGCGCCGTCCAGCGCTCCGAAGCCGACCACACCACCCGTACGGCCGAACGGGGCGCGATCGTCGCACGGAGCCGGGTCGTCCGGCCGACGGAGGCCCGCAGAGCGGACCGGACGGCCAGCACGTCCTCGGCGAGGCCCGTGGCCGCCTGCGGCTGCGGGGCGTACAGCACCTGTTCGACCGCACCTGCCACCCGGTGGGCCGAGGCCCCCGCGGCGCCGTCCAGCCCGCCCAGCCGCACGATGCGTGCCGCCGCCTTGCGCGGCGTCTGCGAATCGTCCGGCGGGATGCCATGGTCCCAGGCCGTGTCCGTGAGCTCCCGCCAGGCCGCCAAGGTCCGGGCCATGGCGTCTCCGGGCGTACGGCCCGGGGAGGAATTCAACCTGCGCCCGCGGGCACGGGTCCGCCAGAGCAGAGGCACCAGGGGCAGCGCCAGGACGAGCGCGGCGGCGAGGCCCAGCAGCAGCACGGTGCCGGCCGGAGTCCCCGGATCGGTGGGACCCGCCGCGCCGGGAAGGGCCGAGGGACCGCACTCACCCTGTCGGCGCAGCTGCTCCGGGCAATTCTGCGAGGCGGACGGGGCGGCCGACGGAGCCTCCGAAGCACCCGCCGACGGCTGAGCCGGATCGTTCGTACTGCCCGAAGGGGCATCCGGGAGGGTGTACGAAGGAGTGCTGCCCCGGGTCGGAGTCGGCTCGAAGCGCGTCCACCCCACACCCTCGAAGTACAGCTCGGGCCAGGCATGGGCGTCCCGCAGCCCGACGGACACCGAGCCGTTCGACTTGAACGTCCCCGGGGTGAAGCCCACCGCGACCCGGGCCGGAATGCCCAGGGTCCGCGCCATCGCGGCCATCGTGAACGAGAAGTGGACGCAGAAGCCCTGCTTGTCCCTGAGGAACCGGCCGATCGCCGCCGTGCCCGTCCCGGAAGTCACCGTCGTGTCGTAGGTGAAGCCGCCCTCCGATGCGAACCAGTCCTGGAGTGCGACGGCCATCTCGTACGCGTTGGCCGAGCCCTGCGTCACCTTGGCCGCGGTCCGGCGGACGACGTCCGGCAGCGAATCGGGCACCTTCGTGTACTCACGCGCCAGGTCGGACGGCGGTGGGCCCGCCGATGCCAGCTGGTCCGCGGTCGGCCGCACCACCAGGCTGCTGACCTCGTACTGCGCATTGCCCGTCGTCTGGCCGTCGTCCCCGACGAGGGTGCGGCCCTCGGGCTCGTACCGCCAGCGCCCGCCGATCTTCACCTCGGTCGCCGGGTAGGGCAGCGGCAGATAGGTCTGCTGGTACGAGGGCGACGCGGAGAGGTTCGTCCTGATCTCCGTGACGGCGACACCCGGCTTCAGACCGGCGGGCTCCGGGAGGCGTCCCGGTACATCGGTCAGCCGGCGGGTCGAAGGCCGCCACTCCGCTCCGTTGAACTGGTCCAGGGCGAGGATCCGCAGATAGAAGTCGTCCGGGGCTCCGGAATTGGTGCGATACGACATCACCTCCCGGTCCTCCGGCTGGTTCAGGTTGTTCTGGAGCGAGACCAGGGGGTTGACCGCGGAGATGGTGCCTCCGCCGCCGCCCCTTCCCGAGCCCGTGCCCGAGCCGGCCAGGAGCCCGCTGTCGAGAGCGGGCAACGCCGCCGGAACGACCAGTGCGATACCGAGCGTCAGTGCCCCGATGCGCCGGCCGGTCCGGACCGAAGCGAGCGCCCGCCCGCCCGAATCCGCGATGCCGGCGGCCAGACCGCCCGACGATCTGGTCGCACCGCCGAAGACCCGCCCCCACTGGGAGAGCCGGTTGCGGCCCTCGGCCAGCAGCAACAGCAGGTAGCCGGAGGCCGCGAGAAGGAACCAGAGCCAGCCCGCTCCGCCGTCGGCCAGCCCGGCGGCGACCGAGTAGAGCGCGAGCAGCGGCAGCCCGGCAGGGGCCGCACTGCGGAAGGTCACCGCGAGGGCGTCCACCAGGAGACCGATCAGCAGCACTCCGCCGACCAGCATCAGCCGGATGCCGTCCGTCGCGGGAGCCGGGATCGCGTACTTGCCGACGTCGTCGGCGCCCGCCGTGAACAGTTCCGCGAGCCACTGGACGGCCTGGGGACCGGGCAGCACTCCGAAGAGGGCCTGGTCCCTGGCGAACGCCACGGTCACCAGCACCAGCGTGACCAGTGCCTGGGCGGCGACCGTCAGGGTCCGCGCCAGGGGCACCCGGCGCGCCAGGGCTCCCACTCCGCTCTGGACGGCCAGCAGCAGCGCCGCCTGAAGAATCCAGTTGGCCGGGTCGACCAGCGGCAGCAGGGCGCCCGACGCCATCAGCGTCGCCGCGAACGCGCACAGCGCCAGCCGACCACGACCGCTCATGACCATCCCCCAGAGAAACCTGTCGTGCCGCCCGTCGAGGCGGACTGTGTGTCGCCGTGCTGCCGGCCCGCCTGCTGCCAGAGCCGGGCGAGCGGGGTCCCGGGCGGAACGGCCACGGCCGTCCAGCCCGACTCCCGCAGGAGCCGCAGTCGCCCCTCGACCGGGGCGGGCGGCGCTTCCTCCCCGCCCCGTACCCAGCCCTCGCTGTCCAGGACGAACGCGACGGCGGCGCCGCTGCGCTGCCGCATCCGGCTCGCCACCGCGACCTGCTCCTCGTCGAGATCACCGAAGAACGCGATCAGCAGTCCTTCGTTGCCGCCACGCAGTACGTCGTACGCACGTGACAGACCGCCGCCGTCCGAATGGTCGACGACCGCGAGCGTGTCCATCATCAGTCCCGCGGAATCGGCGGACTCCTGGGTCGATCCGGCGAATCCGTCGGAGCCCTCGCCCGGTACCGAATTCCCGTCGTCCGTGAGCAGTCGTACCGCGAAGCCCCGCTCCAGCATGTGCACCAGGGCCGAAGCGGCTCCCGACACGGCCCACTCGAAGGCGGAGTCGGGTCCGGCTCCCTGGTACGCGATACGCCGGGTGTCCAGCAGCACCGTGCACCTGGCCCGCTGCGGCTGCTCCTCGCGGCGCACCATCAGCTCGCCGTAGCGCGCGGTGGAGCGCCAGTGGACGCGGCGAAGGTCGTCGCCGTGCCGGTAGCCGCGCGGAATCACATCGTCCTCGCCGGCCAGGGCCAGCGACCGCTGTCGCCCGTCGCCGTACCCCGAAGCCTCACCGGCCAGCCGCAGCGTCGGCAGCGCCTCCGTGCGGGGGATGACCGTCAGGGTGTCGTACGCACTGAACGAACGGGTCAGCTCGCACATCCCGAACGGATCGCTGAGCCGCAGCTGCAGCGGCCCCAGCGGATAGCGCCCGCGCAGATCCGAGCGGACCCGGTAGGACACCTCGCGGCGGCCTCCCGCCTCCACACGGTCCAGCACGAACCGGGGCCGTGGCCCGAGCACGTACGGAACGCGGTCCTGGAGCATGAGCAGTCCCGTGGGCAGCCGGGAGACGTTGTCCATCCGCAGATGAACCCGGGCCTCCGACCCGGCGGGCACCCGTGACGGGGACAGCCAGCGGCTTCCGCTGACCCGGTAGCGGGTGCGGTACAGGACCGTCACGCAGATCAGCGGCAGCACGGCGAGCAGCAGGCCGACCCGCAGCAGGTCGCCCTGGCCCAGGACGTAGGCGCAGACCGCCGCGGCGACCCCGGCCGCGAGGAAGGACCGCCCTCGCGTGGTCAGCCCGCCGAGGGCTGCCCGGAGGCCGCCCTTGTCGCCGTCGTTCTCCACCGCGCCGGGCCCCCCGGCCGCCATCACAGCCGCCGTGTGCCGGGCTGCTGCTGGCCGTACACCGGGCGGCTCGGCTGATGCGGCGGCCTGGGCGGGGCCGCGCCGCCGGCCGTGGTGGGCACGGGCGTGCGCTGCAGGATCTCCAGCACCACCTGCTCGGCGGTCCGGCGGTTCAACTGGGCCTGGGCGGTGGGCAGAAGCCGGTGGGCGAGAACCGCCACCGCGAGCGCCTGCACATCGTCCGGCAGGGCGTACTCGCGCCCGCTGAGCGCCGCTGACGCCTTCGCGGCACGCAGCAGATGCAGGGTCGCGCGCGGTGATGCCCCGAGTCTGAGATCCGGGTGGTTACGGGTGGCACCGACGAGCTCCACCGCGTACCGCCGGACCGACTCGGCCACGTGGACCGTACGCACCGCGTCGATGAGCTTCACGATGTCGTGGGCGTGCGCCACCGGCTGCAGGTCGTCCAGCGGAGAGACCCCGCCGTGCACGTCGAGCATCTGCAGCTCGGCCTCGGCGCTCGGATATCCGATCGACACCCGGGCCATGAAGCGGTCGCGCTGGGCCTCGGGCAGCGGGTAGGTGCCCTCCATCTCGACCGGGTTCTGGGTGGCCACCACCATGAAGGGGTTGGGCAGTTCGTACGTCTGCCCGTCGATGGTGACCTGGCGCTCCTCCATCGACTCCAGCAGCGCCGACTGGGTCTTCGGCGACGCGCGGTTGATCTCGTCGCCGATCACGATCTGGGCGAAGATCGCGCCCGGTTTGAACTCGAAGTCCCGCTGCTGCTGGTCGAAGATCGATACCCCGGTGATGTCCGAGGGCAGCAGGTCGGGAGTGAACTGGATGCGTCGCACCGAGCAGTCGATGGACCGCGCCAGAGCCTTGGCCAGCATCGTCTTGCCGACTCCGGGGACGTCCTCGATGAGGAGATGTCCTTCCGCGAGCAGCACGGTCAGCGAAAGCCGTACGACCTCAGGCTTGCCCTCGATCACACTCTCCACCGACCTGCGCACCTGCTCCACTGTGGTGGTCAGATCTGTGAGGCTCGCTCGATCGTCATAGGTCGTCACCCGGCCCTCCTCGGCACCTTTGTGCAGGGCCGACGCGCATCGCTGCCCGGCCCACCCCGAAATACGGACACTCCGCGGAAGGCCCGTGGAGACGTCACACCCGCATTCTTGTTGCCGTTACCGCTTCGTGTCACTCGCCTGTGGATAAGTGGGTGCGATATGTCGGGAGTTGCTCCGGTTTCCGTGCGCGATGATCGCGCACGGCGTGCCGGGCGGCGCCGGGGTGGGTCAGGAGGCGGGCGGGATCTCGCGCAGCAGACCCGTGGTCACGTCGAAGACGAAACCGCGGATGTCGTCCGTGTGCAGCAGGAACGGTGACGTGCGTACTCGCTGCATCGACTGCCGGACGTCCTGATCGGCGTCGGAGTACGCCTCCACCGCCCAGACCGGACGCTGTCCCACCTCGTGCTCCAGTTCCTGCCGGAAGTCCTCGGTGAGTGATTCCAGACCGCAGTTGGTGTGGTGGATGAGGATGACGCTGCGGGTGCCGAGCGCGCGCTGGCTGATGGTCAGCGAGCGGATCACGTCGTCGGTGACCACGCCGCCCGCGTTGCGGATGGTGTGGCAGTCGCCGAGCTCCAGGCCGAGCGCGTCGTGCAGGTCGAGACGGGCGTCCATGCAGGCGACCACGGCCACCTGCAGGACCGGCCGGGCGTCCATGCCGGGGTCGCGGAACTCGTCCGCGTAGTGGGCATTCGCCTCGACCAGTCGATCGGTGACCGTACCGCCGGAACGGGCCGCGCCCGCGGCGGGAGAGGTGGGCACGGCGGGGGAGTGCGCGGAAGTCGACATGGAGACGACGTTAGTCGTCACGACTGGCCCCGGCGTGTTGTGGAAAGGGACAAAGAACGTCAACGAGGCTTGTTGTGAGGTAACCCACAAGCCTCACAGCGGTGCGCCCGGTCGAGTGAGCATCCGCGTGCGAAGAGGCCGGTGCGACGCGCTGCCCACTTCGTTGATCGGGAATCGATCGAATGGCAGGGTGGACTAAAGTGACGCGAAGTTACCGACACACCTCGCACATTCTTCATATTCCGTACGCCCCCGTGATGTGCGGCGTGCGTGCGGCCCGGCCCTCTCCCGCTCTCCGGTCGGTCGGCGCCTCCTTCCCCGGCGCCGGTGGACCTCCCCTTCTGAGCGGGCGGGGACCAGGCCGCACGGGCAGCCGCGCATGATCCGAGCCTGAGAGGGCGCATGAGCCAGACCCGACACGTCCCGGTGATGCTCCAGCGATGCCTGGACCTGTTGGCCCCGGCTCTGGAAGCCCCGGGCCCCCGGCCGCCGGTGGTCGTCGACTGCACCCTCGGCCTCGGCGGACACAGCGAGGCGCTCCTCGCCGCGTTCCCCACGGCCCGGCTGATCGCACTCGACCGCGACAAGGAGGCGCTCCGCCTCTCCGGCGAGCGTCTCGCCCCGTACGGCGACCGCGCCACCCTGGTGCACGCCGTCTACGACGAACTGCCCGAGGTCCTCGACCGGCTGGGCATCCCCAAGGTCCAGGGCGTGCTCTTCGACCTCGGTGTGTCCTCGATGCAGTTGGACGAGGCGGACCGGGGATTCGCGTACGCCCAGGACGCACCCCTCGACATGCGCATGGACCAGACGACCGGGATCGGCGCCGCCGAGGTGCTCAACACCTATCCGCCCGGCGAACTCGTACGGATCCTGCGTGCGTACGGCGAGGAGAAGCAGGCCAAGCGGATCGTCTCCGCCGTCGTGCGCGAGCGCGAGAAGGAGCCGTTCACCAACAGCGCCCGCCTCGTCGAGCTGATCCGTGACGCGCTGCCGCAGGCCGCCAAGCGGACCGGCGGGAACCCGGCCAAGCGCACCTTCCAGGCCCTGCGCATCGAGGTCAACGGTGAGCTCACCGTCCTGGAGCGGGCCATCCCGGCAGCGGTCTCGTCCCTCGCCGTCGGCGGCCGTATCGCCGTTCTCTCGTACCACTCGCTGGAGGACCGGCTGGTCAAGCAGGTCTTCGCGGCCGGCGCCGCCAACACGGCGCCCCCCGGCCTGCCCGTCGTGCCCGAGCGCTACCAGCCGCGGCTGAAGCTGCTGACCCGTGGCGCGGAGCTGCCCACGGAGGAGGAGGTCGCCGAGAACCGGCGTGCCGCCCCCGCGCGGCTGCGCGGCGCTCAGCGCATCCGCGAGGAGGAGCGATGAGCGACTCCGCTCCGGCCGGCCCGGCACCGGGTACGTCCGAGGCGATGCCGTGACCAAACCGGCCGAACAGTTGAAGGGGCGGGCCGCGCGGCTCGCCCGGCTGATGCCGTCGGGGCCCAGTAACGCGGCCCGTACCCCCTTCGTCCTGCTGGTCGTTCTGCTCCTCGGCGGCGGTCTGATCACGCTGCTCCTGCTGAACTCGTCCCTCAACGAAGGGTCGATCAGGCTGACCGATCTGAAGCGGGAGACCACGGAGCTCACCGACGAGCAGCAGGCCCTTCAGCGGGACGTCGACAGCTACTCCGAGCCGGACGCCCTGGAACGGCGCGCCAGGGAACTGGGCATGGTGCCGGGCGGCAGCCCCGCCTTCCTGGACCCGGACGGCACGGTACGGGGCAATCCCGTGGAGGCCACCGCCGAGCCCACGCCCACCGTCGCGCCGAAACCGGTGGAGCCCGCGCCCGACAGCTCGCCCAGCTCCTCCGCTTCCTCCGCCGACGCCTCGCCGGACCCGTCGGCCTCGCAGTCCGCCTCCGCGCAGCCTTCCCCCGGAGCCTCCGGGACCCCGACCGCCCGGACCTCCGGGACCCCCGGAGCCCAGCGGCAGGCCCCCGCCGAACCAGAGTCCGAGTCCGCAGCAGAGACCCCGCCCACGACGAGCCCCGGCAGGTGACGCAGTGTCGTCCAAGGAACCGCCGCGCCGCCGCGTACCCGGCCCGGCACGCCCCCGTAACGCGGCGGGCGGCTCGGGCCGCCCGCGGCCAGGCGCCCGCAGGCCACGCCCCTCCTCCGGGCGGCCACGCGCCGGCGCGCAGCGCACCGGCGCCCCGCGCTCCCTCCGCCTCGGCAGCCCGCGCCCGCGTCTGCGGCTGGTCAGCCTCGCCCTGACGCTCGTCATGCTGGCCTTCGTCGTCCGGCTCCTCCAGGTCCAGGCCGTCGACGCCAGCGCGTACGCGGCCAAGGCCGAGGAGAACCGCTACCTCGAGTACACGGTCGCCGCCGAGCGCGGCGAGATCACCGACCGCAACGGGATCGCGCTGGCCACCAGCGTCGACGCGCACAACATCACCGCCGACCCCAAGATGTTCACCCCCGAGGACAGCAAGGCCCCGGACGCGCCCCAGCAGGCCGCCGCGCTCCTCGCTCCGATCCTCGGCAAGGACGTCGACGAGCTGACGAAGAAGCTGTCGACCCCCAAGAGCCGCTACACGCTGCTGGCGACCAGGCAGACCCCGCAGGTCTGGAAGCAGATCAAGGACCTCAAGTCCGTCTTCGCCGAGAAGGCCGAGGAGGATCGGGCCAACGGAGGCCCGGGCGCCAACGTGCTGGCCGGAGTGCTCCAGGAGCCCACCACCAGGCGGGTCTATCCGAACGGTGACCTGGCCGCCGGAATACTCGGATTCGTCAACGCCGAGGGCAAGGGCGGCGGCGGCCTCGAATCGAAGCTCGAGACGGAGCTCGCCGGACAGGACGGCAAGATCCGGTACGCCCATTCCGGCGGCCGGCGCGTGCCGACGGCCGGTGCCAGGGAAGTCCCGGCCGTGCCCGGCGCCGACATCGAGCTCACCATCGACCGCGACATCCAGTGGGCTGCCCAGCGGGCCATCGCCGACCAGGTCAAGAAGTCCAAGGCGGACCGCGGTTACGTGATCGTCCAGAACACACGGACCGGCGAGGTGCTGGCCATGGCCAACGCCCCCGGGTACGACCCGAACGACCTCTCGCAGGTCAACGCCGCCACCCTGGGCAACGCGGCACTCCAGGACGTGTACGAGCCCGGCTCCACCAGCAAGGTCATGTCCATGGCCGCCGTACTGGAGGAGGGGGCCGCCACGCCCGACACCCACGTCACGGTCCCCAACCGGCTCCACCGCGGTGACCGGCTGTTCAGGGACGACGTCGACCACCCCACCTGGTACCTCACGCTCAACGGCGTACTGGCCAAGTCCAGCAACATCGGCACCATCCTGGCGACCGGTCAGCTCGGGAAGACCCAGGCCGAGTCCAACAAGGTCCTGTACTCGTATCTGCGCAAATTCGGGCTCGGCTCCGTCACGGGGCTCGGCTACCCCGGCGAGTCGCCCGGTCTCCTCGCGAAGCCGCAGGACTGGTCGACCTCGCAGCAGTTCACGATCCCGTTCGGCCAGGGTCTCTCCCTGAACGCCATGCAGGCGGCATCGGTCTACTCGACGATCGCCAACGGAGGGGTCCGGATCGCACCCAGCCTCGTGCGCGGGACCAAGGACGCGGACGGCGGATACACCGCCGCGCCCGTCCCCGAACAGACCCGGGTGGTCAGCCGCAAGACGGCCAAGACGCTGGCGGTCATGCTCGAGTCCGTGGTCGACGACCACGAGGGCACCGGGACCAAGGCGGCGATCCCGGGCTACCGGGTCGCGGGCAAGACCGGCACGGCCAACCGTGTCGACCCGGACCGCGGCGGCTACCACGGCTACACCGCGTCCTTCGCGGGCTTCGCGCCCTCCGACGACCCGCAGGTCACCGTCTACTGCGCGATCCAGAACCCCACCAAGGGCAGCTACTTCGGCGGCCAGACCTGCGGTCCGATCTACAAGAAGGTCATGGAGTTCGCGCTCAAGTCGCTCCAGACCGCACCGTCCGGCAGCAAGCCCGCCCGGCTGCCGGTGTCCTTCAAGCCCGGCGAGTGACAAGGCGGGCGCTGCGGGTCCTGGCCGGGCTCACGATTCGCAGTAGCCCCGAGGGAACCCTCAGTGACAACGATCACCCCTGACCCCGGGAACCGGAACGAGAAGTACCGCGACCCCGGCCCCTCGCTTCGCGAGAGGCCGGGTGAGCCCGGTACGCTCACCGCCGTGCCCCACCCTGATCAGTCCCAGAACACCCAGAAGGACGCGCCTGTGAGCTACCCGGGAGCGCCCCGACCGGACCGGCTCCGGCCCACCTCCCTCGGCCAGCTGGCAGCCATGCTCGGTGTCGAACCACCCGGGTCCGGCGAGGTCACCGGCATCACGCACGACTCGCGGGCCGTGCGCCCGGGCGACGTCTACGCCGCCCTGCCCGGTGCCCGCTTCCACGGAGCCGACTTCGCCGCCCAGGCCGCGGGGCTCGGAGCGGCGGCGGTCCTCACCGACGCGGCGGGCGCCGAGCGCGCCGCCGCCACCGGAGTCCCGGTCCTCGTCACCGAGGACCCGCGGGGCCGGATGGGCGAAATCGCCGCGGAGATCTACGGGCGGCCGGGCGCCGCCCTGCTCCAGATCGGGATCACCGGAACGTCCGGCAAGACCACCACGGCGTACCTCGTCGAGGGCGGGCTGCGCGGGGCCGGCCGCAACACCGGGCTGATCGGCACCGTCGAGATGCGGATCGGCGACGTGCGCATCAAGTCCGAGCGCACCACCCCCGAGGCCACCGACCTCCAGGCCCTGTTCGCGGTCATGCGCGAACGCGGCACCGAAGCGGTCGCCATGGAGGTCTCCAGCCATGCCCTGGTGCTCGGCCGGGTCGACGGCTGCGTCTTCGACGTCGCCGTCTTCAACAACCTCAGCCCGGAGCACATGGAGTTCCACTCCGGGATGGAGGACTACTTCCAGGCCAAGGCGCAGCTCTTCACCCCGCACCGCAGCCGTCTGGGCGTCGTCAACTTCGACGACGAGTACGGCCGCAGGCTGATCGACGAGGCGACCGTCCCGGTCGTCTCCTTCTCCGCCGAGGGCCACCCGGACGCCGACTGGCGTGCCGAGGACGTCGAGGTCGGCCCGCAGGACAGCACCTTCGTGGTCGTCGGTCCCAAGGGTGAGCGGATCAGTGCCAAGGCCCCGCTGCCCGGCCCGTTCAACGTCGCCAACAGCCTCGCCGCGATCGTCACCCTGGCCGTCGCGGGCGTCGACCCGCAGATCGCCGCCGACGGTGTCGCGGCCGTTCCCGGCGTCCCCGGCCGGCTGGAGCGCGTGGACGCCGGCCAGCCGTACCTCGCCGTCGTCGACTACGCCCACAAGACCGACGCGGTCGAGTCCGTCCTGCGCTCGCTGCGCAAGGTCACCGAGGGCAGGGTCCACATCGTCCTCGGCTGCGGCGGCGACCGGGACACCACCAAACGCGTCCCGATGGGCGCCGCGGCGGCCCGCCTCGCCGACACCGCCGTACTGACCTCCGACAACCCCCGCTCCGAGGACCCCCTGGCCATCCTCGCCGCGATGCTCTCGGGCGCCGCCGAGGTCCCCGTCCACGAGCGCGGTGACGTCCTCGTCGACGCCGACCGGGCCGCGGCCATCGCCGCGGCCGTCGCCCGCGCCGAGCCGGGCGACACCGTCCTCGTCGCGGGCAAGGGACACGAGCAGGGCCAGGACATCCACGGAGTGGTACGCCCCTTCGACGACCGCAAGGTCCTGCGCGCCGCCATCGCGCGCTCCATGGGCCGCGAGAGCACCGAGGACGCCTCCGAGGGCGCCGCGGACCGCGCCCACACCCACGAGAACAACAGTCAGGGATGACCAAGTGATCACCCTTTCCCTCACCGAGATCGCCGAAATCGTCGGCGGGCAGTCGCACGACATACCCGATCCGGCAGTCATCGTCGACGGGCCGGTCGTCATCGACTCCCGGGAGGTGAAGCAAGGCAGCCTGTTCGTCGCCCTGCCGGGCGAGCGGGTCGACGGCCACGACTTCGCGCAGCGCGCCGTCGAGGCGGGCGCGGCAGCAGTGCTGGCCGCCCGCCCCGTCGGTGTTCCGGCGATCGTCGTCGACGACGTCGAGGCGGCGCTCGGCGCACTCGCCCGCGCCGTCGTCGGGCGCCTCGGGGCCACCGTCGTCGCGCTCACCGGCTCGGCTGGCAAGACCTCGACCAAGGACCTGATCGCCCAGCTCCTGGAGCGCAAGGCCCCCACCGTCTGGACGCCGGGCTCGTTCAACAACGAGCTCGGCCTGCCGCTCACCGCACTCCGCGCCACCGACCTGACCCAGCACCTTGTCCTCGAAATGGGCGCCCGCGGAGTCGGCCACATCCGCTACCTCACTGGCCTCACACCCCCGCGGATCGGCCTGGTCCTCAACGTCGGCACCGCGCACATCGGCGAGTTCGGCAGCCGCGAGACGATCGCCGAGGCCAAGGGCGAGCTCGTGGAGTCCCTGCCCTCCGCGGCGGAGGGCGGCGTCGCCGTCCTCAACGCCGACGACCCCCTTGTACGGGCCATGGCTTCCCGCACAAAAGCCCGGGTGCTGCTCTTCGGAGAGGCCGCGGATGCGGACGTACGGGGAGAGAATGTCCGCCTGACGGAGAATGGGCGCCCCGCTTTCGAGCTCCACACACCCACCGGGTGCAGCGACGTGACCTTGCGCCTGTACGGTGAGCACCACGTGTCGAACGCGCTCGCCGCGGCCGCCGTCGCCCATGAGTTGGGCATGTCCGTGACTGAGATCGCCGATGCGCTCTCCGAGGCGGGCACCCTCTCCCGCTGGCGCATGGAGGTCACCGAGCGTCCGGACGGTGTGACGGTCGTCAATGACGCCTACAACGCGAACCCCGAATCCATGAGAGCCGCACTCCGTGCGCTGGCTGCCATGGGCAAAGCCTCACGGGCCGGAGGGGGGCGTACGTGGGCGGTGCTCGGTCAGATGGCCGAGCTCGGTGACGCGTCGCTCGCCGAGCACGACGCTGTCGGACGGCTCGCCGTCCGGCTCAACGTCAGCAAGCTCGTCGCAGTCGGAGGAAGAGAAGCCTCCTGGCTGCAACTGGGCGCATATAACGAGGGTTCGTGGGGTGAGGAGTCGGTGCACGTGTCCGACGCACAGGCGGCCGTCGACCTGTTGCGCAGTGAACTGCGCCCGGGAGACGTCGTGCTGGTGAAGGCGTCCCGGTCGGTCGGCCTGGAGAAGGTCGCCCTGGCACTGCTGGAGAACTCGACCGAGGGCGAGGTCGCCGTCCGATGAGGCAGATCCTCTTCGCAGGGGCCATCGGGCTCTTCCTGACCCTGGTCGGTACTCCGCTGCTGATCAAACTCCTGGCCCGCAAGGGCTATGGGCAGTTCATCCGGGACGATGGCCCGCGCAGCCACGGCAGCAAGCAGGGCACGCCCACCATGGGTGGTATCGCCTTCATCCTGGCGACGATCATCGCGTACGTCCTGGCCAAGGTGATCACCGGCGAGGAGATGCGTTTCTCCGGCGTGCTGGTGCTCTTCCTGATGGCGGGCATGGGTCTGGTCGGCTTCCTCGACGACTACATCAAGATCGTCAAGCAGCGTTCGCTGGGCCTGCGGGCCAAGGCGAAGATGGCCGGCCAGCTGATCGTCGGTATCGCCTTCGCGGTGCTGTCGCTCCAGTTCGCCGACGCCCGCGGCAACACCCCTGCATCCACCCGGCTGTCGTTCGTCGAGGACTTCGGCTGGTCCATCGGCCCGGTG
The DNA here is from genome assembly GCF_036195325.1 of Streptomyces sp. NBC_00234. Lineage (NCBI taxonomy): Bacteria > Bacillati > Actinomycetota > Actinomycetes > Kitasatosporales > Streptomycetaceae > Streptomyces > Streptomyces sp. NBC_00234. Next base: position 2,156,122 of record NZ_CP108101.1, on the reverse strand, counting down.
CTCTTCTGCGTCTGGGCGCTGTTCATGATTCTCGCCATGTCCAACGGCGTGAACCTGACGGACGGTCTGGACGGCCTGGCCACCGGTGCGTCGGTGATGGTCTTCGGTGCGTACACCTTCATCGGGCTGTGGCAGTTCCAGGAGTCCTGCGCCAACGCGGACACCCTGACCAACCCCAGTGCCTGTTTCGAAGTGCGTGACCCACTCGACCTCGCGGTCGTGGCCTCCGCCCTGATGGGTGCCTGCTTCGGCTTCCTGTGGTGGAACACCTCGCCCGCCAAGATCTTCATGGGCGACACCGGTTCGCTCGCACTCGGCGGAGCCCTCGCCGGTCTGGCGATCTGCTCCCGTACGGAGTTCCTGCTCGCCCTCCTCGGCGGCCTCTTCGTGATGATCACCATGTCCGTGGTCATCCAGGTCGGCTCGTTCAAGATGACCGGCAAGCGCGTCTTCCGTATGGCTCCGCTCCAGCACCACTTCGAACTCAAGGGGTGGTCCGAAGTCCTTGTCGTGGTCCGCTTCTGGATCATCCAGGGCATGTGCGTGATCGTCGGCCTCGGCCTCTTCTACGCGGGATGGGCAGCCAAGAAGTGAGCAACGTGGACTGGCAGGGCAAGCACGTCACGGTCGCCGGGCTCGGCGTCAGCGGTATCCCCGCTGCGCGTGTCCTGCACGGACTCGGGGCACTGGTCACCGTTGTCAACGACGGCGACGACGAGCGCTCCCGTACCCAGGCCGCCGAGCTGGAGGCGCTCGGGATCACCGTGCGCCTCGGCGACGGGGCGACCCTGCCCGAGTCCACCGAGCTGATCGTCACGGCCCCGGGCTGGAAGCCCGACAAGCCGCTCTTCCTCGCAGCCGCCGAGGCGGACGTCCCCGTATGGGGCGACGTCGAACTCGCCTGGCGGCTGCGGGGCCTGGACGGCAGGAAGCCGGCCCCGTGGCTCGCGGTCACCGGCACCAACGGCAAGACCACGACCGTACGGATGCTCGCCTCGATCCTCGAAGCGGCCGGGCTGCGGACGGCTGCCGTCGGCAACATCGGCGTCTCCCTGCTGGACGCGGTCCTGGACGAGAAGCCGTACGACGTCCTGGCCGTCGAACTCTCCAGCTACCAGCTGCACTGGGCGCCCTCGGTGCGCGCCCACTCCGCGGCCGTACTCAACCTCGCCCCGGACCACATCGACTGGCACGGCTCCATGGAGGCGTACGTAGCCGACAAGGGCCGGGTCTACGAGGGCAACACCGTCGCCTGCGTCTACAACGTCGCCGACCCGGCGACCGAGGACCTGGTGCGCGAGGCCGACGTCGAAGAGGGCTGCCGGGCCATCGGCTTCACGCTCGCCACCCCCGGCCCCTCGCAGCTCGGCGTCGTCGACGGGATCCTCGTCGACCGGGCCTTCGTGGCCAACCGGCAGAAGCAGGCCCAGGAACTCGCCGAGGTCGGCGACATCGACCCGCCGGCCCCGCACAACATCGCCAACGCCCTCGCGGCGGCGGCCCTCGCCCGCGCCTTCGGCGTGGAACCGACGGCGGTACGCGACGGACTGCGCGCCTTCCGCCCGGACCCCCACCGCATCGAGCACGTCGCGGACATCGCGTCGGTGGCGTACATCGACGACTCCAAGGCCACCAACACCCACGCCGCCGAGGCGTCGCTCGCCGCCTACGACCCGATCGTCTGGATCGCCGGCGGCCTCGCCAAGGGCGCCACCTTCGACGAGCTGGTGAGCGGGGCGGCGAAGCGGCTGCGCGGCGTCGTGCTGATGGGTGCCGACCGGCAGCTGATCCGCGAAGCCCTGGCGCGACACGCGCCCGAGGTACCGGTGGTCGACCTGGCCCGGACCGACACTGGGGCGATGTCCGAGGCGGTCAGGGAAGCGGCAGAGCTCGCCCGGCCGGGCGACACCGTACTGCTGGCCCCGGCCTGCGCCTCGATGGACATGTTCGTCAACTACAACAAGCGGGGCGAGGCGTTCGCGGACGCGGTCCGCACGCTCGCGGCCGAGAGCGCCTGACGGGCCCGGTCTCCGCGCCGTACTGTCCGGGAAACCGGGAAACCGGGCCACCGGCCGCAGGGCCGCGGCCCCCGGGCCCGGCGACAGCCCCGGGCACGAGCAGTGGAGGGGACAGCGACAATGCCGGCCGAACAGAGCTCCGTGCGAAGCCGGGACCGCTCACGGGTGACCGCTCCGGCCCGCCGGGCGTCCGGAGGCCCCCGCCGGCCCCGCGCCGGCGGCGTCCGTCGGCTCTACGAGCAGGCACGCCGGGCCTGGGACCGCCCTCTGACCGCCTACTACCTGATCCTCGGCTCCAGCCTGCTGATCACCGTGCTCGGCCTGGTGATGGTCTACTCCGCCTCGATGATCAAGGCGCTGGACTACGACCAGCCGGCCACCTTCTTCTTCCGCAAGCAGTTCCTCGCCGCCGTCATCGGGGCCGGACTGATGCTGATCGCCTCGAAGATGCCCGTGAAACTCCACCGGGCCCTCGCCTACCCCCTGCTCATGGTCACCGTCTTCCTGATGGTCCTGGTCCAGGTGCCGGGGATAGGGATGGCGAGGGGCGGCAACCAGAACTGGCTCTACCTGGGCGGCCCCTTCCAGCTCCAGCCCAGTGAGTTCGGCAAGCTCGCCCTGATCCTCTGGGGTGCCGACCTGCTGGCCCGCAAACAGGACAAGCGGCTGCTGAACCAGTGGAAGCACATGCTCGTGCCGCTCGTCCCGGTCGCGTTCATGCTCCTCGGGCTGATCATGCTCGGCGGCGACATGGGAACTGCGATGATTCTCACCGCGATCCTGTTCGGCCTGCTCTGGCTGGCCGGTGCGCCCACCCGGCTGTTCGTAGGGGTGCTCGCCGTCGCGTCGGCCATCGGCCTGATGCTCATCAAGACCAGCCCCAACCGTATGGCGCGACTGGACTGCATGGGTGCGAGCGAGCCCGGTCCCGGTGGCTCCTGCTGGCAGGCCGTACACGGAATCTACGCTCTGGCGTCCGGCGGATGGTTCGGTTCCGGGCTGGGTGCGAGTGTGGAAAAATGGGGCCAACTACCTGAACCGCACACCGACTTCATCTTCGCCATCACGGGGGAGGAACTGGGGCTGGCGGGGACGCTGTCGGTACTCGCCCTCTTCGCGGCTCTAGGCTATGCGGGTATCCGCGTGGCCGGACGCACGGAGGACCCCTTCGTGAGGTACGCCGCGGGAGGCGTGACCACCTGGATCACGGTGCAGGCCGTGATCAACATCGGTGCGGTGCTCGGCCTGTTGCCGATCGCCGGTGTCCCGCTCCCGCTGTTCTCTTACGGGGGGTCGGCCCTGCTGCCGACGATGTTCGCTGTCGGGCTCATGATCGCCTTCGCGCGAGACGATCCCGCGGCGAAAGCGGCCCTGGCCATGCGGAGGCCCGGGGTGAGATGGAAGACGATGAGACGGCGCGTCAAGAAGCGTCCGTCCGGAGAGCGGTGAATTTCGGTGCATGTCGTACTCGCCGGTGGGGGGACCGCCGGCCACATCGAGCCCGCGCTTGCCCTCGCAGATGCCCTGCGCAGGCAGGACCCGACCGTGGGAATCACTGCCCTCGGCACGGAACGCGGTCTCGAGACCAGGCTCGTACCCGAGCGGGGGTACGAACTGGCGCTGATCCCGGCTGTGCCGCTGCCCCGTAAGCCCACCCCCGAACTGATCACTGTCCCGGGACGGCTGCGCGGCACGATCAAGGCCGCCGAGCAGATCCTGGAGCGCACCAAGGCGGACTGTGTCGTCGGCTTCGGCGGCTACGTGGCGCTGCCCGGCTACCTCGCCGCCAAGCGCGCCGGGGTGCCGATCGTCGTCCACGAGGCCAACGCCCGCCCGGGCCTGGCCAACAAGATCGGCTCGCGTTACGCGCACGGGGTCGCCGTCTCCACCCCGGACAGCAAGCTCCGCGGTGCCCGCTACATCGGCATCCCGCTGCGGCGCACCATCGCCACCCTCGACCGGGCCAGGGTCCGCCCCGAGGCACGTGCCGCCTTCGGGCTCGACCCGAACCTGCCGACGCTGCTGGTCTCCGGCGGTTCGCAGGGCGCCCGTCACCTCAACGAGGTGGTCCAGCGGGTCGCGCCCCTGCTCCAGCGCTCCGGGATCCAGATCCTCCATGTGGTCGGCCCGAAGAACGAATTGCCGCGTATCGACAACATGCCCGGGATGCCGCCGTACATCCCGGTACCGTACGTGGACCGGATGGACCTCGCGTACGCCGCGGCCGACATGATGCTCTGTCGTGCCGGCGCGATGACCGTCGCCGAGCTCTCCGCCGTCGGGCTTCCCGCCGCCTACGTCCCGTTGCCGATCGGCAACGGCGAACAGCGGCTCAACGCCCAGCCAGTGGTCAACGCGGGCGGCGGTCTCCTGGTGGACGACGCGGCGCTCACCCCCGAGTGGGTGCAGGGCAACGTCCTCCCGGTGCTGTCGGACCCGCACCGGCTGTACGAGATGTCCCGCGCCGCGGCGGAGTTCGGACGGCGGGACGCCGACGACCTGCTCGTCGGCATGGTGTACGAGGCGATTGCCGCACGCCGCCAGGCGTGAGGCGGTGCAGGACCCGGGGCGTGCGCCCCGGGTCCGGCTAAGGAGCGAGCGTGGCCGGACCGACGACCGCCCAGCGCGGTTCAGGGCAGCAGGCGGACACCCCCGCCAGGCCGCCGCACATCGGCCCCGAGGGGCAGCGGATCAGTCGTCGAACGCTGCTGATCCTGATCGCGGTGCTCGTGGCCCTGCTCACCGCAGGCGGAATCTGGCTGCTCTACGGCTCTTCGTGGCTACGGGCCGAACAGGTACGGATCACCGGTGTCGAGGTGCTGACAGAGGCCGAGGTGAAGGACGCCGCCGCGGCGCCGATCGGGGCGCCGCTGATTTCCGTCGACACCGATGCGATGGCCAACAGGTTGCGCCAGAAGTTGCCTCGTATCGATTCCGTGGATGTCGTACGGTCATGGCCGCACGACATCGGACTTAAAGTGACCGAACGGAAACCGGTTCTGCTGGTGGAAAAGGGCGCAAAGTTCATCGAAGTGGACGCGAAAGGCGTTCGCTTCGCAACGGTGGACAAAGCGCCCCCGGGCGTGCCTCTGCTGGAATTGACACCTGATCAGTCCGCGAGCCTCCGCCGCTTCGGCAGTGACCGGCTGGTGCGGGAAGCGGTCCGGGTCGCCGGTGAACTGCCGGGAAGCGTCGCCAGGGACACCAGGGTCGTACGGGTCACCTCGTTCGACTCGATCTCCCTGGAACTCACCCGGGGGCGCGCGGTGAACTGGGGCAGTGGTGAAGACGGGCCGGTGAAGGCAAGAGTCCTCACCGCTCTCATGAAAGCCGCTCCCAAAGCGGGGCACTTCGACGTGAGTGCACCCATCGCCCCGGCCGTATCGGACAGTTGACGCACGTTTGGCCTGGCCAGCACCCTGGTTGGTCAGCGCTACGGGTGATCACATAGGGTGAAAAGAAAAACGGGAGGTTCGGCGTGTTCGTTGAACGTGCGCCACTTGTCGACTTAGTGTCCTGTTCGGAAGAGTCCAAGAAGCAGACACACTGGTAACCCTAAACTTCAACGTTAGGGTTCGGGTCGGCGTTCGGACCGTCCCAATCGGCATCCGTCGTCGCGGCGGAATCACCGCAACGCGACGACACGTAACTCGAGGCGAGAGGCCTTCGACGTGGCAGCACCGCAGAACTACCTCGCAGTCATCAAGGTCATCGGTGTCGGCGGCGGTGGTGTCAATGCCATCAACCGAATGATCGAGGTCGGTCTCAAGGGCGTCGAGTTCATCGCGATCAACACTGATGCGCAAGCCCTGTTGATGAGCGACGCCGACGTCAAACTGGACGTCGGCCGTGAACTCACCCGTGGCCTCGGCGCCGGGGCAAACCCGGCCGTCGGTCGCAAGGCGGCAGAAGACCACCGTGAGGAGATCGAGGAGGTCCTCAAGGGGGCCGACATGGTCTTCGTCACCGCAGGAGAAGGCGGCGGCACCGGCACAGGCGGCGCACCCGTCGTCGCCAACATCGCGCGCTCGCTCGGCGCCCTGACGATCGGCGTGGTCACCCGCCCGTTCACGTTCGAGGGCCGGCGACGCGCGAACCAGGCGGAGGACGGCATCGCCGAACTCCGCGAAGAGGTCGACACCCTCATCGTCATTCCCAACGACCGACTGCTGTCCATCTCGGACCGCCAGGTCAGCGTGCTCGACGCGTTCAAGTCGGCCGACCAGGTGCTGCTCTCGGGCGTCCAGGGCATCACCGACCTCATCACGACCCCGGGTCTGATCAACCTCGACTTCGCCGACGTCAAGTCGGTCATGTCCGAGGCCGGATCGGCGCTCATGGGTATCGGATCGGCCCGCGGCGACGACCGCGCGGTGGCCGCCGCGGAGATGGCGATCTCCTCGCCGCTCCTGGAGGCGTCCATCGACGGCGCCCGTGGCGTCCTGCTCTCCATCTCCGGCGGCAGCGACCTCGGTCTCTTCGAGATCAACGAGGCCGCGCAGCTGGTGAGCGAGGCGGCCCACCCGGAGGCGAACATCATCTTCGGCGCCGTCATCGACGACGCGCTGGGCGACGAGGTCCGGGTCACCGTGATCGCCGCCGGGTTCGACGGCGGACAGCCGCCGGCCCGTCGCGAGAACGTCCTGAGCGCCAACTCCACCAAGCGCGAGGAGCCGGCTGCGCCGGCCCGGGCCGCCGAGCCCGCCCGTCAGACGGGCGGACTGGGTTCCGTGCCCTCGCGCGAGGAGTCCCCGGTGCAGGCCGAGCCCGCACCGGTGGCGAACGAGAACCCGCTTCCGCCGGTCTCGCCGCCGCACGTCCCGACGGCCCGTCCGTACCAGGACACCCAGGCCGAAGAGCTGGATGTTCCGGACTTCTTGAAGTGATAGGTCCGCACGACGCAGTGCCCGCAGTGTTCTCGGCGGGAAGCGGCGCCCATTTCGCCTTCACCGACAGGTGGGGCGGGGTGAGCGCCGCTCCGTACGAGGAGCTCAATCTCGGTGGCGCGGTCGGGGACGACCCCGCCGCCGTACGTGCCAACCGCGAGCGCGCGGCCCGTTCCCTCGGTCTCGACCCGGCGCAGGTCGTCTGGATGAACCAGGTGCACGGACGGGACGTGGCCGTGGTCGACGGCCCCTGGGGCGGGACCGCGGACATCCCGGCGGTGGACGCGGTGGTGACCGCCAGGCGCGGACTCGCCCTCGCCGTCCTCACCGCCGACTGCACGCCGGTTCTGCTCGCGGACCCGGTCGCGGGAGTCGTGGCCGCGGCGCACGCCGGCCGCCCGGGTCTGGTCGCCGGAGTCGTTCCGGCCGCGGTCGAGGCCATGATCGCTCTCGGCGCCGAACCGTCCCGGATCAGCGCCCACACCGGACCGGCCGTCTGCGGACGGTGTTACGAGGTTCCGGCGCCGATGCGGGCCGAGGTCGCCGAGGCGGTTCCCGCCTCGTGGTCCGAGACCAGCTGGGGAACACCGGCCGTGGACGTCACCGCCGGAGTCCACTCCCAGCTCGACGGTCTCGGTGTGGGCGACCGGCACCGTTCCCCGTTCTGCACACTGGAATCGGGCGATCACTTCTCGTACCGCCGCGACCGCACCACCGGGCGGCTCGCCGGATATGTCTGGTTGGACTGATAGGACATGACGGAACGCAGGGCTCAACTCGCAGCAAATCTGGCACAGGTGGAGGAACGCATTGCTTCCGCCTGTGCCGCGGCCGGTCGCAAGCGGGAGGAAGTCACTCTCGTCGTGGTCACCAAGACCTATCCCGCGAGCGATGTGCGGATCCTGCACGGACTCGGTGTGCGGCACGTCGCCGAGAATCGCGACCAGGACGCGGCCCCCAAAGCCGCCGCTTGTGCGGATCTGTCGCTCACGTGGCACTTTGTCGGACAATTGCAGACGAACAAGGTTCGTTCTGTGGTGAGTTATGCCGATGTCGTGCAGTCGGTGGACCGCACCAAGCTGGTGTCGTCCCTCTCGGCGGCGGCCGTGCGCGAAGGGCGCGAACTCGGATGTCTCATCCAGGTCGCGCTCGACGCCGGGAGCGGTGAGCGGGGAGACCGGGGCGGCGTCGCGCCGGACGGGATCGGGGAGTTGGCCGCGGCGGTGGACGGGGCTCCCGGACTCAGGCTCGACGGTCTGATGACGGTCGCCCCGCTCGCCGGTCCGTACGCGGGCCGCCAACGGGCCGCCTTCGATCGGCTGATGGAAATCTCATCCCGCCTGCGCGCGGACCATCCGGCTGCGAACATGGTCTCCGCAGGGATGAGTTCGGATCTCGAGGACGCGGTGGCGGCCGGAGCGACACATGTACGCGTCGGTACGGCGGTACTCGGAGTCCGACCCAGCCTCGGGTAACGTCGCGAAGCAAGTCGGACCACAGCAGAAAATATGGTCATTTCCGCCCAAGGCGGTCAGGCCACAGTGGATCGCGGGCACTTGGTGACGAATGCCGATCCACCACAGAGCGGAGGACTCAGAGCATGGCCGGCGCGATGCGCAAGATGGCGGTCTACCTCGGCCTCGTGGAGGACGATGGGTACGACGGTCCGGGGTTCGACCCCGACGATGAATTCGAACCCGAGCCGGAGCCCGAGCGGGACCGGCGGCGGCATCAGCCCGCGCATCAGGTGGAGCGGGAACGCGAGCGCGAACGGGACGAACCGGTACGAGTAGTACAGCCGCCCGCGCAGCGGGAGCCGGTTCAGCTCCCCGCTGAAAGCGGACGACCCGCCCGAATCGCACCCGTGGCATCCATCACACCTGAACGCCCGAACATGGAGAAGAACGCACCCGTGATCATGCCCAAGGTCGTGTCCGAGCGGGAGCCGTACCGCATCACCACGCTGCACCCCCGGACCTACAACGAGGCCCGTACCATCGGGGAACACTTCCGTGAGGGCACTCCGGTGATCATGAATCTCACGGAGATGGACGACACGGACGCGAAGCGACTTGTCGACTTTGCCGCGGGACTCGTCTTCGGTCTCCATGGCAGCATTGAACGAGTGACGCAGAAGGTGTTCCTGTTGTCGCCTGCTAACGTCGATGTCACGGCGGAGGACAAGGCCCGGATCGCAGAGGGCGGATTCTTCAACCAGAGCTGAGAACACGACACCGGGAACGAACCGGCCGAGAGGCCGGAGCTACGAGAGCCAGGGGAGAGGGAAGCGCGAGCTATGGGCGTCGCACTGGATGTGGTCTATATCGCGCTGATGTGTTTCCTCATCGTGCTGATCTTCCGGCTGGTCATGGACTACGTGTTCCAGTTCGCACGTTCATGGCAGCCGGGCAAGGCGATGGTGGTCGTTCTTGAGGCCACCTACACAGTCACCGATCCACCGCTCAAGCTTCTGCGGCGGGTCATCCCGCCGCTGCGTCTCGGGGGCGTGGCACTCGACCTGTCCTTCTTCGTTCTGATGATCATCGTCTACATCCTGATCAGCATCGTGATCAGGCTGTGAGCGATACGGTCTTGCCGACTGCCGACGACTACGTAGAGGTGAAGAAGAGATGCCGCTGACCCCCGAGGACGTGCGGAACAAGCAGTTCACGACCGTCCGCCTCCGAGAAGGCTATGACGAGGACGAGGTCGATGCCTTCCTCGACGAGGTCGAATCCGAGCTGACGCGCCTGCTCCGCGAGAACGAGGACCTGCGCGCCAAGCTGGCCGCTGCCACGCGCGCTGCCGCGCAGAACCAGCAGCAGCAGGGCATGCGCAAGCCGGAGCCGCAGGATCGTCCCGGCGCGCCCGTTCCCGCCGCCATATCCGGTCCGCCGGTGCAGCAGCAGCCCCCGCAGATGGGCCCGCCCCAGCTGCCCGGTGGCGCTCCTCAGCTGCCCGCCGGTCCCAGCGGCCATGGCCCCCAGGGTGGCCACGGTCCCGGTCCGCAGGGCCCGCACGGCCCCGGCCCGATGCAGGGTGGCCCCATGGGTCCCATGGGTGGCCACAACCCGCAGCAGCAGCAGATGCAGCAGATGCAGATGCAGCAGCCGCCGCAGATGCAGCAGCAGGGCCCCGGTGGCGACAGTGCCGCCCGTGTCCTCTCGCTCGCGCAGCAGACCGCCGACCAGGCGATCGCGGAGGCCCGTTCCGAGGCCAACAAGATCGTCGGCGAGGCGCGCAGCCGTGCCGAGGGTCTGGAGCGCGACGCGCGAGCCAAGGCTGACGCCCTGGAGCGGGACGCGCAGGAGAAGCACCGCGTGGCGATGGGTTCGCTGGAGTCGGCCCGCGCGACGCTGGAGCGCAAGGTCGAGGACCTGCGTGGCTTCGAGCGCGAGTACCGCACCCGCCTGAAGTCCTACCTGGAGAGCCAGCTGCGTCAGCTGGAGACCCAGGCGGACGACTCGCTGGCTCCGCCGCGGACGCCGGCGGCCGCTTCCCTGCCGCCGTCGCCTTCGCTGGCTCCGGCCGGTGCGGGTGCGATGGGTCACGGCATGGGCGGCAACCACGGCGGTCACACCGGCCAGCAGATGGGCGGCAACCCGTCCATGGGCGGTGGGCCCTCGTACGGTGGCCAGCAGCAGATGTCGCCCGCGATGACGCAGCCGATGGCACCGGTACGGCCGCAGGCGCCGCAGCCGATGCAGCAGGCTCCGTCGCCGATGCGCGGGTTCCTGATCGACGAGGACGACAACTGAGCGGTTCGCGCTCGCTGAGCGCGTAGCCGTCGGCAGGCTGAAGGGCCGGGCCCCGGGATTTCCCGGGGCCCGGCCCTTTGCCGTGGGCGGGGCGGAAGTGCGGGGGTGCCGGGCGCCTGGAAGGGGCGGTTGTTTCCCCTCCGGACGGGCTGAACTGTGGCGTGGTCGGGTAGCGGACAAGCCGAAGGCCCGGCCGGAGCGATCCGGCCGGGCCTTCGGCTTGTGCTCGTTACTGCTGCTTGCGGAGGCGGAACGTGAGGGACAGGC